>JAZOAL010000116.1:0-2973 GCA_045595425.1 Eubacteriales bacterium
TCCGCCACCATCTTCATAAAGGTTTCCAGCATGTCTTCCTCTACCTGATGATAATAATGCTGAAACATCTGCTTTTTACCACTTCCCCCGTTTTCGCCATCCTGTTTCCAGAGTTCAAGGACCTCTTCTTCTGTACTGAAACGATTCGGAGCCGATTTGATGCCGGGAGAGAATATCCCTGTTGTCAGTTGATACTCATCAAAAACAAAACAGAAATAAGGCATACCTTCTCTTGCATAACTGTCTGCCCGATCCTGTTGAACCTGTACAGTATGTCCGATTTCACTATAAATGATGCGTTCAAACTCCGGATCTTTCTGCATTCTCCGTATCACCGCCACATCTATGTCAACACTAGTTTGACATGGTTCGGAAAAATGATCTCCTATCTGATACATACGTGCCTCTCCCGGTCCACCCAAATATCCATGACCACGCCCATCTGCGCTTCTCATAAGACTTTCCTTATCAGAAAGCCGAAATGTGATTTCCGGAAAACTCTTTGCAAGATTCCGGTAATAGGTCAGCGGATCCATATTTTTTCTGCTGTCATCAAACTCAAAGCCTGCCTTGTTTCCTTTTTCACTTTTTTGAGGCATTTGTGATACATAGGGATAACTGCTAAGGCTTCCTGAAATCTCCATTTTCGTTCCTCCTTTTATCATATTCATCGACAACCGATGCGTATCTTAAATAGGCATTGCAGTTTTGGTTGATTTGAATGCAGAATTGACACTTAATTTCCTGCTTTTCACTTGCAGAGTCCCCAGAGATTCCATAAACTATCCTTATGAGTACTTGGAATGTTGCAATCTGTGATGATGAAAAGGTCTTTTGCGACAAGCTGTCTACAATTCTTGCTGATCAATTTTCCGTTTTGAATCAGTCTTCCTCTATTGATCTTTACACCAGCGGTGAAGAATTACTTTCCGCTGGAAAAGATTACGATATCGTTTTTTTGGATATTGATTTCAAATCAAAAAAGAGCGGTATTGAAACCGCCCTCCTTTTGCATAAACGTCCCGTGCATCCATATATTGTTTTTATTACCGCATACGCAAACTACGCACTGGATGGATATCGTGCGGAACCCCTTCGATATATCATGAAGGATAATAAAACTCTTCAACCCTCTATACAGGAATGTCTTGAAGTAATCATACAACGCGAAGCAGAAAAGCATCAACGCCTCATGTTTTCATTTGTAGAAGGAAAATCCGTGTTTGACCCGAAGGATCTCATCTATGTCGAAAGCAATCTGCATCGCTTGACCTTTCATTTCAAGGACAATAGCCAATATACCATGTACGAAAGGCTTTCCACGATAGAAAAGGAACTATATACGCTATCCTTTTATCGCATCCATCAAAGCTATCTATTGAATCTGCATTATGTCAAAACTGTGCAAAAAGACAGTTTGATCCTAAACACAAATGTTCGATTGCCGATTTCCCGTTCCAAAAAAATAGGATTAGAAAAGCGACTCATTTCATCTATTACAGGGGACAACTGTCTATGAACGGTCTGCCAGATGCTACATTTTATTTAGGAATACTCATATCCGCTTTCACTCTGCTGAACGAGCTTTTCTTTTTTCACTCATTTTTCCTTTTCCGCTCTCTGAAAAAACACCTCTACCTACTTTGTTTTTTCTTCGCGTTGTTTGCGGTGATTGGCTTATCTTATATTTTTTCTGACTATTTTATTGTCAAAATCATCCTCACTCTTCCCGTTATGTTTCTGTTCAGTTATGCCATATTTGATGTTTCTCTATCGCTCAGTTTCCTGTTTACCCTTATTACGGAAACGATTCTGCTTTCCTGCGATTTTCTGATGCTCATGCTGTTACAGATCAGCTGTACTATTTTTCAGACAGATCCCTCTGGCTTTTTCCCAAACGCTGTTTTCGGAATCCTCAGTCAATGTCTTTTCTTTTTCATCAATCTGATCATTTATCATCATTTCAAGCCCATACAAGCTTTAGAGTATCTGAGCAAGAA
Source organism: Eubacteriales bacterium (assembly GCA_045595425.1). Taxonomy (GTDB): domain Bacteria; phylum Bacillota; class Clostridia; order Oscillospirales; family CAG-272; genus SIG710. Next base: position 2,001 of record JAZOAL010000116.1, read on the forward strand.
AATATGGCTCCTTTTCTTTTTCCTTTTATTGTCAACACTTGTGATTTTGATTGCTTTATTCTCAACATTCGGTGTATCTACGGGTCTGTATCAGGCCTATACTCTTCTGTTTGCCGGCGCTTACTTGTTTTTTGTCGATTTTCTGATGTTATTTCTCATCCAGCGCACAGTTCAAAGGGAGCGTAAACTGAAAGAGTATGAAATAGTGGAAGCAAATAGTATCAAATTGGCAGAAACGTATCATCTGCTCAACGAGCAGCTCGAATACCAGCGCAAACGATCTCATGAATTTCGAAACCAAATTATCGCTATTGAAAGCCTTCTGGACACTCAGGAGATCGGACGTGCAAAAGAATTTATCAACAAGATTACAGACAGTCCCGACTATGGAAGAAACAGAATCAATGTCGGTCACCCCATGGCGAATGCCATTCTGAATGCGAAATACAACGACGCCGAAGAAAAGGGCATCCTGTTTATATTGAATGCAAACAATCTCGCAAATATCCCATTTACAGATCTGGATTTGGTAACAATCCTCTCCAACCTACTGAACAACGCAATTGAAGCCTGCGAACATATGTCCGCAGAAAAACGAATCTATGTTACCTTTCTTCACAATGAGGACGGTGTCATTTCTTTATCAGTTTCAAACACCTACAACAAAAAACTGCTGTCCTCTCCCAATCAACGCGCTGATGTAAAAATCCGCAGAAACAATCATGGAAATGGCGTTCCAAATGTGATTGATACCGTCAAAAAATATCATGGAGATATCAAGATTGATACCGGAGCCGAATATTATTTGTTTTCAATCGTTTTTCCCGCACATCAACGATAGCCCTATTGCCCGCGGTAGCGGATAGAGACAGACGTATCCTTGGTCTCGCAGTAGAAGCCTTTGGATCCCTCTTTGCGGCTTCCGGCAGGAACATCGGCGGGTGGAGTAATCTCTAAATTCTCACCTTTAATC
>JAZOAL010000117.1:0-9567 GCA_045595425.1 Eubacteriales bacterium
GGTTGCGACGGATTTTCACCGAACTTCCCTCTGATCCGGCAAATGCCGGAACCAAGCTGCGAAAAATATTCAAATTTTAAGCACGGCACTTACCATGCTTAGGTATTCTATCACATTTTCTGCATTTTGTCAACAGACAATCTATAAAAAATAAACTTTAAATGTTAAACAATAATTTGTCGGTGAGTAGAAAGGTGAACTATGGCAGATGATGACAAGCGTTAGCCTTCTCTAACAGAGAAGGCTTGCGTTCGTACATCTAAATTTGTTAACTCGTCACTCTACAAACAGCACGACAAATTATTGTTTAACACTTAAATTTATAATTGCCCTAAATCAATTCAACAAAAATGTTGCAAAGTGCGAGAAACCATGTTATAATATTATGTAATAAGGTCATTTTACCGAAATGAAAGAAAACTACAGAAAGTTGGTGCAGAATTGAATCCGAAATTAAAAGAAAAAACAATGGAATCTCTTTCTGCGGTTCTTCCGATCTCCGCAATAGTGCTGCTTATCAGCGTTTTTATTGTACCAATGGAGCTTGGGAAGCTTGTGATGTTCCTGGTTGGTGCCATAATGCTTATTTTGGGCATGGGATTTTTCCAGCTTGGTGCAGAAATGGCGATGACCCCCATTGGCGAGGGTATCGGTGTTCAGATCTCCAAAACCCGTAAAATACTGATGGTAATTCTTATCGGCTTCATCATGGGAACGATAATTACCATTTCAGAGCCCGATCTGCAGGTGCTTGCCGAGCAGGTTCCCTCCGTTCCGAATGAGGTTCTGATACTTACAGTTGCTGTTGGAGTCGGAATCTTCCTTGCCCTGGCTATACTGCGTATCAAATTTCAGATCGACCTTTCAAAGATGCTCATTATTCTGTATGTTTTGCTCATCGGAGCATCCTTCTTTGTTCCAAAGGAGTTCCTTGCCGTAGCCTTCGACTCGGGAGGCGTTACCACAGGCCCTATGACAGTCCCCTTTATCATGGCTCTCGGTGTTGGTCTTGCCTCGGTAAGAAGCGACAAAAACTCCGCCAGCGACAGCTTTGGTCTTGTGGCACTCTCAAGTGTCGGTCCAATTCTTGCAGTGCTCATTCTCGGCTGTTTCTTTAAGCCCACTGAAGCAGTTTATTCGCTTGCGGATGTTGCAAATGTGCTGACAACGCAGGACGTTGCAATGGTTTTTGCAAAAGGACTGCCTCTCTATGCCGAAGAAGTGCTCATTTCGCTTCTTCCGATCATTGCAGTTTTTATTATTTTTCAGCTTATAACCCACCGTTATCAGAAGAGACAGTTAAAGCGTATCAGCGTCGGTCTTATTTATACATATGTGGGACTTGTTCTGTTTCTTTGCGGAGTAAACGTCGGTTTTGCACCTGTCGGCTCATTTCTCGGAGAAGAACTTGCATCGCTTACATATAAGTGGATCCTTGTACCTCTCGGTATGTTGATCGGTTATTATATCGTTAAAGCAGAGCCTGCTATTCAGGTACTAAATCATCAGGTTGAGAATGTCACCGACGGTGCGATCTCGGTAAAAGCCATGAACCGCTGTATGTCCATCGGTGTTGCGATAAGCGTCGGTCTGGCAATGCTCCGAGTTCTCTGTGGAATTCCGATACAGTTCATCATTATCCCGGGATATGTTATTGCTCTTGTTATGTCAAGATTTGTACCGAAAATATTCGTAGGTATAGCATTTGACTCGGGAGGAGTTGCAAGCGGTCCCATGACATCAACATTTCTTCTGCCGCTCAGCATCGGAACCTGTCAGGCATTGGGTGGAAACCTCATGACCGATGCCTTCGGCGTGGTAGCCCTTGTTGCCCTTACCCCTCTTATCGCAATACAGATAATGGGACTTGTTTATAATTTCAAGACAGCTAAACGCGAAAAGAATATCCGCCAGTATGCTGAAATTTCGGATATCGGCGATGAAATCATAGATCTTGAGGAGGAACATTTTGATGGAGAACAATGAAAAGAACCCTTCATTTCAGTTGCTTATGCTGATCACTACACCAAAGCTCGCCGACAAAGCGGCTGATATGTTTCGCCGCGGAGCTTTGCCAATCCAATACCGTCTGAATGCAGAGGGCACGGCTTCAAGTCAGATCATGGATATGCTGGGACTTGGCAGCATTGACAAATGTGTGCTTGTAAGCATGATGCAAAAACCGCTCGGTGACAAAATGCTCGGCAAGCTTCATTCAGAGCTGCGGCTTGATACCGTCAACAGCGGCATCGCATTCACAATTCCGCTGAGCGGTGCCAGTAACCTGCTGCTTCGGATACTGACCCAAGCCACAGAAGAAAACACAGATAACAGTAATGGGAAGGATAGATATATTATGACAGAAGCAAAACATGTTTTGATAGCAGCAATAGTCAACAGAGGCTTCAGCGGCGATGTTATGGAGGCTGCCAGAGCCGCAGGTGCAGGAGGCGGAACCGTTATCCACAGCCGCCGCATCGGAAACGAAGAGGTCACCGGCTTCTGGGGTCTCAGCGTGCAGGACGAAAAGGAAATCGTTCTTATCATTTCCGAGGTTGAAAACAAGCTTGACATCATGCGCGGTATCAGCGAGAGCTGCGGAGTGAACAGCAAGGCAAAAGGTATTGTTATGTCCTTGCCGATCGATTCCGTAATGGGTATTTAATTTTAAACAATATAATGGGTCGGCTAATTTGTCAGCAGCCGACCCATTTTCAATTATAGAACGAAAACCCGATGTTATCTCAACACACTTGTGAGATAACATCGATTTTTATTCCTCACCGAAGAGATTTTTATAAATATTTATACAGTCGTTAACAGGATCATATGTTGAAGGAGCATGAGCAGTGACCAGAATATACTCGCCCTCGCCTTCTACCTTCGCATAGCTTGCAAGGCAATGCAGACCTTCATTGGTGTATCCGGTCTTTCCGCCAAGCACTTCAGCAACACCCGATTCATCACCTGCCATGCGGCTGAACATAGTACTTGTCAGCAGCAGTCCCTGTGGATGCTGTGAAGTGGGCTCTGTGGTATACTGATATGTGCACAATATCTCACGACATTCCTCTATCTGAAGCGCATATTCAAGGATAAGCGCGATCTCATGAGGCGTAGTGTAATGATCATCCTCATGAAGCCCGCTGGTGTTGACAAAATGAGTATTTGAAAGCCCCATCTGGAGAACCTTGCGGTTCATTATTTCAACAAAATTCTCCGCAGATCCTGCGGTATAAATGGCAAGTGCTTCGGTTGCATCAGCACCGGACGGAAGTATAGCACCGTACAGAAGATCGCGTATGGTTACCTCCTCTCCGGCGGAAAAGCCAGCAACAGTTGCATTGGCTCTGTAAAGCGGATCGGTTATCTCATTTGTAATTGTAAACGTATCGTCAAGATCCTTGCAGTTTTCATATGCAACTATGAGGGTCATTATCTTAGTCATCGATGCTGGAAAGATCGTTGCATCCGGATTTTTCTGTGCAGTAACCGTATTGCTCTCAAGATCAATAAGAATGGCATAATCGGATTTTATACTGTCTCCAAGCTCGGCTGTAGCGGCATTTGAAGAAGCATATGCAACGGTTATCTTGCCGCCATCCGAAGCTTCCTCTTCACCGTTTTCATCATTTCCGTCGGGATTTAAAAGGTTGCCTGCCGAATTGTCTGTATTATCGTCCTCTCCGGCGTTCGCTGTCCTTGAGCGGCTGTTAAGCACCGTGCAAAAAACACCAACGCTTATCATCAGCACCAAAAGTGCGGCAAAGAGCGGTATCCAGCTTATGGGCTGTTTCATATTTGCAGACTGGGCTTGAAGCCTCTGACCGCCCCCTGAATTACCCCTCGGCGGATATTGCCTTGCCTGACCTTGACTTCTATGCCTGTGCACCGAAGGATTTGACCTTGTCGGTCTTTGAGAACTACTTTGATTCTGAGCGGTCTGATTTCTATATGAATTTTGCCCCGTACCGTTAGAATACTGCTTTGTTTGATTACTGTTATATGTATAATTCTGCTCGCGATTCGGTGGATAGCTGCCTCCCGAATTTCTGTTATTATTCATCTTCACTACCTGCTTTTTTTCGCTTTTATTATAGTATAACACATTTTTAGCAAAAAATATATCAAATTTTAGTGAACAATTTAAAAAATACAAAATTTTTTTATGTTGATTTTAATACAGTTTTATGTTATAATTATTTGAAACATTTTTTGCCCTTTTTCGTCTCATAATTATTCCAATACCGAAAGGACGTTTGAAATGAGCGTTTTTGAAAAGATCACCGTAATTGTCCCCTCACTTAACCCCGATGAAAAGCTGATGAAGGTCATTGAAGGGCTTGAAAAAGAGGGCTTTAATGACATAATCGTTGTAAATGACGGAAGCCGTGCGGACAGGCTTGAAAATTTTCCCGACCCGACAGTACATAAATCCTGTACCATCCTGACACATAAGGTCAATCGCGGCAAGGGTGCGGCGCTTAAAACCGCTTTTTCATATTTTCTCGAAAACCGCAGTGACAGGCTTGGAGTAGTTACCGTTGACGGCGATAATCAGCATCTGCCGAATGATGTCAAAAATTGCTCCGAAAAAATGCTTCAAACGGGTGCGCTTGTTCTCGGAGTGCGCGATTTTTCGCTCTCGCATGTTCCCGCACGTTCAAGACTTGGCAATAGAATAACCTCATTTGTTTTTCGCCTCTGCTGCGGCATGAAAATATCGGATACTCAAACAGGACTTCGTGCCTTTCCGAGGGATATTCTGTCTGCCATGTGCAAAATCGAGGGAGAACGCTTTGAATACGAAACAAATATGCTCCTCGGTCTGCGCGAATACGGGATAAAGCTCGCTGAACAGCAAATAGAGACCGTATATATTGAAGAAAATCAAACCTCCCATTTCCGCCCCGTTCGAGATTCCATAAGAGTCTATTCGCTGATACTGAAGTTTCTTGCAAGCTCGGTGGCGGCATCGGTAATTGATAATGTGGGCTTTTGGCTCGCTCTTACCTTTCTCGGCGGATTTTTGGGTGGTTTTGCAAGGCTCGTGTGTTTCATTATGGCAAGAACGGTTTCCTCCGTCACAAATTTTATTCTTAATAAGAAAAAAGTGTTTAAAAATTCGGAAGGTATAGCAAAAACCGTCATTAAATACTATGCGCTTGCCATTCCGATAATGATCATCTCCATAGGGGCTGTTGAGCTTCTTGACAGGTCAATAGGTAATTCTGTGCCTATCATAACAACTCTCATAAAAATGGCTGTTGATCTCGTTCTTTTTATATGCTCCTTCCGCATCCAGAGAGAATGGGTGTTCTCTTCAAAAAAGAAAAAATAAAGGTCTGGTAACAAAATGGATGAAAAAGATATATTTAACCTTAATGGCAACACTATGACCCCAAAATCAAGCCATAACAGTAAAGGCAGAGCCCCGGAGAGGATCATAGGCTTCAGCCAAAGCGATTATCTTGATTATGCGGGCTATAAACGCAGAAAACCGAAATCGGAACGCATGTCAGGCAAAAAAATGTTCGGCAGGATCATGATCGTCTTGGCTTCTGTCCTTGTGTTTGCCATTCTCGCTGTATATGGTCTTTGCCTTACAATTGCAAAAGGTCCCAGTGAAACGGTAAGAAACCTGCTGGTTCTATCGGCAAAGCAGGCAAGTGCCACAAAATGGGTTCCCGGTCTTTTCCTTGACGATGAAACCATAAATGAGATCATGGCACAAAGTGCCGCCGTGAAAACCGATGTTGTTTCGATCGAAGACTATTATAAAAATTCTGCAGAAAACGGAGAGCCCACTCAAGAAGACGAATGGGAAAACGCCAAGGACGGCATGATCTTCAAAACCTTGAAAGGCTCTACATATACAGCCTATATGCTGATCGTAAAGGATCCCTCAAGGATATTTGTAGGCACCTCCAGCGATAATTACAGCGCAAGCCAGCGCGGAAAAACTATCTTTGACGCAGCTGCAGATCGCGGCGCTATCGCCGCGATAAACGGCGGCGAATTTCCCGACAGCGGCGGAATTGGAACAGGCTCACATCCGATAGGTCTTACCTATTCCGGCGGAGAATGTGTTTGGAATGACGGCACAAAGCGAACCTTTATCGGTTTTGACGAAAATAATAGGCTTATTGCTATCGAAGGCATGACTAAGGCTGAAGCGGACGGTCTCGGCATCAGAGATGCAGTCTCCTTCCAGACCGGCAATGTGCTGATCTCCTCGGACGGTGAAAATGTAACCTTCTATTATGCAGAGGGCAACAACGGAACAGCTCAGCGTACCGCCATCGGTCAGAGATCCGACGGGGCTGTGATAATGCTGGTCACAGACGGCAGAACCGCCAGCTCACTCGGCGCAACGCACAACGATATAATCGACATTATGGTCGAGCACGGTGCCGTTACCGCGGCAATGCTTGACGGCGGTTCATCTGCCATGATGTATTATGAAAATTACTATGAAAAATATGACTATGACTACGATTCTCTAGACCAATATCAAAAGCGCGGTCTTGTCAATAAATACAAGGCTTTCACAACGCCCCGTCATATGCCCACTTTCTTTATGGTCGCACCGATGAATGAAGGAGGTGCCGCAGATGCAGAATAACAGCGAAAAGAAAATGCCAAAATTCTATATAATACTCATAATTTGCTGGGTATTGGCACTCACTGCACTTGCTATAGCTCTGGTCACCATCCGATCATATCTTGCCGATTACGAAAGCGTCCAGCCAAAATATACAGCCGAGGAAGTCTTTGAAAAATATTTTGCCCCTACAGATTTTGAGGCGATCATAAAATTTTCCGACTTAAACAAAAGCAAATTTGAGTCAGACGAGACCCTCGCCGCCTATCTGACCTCTCTCACAGAAGGCAAAACGCTCTCATATCATAACATTTCTTCGGGAATGGATCTTACAACATCGAAATATATAGTTAAATACACAGAAAACGGCAATGATGTAAAAATTGCATCCTTTGTCCTCTCCGAAACAGATGAGAAAAGCGATAAAGGCTTCAAAAAATATGCGTTAAGCGGCTTCGAGCTCTTTTATCCCGCGGAAAAAAGCGTATCTCTGAAGGTAACCAAGGGCGCGGTACCCTATGTAAACGGCATAGCCCTTGACGAGAGCTATATTTCAGAGGATAATATCGAGCATGAAAGCTGTGCGCATATGCCCGAGGGAGTTGCAGGTATCCTGTATACCCGTTATACCCTCAGCGGACTAACAACCGATCCGACACTTAAAGCAACAGATGCAGAAGGAAATGAGCTTTCGCTGTCATTTAACAGCGCGGAAAACTGCTATGAAACGGCAATTGTCTATGACGATCTTCTTGCCGCAGAGCAAAGCGAGCATGTCATCGCAGCGGCACAGATGTTTGCAACCTATATGCAGAATGATTGCGCTATCGGCAAGCTGACACCTTATTTCGAAAAGAACACCGAGCTTTATAATTCCATTCGCTCAACCCTGCAATGGGCTGTTATCGATCATGACAGCTATCATTTTGAGGACGTAGAGGCAAGCGAATTCTACCGCTATGACGAGAATACATTCTCTTGCCGTATCAAAATGACACATGTTCTTAAAAGAAGCCGCCTTGAGGACTACAGAGATACGATGGATGCGATATTCTATTTGCGTAATGTTGACGGGAAATATCTGGTCTATGACCGCACAAATAATTAAAACGGAGACATAAATATGTTTGACGCTCTGAATAATTTTGAAATACCGATCCTTAATGCCATCCAGTCCATAAAATGCGGTTTTCTGGATGCGGTTCTTCCCGTCATCACAGCCTTTGCAGATCACGGAATCGGCTGGATAATTGTTGCTGTAGTTCTGCTTCTCTTCAAAAAGACGAGAAAGACAGGTCTTATGGCGGGCGTAGCTCTTATCATCGGACTTTTGGTGGTAAACATGACCATGAAGCCGCTTTTTGCGAGGATTCGTCCCTATGAGGTGAATGAAGCCATCAAGGAGTTTCTTCTCGTTGAGCCTCTTGCTGATTTTTCCTTCCCTTCCGGGCATACTCTTGCTTCATTTGAGGTTGCAACTGTTCTTATGATAAGAGATAAAAAATTTGGGATCCCCGCTCTTATTCTTGCATTTGTCATTGCTTTTTCAAGGCTATATCTATATGTTCATTATCCCACCGATGTGCTCGTGGGACTCCTTCTCGGAGTGCTCTTCGGCGTGCTCGGCGTATTTACCGTAAACAAGGGATTTGAGCTTTACAATAAAAAAATAAATAAAATCTGACAGGGATCTGATTATGAAAAAATTATCGGTTATACTGCTGCTCATGGCTCTCCTTACATTATGTGCCTGCGGCAATGACTATGACCCGACAGCCTCTCCCGACATTATAAAGTCAGAAGAAAAACACGGCAAGCTGGATATTTCTTTTCCCGAGCCCTATCCGCCCGATGTGACACTGACCTTTGCCGGATGCGGCGACAACATTATGTATTACGGAAACTTTCGCGATGCCAAAAGCGTTGCACTTGAAGGCGGCAGAAAATACAATTTCGCCCCGATATATGAGAATATAAAGCCGATAATCGAGAACGCGGATGTTGCCTTTATCAATCAGGAGACACCTCTTGCGGGCGAAGAATACGGCTATGATGATTATCCCCATTTCAATTCTCCGCAGGACCTTGCCTATGATATAGTTGAGGCGGGATTTGACGTGGTAAACTTGGCAACAAACCATATGCTTGATGCAGGCTCCCAGGGGCTCGTTGACACGATCGAATTCTGGAATACCATGCCTGTCACCACCATTGGCGGATATCTGAATGAAAAGGATTTTAATAATATTCGGATCGTTGAAATGGAAGAAATTAAGATCGCGTTTCTTTCCTTCACCTACAGCACAAACGGTATTTCGCTGAAAAAGGGCTTTGATATCGTTATTCCTTATGAGGATGAGGAGGTTATACGAGAGCAGGTGATAAAGGCGAATGACCTTGCAGACCTTGTTTTTGTTTCGATGCACTGGGGCAGTGAATACAGCTTCAAGCCCAATACCAACCAAAAAAATCTTGCAAGCATGATGGCGGGGCTCGGCGTTGACGTTATTATAGGACACCATCCCCATGTCCTTCAGCCCATAGAGTGGGTGGAGAGCCCAAACGGTGACGGACATAAAATGCTTTGTGTCTATTCACTCGGAAATATTGCCGCAGAGCAGGAGAATGACTATAATTATGTCGGCGGTATTATAACCTTTGATATCGTGAGAGAAAAGGGCGATATTTCAATTGAAAATCCGCTTCTGATACCAACCGTTTATTATTTTAACCGTTCATTTTACAAAAATTCGGTGCATCTGATGGAGAATTTCACCGAGGAGATGGCAAAAAGCCATGGACTTTCATATTACGGTAAAACAACAACTGTTCAGCGACTGCGTTCCTATGTGACAAACACAATCTCCCCTGAGTTTTTACCCGAATTTCTAAAATAAAAACTGTATTCAAATAAAAATCCGTCAAATCGTTTTAAAACGATTTGACGGATTTTTATTTGAATA
>JAZOAL010000118.1:0-14049 GCA_045595425.1 Eubacteriales bacterium
AGTTCAGTACTGAGATCCTTCGCCAAAGGCGAAGGATCTCATGAACTGTTTGTTACTTCTCTGCTAAATTATTGTTTAGCAGTTGGTTTTCGAGCTTTTATAGATACCGAAATAATTATTTTGCAAAAAATACGTCAAATAAGCTAAAAACATTTACAAATATGCTCTGGGGCTGTATCACATAAGTGAGACAGCCCCGAATATATTTATGGCAAAACCGTGTCGGCAAAGCCGCACATTATTATTCTATGCTGTCCCAGACACGAATGTCAAGAGCCTCTCCGAAAGGCAGTGAATAAATGCAGACTCTCGATGGTTCTTTTCCAAAGATCTTGCGAACGGCGGTACTGTAATAAGAAAGCTGGAGTCCATGTCTTTCACCGAGTTTTTTTGCGGCAAGAGCAGAACTATTCAGCTCTGCCTCCTCAAGATAGTCGGTCTTATAATCACAAAGCGTGATATCTCCTTTTTCATCAATGAAAAGAAGGTCGATAACGCCCTGAACAACTATCTTATCATCCCTTATCCGTTCTTTGAATTCCTCATCCGAGGTAAAGGCAGCGGCAGGCAAATCAATATTAAATCTCTGCTCTCGGTAAAGCTTGCCTCCGTGCTCCATGGCGTTTTTCATCGATCGATAAAATCCACTCTCAAAAAATTCTTCAACATGGCAGATATTTATCAGCTCGGCAGTTTCTCGTGCAAGCAGACCCATTTCACAGAGCCTTGCGATCTCCTCTTTTACACCGTTCTTTTCTGCATTTTCAAAATTGCAGAACTGCATAAAGGTATGCGTGGCAGTTCCTCTGTCCGCCGCACTCGCCCTCTCGGCTTTGGGAATGAGAAAAGCAGGCTTATCACGCAGTGACACCTCTCCATTAAAGGGTTCTTCGGCATCAATGGGATCAAGCACCTCGGGGTAAAGCTTTGAAACCGAAAGCTTTGCAGGCAGACGGGATAAGTGGGAATAAGGATATTCAAAGGAAAAACGATCGGAAATCCTAGAGAAAAGTGCATTTATTTTCTCTTCTTTGTCACTTTCCTCCGTGTCAAATTGGGCGTCAGAGCCCTTTACGGCATGATCGGGTATCTCATATGGCTCAAGGCGCTCAAAAGCAAGTATGCCCCTCTCTTCTTCACCCATTGAAAAATACACCGCCGCAATCCATTGCAGATAGCTGGAGCAGGACATGACAGAATATTCATCCGCATATTTTGCACGAAGCCTTGCCGCTTCCTCCCAGTTATCCGAATAGGAATATGCGCTCATATAGAGCCTCTCGCGTGCACGCGTCATCGCCACATAAAGCACGCGCATTTCTTCTTCGAGATCCTCACGCTCGTTTTTGGCGATTATTGCACGGCGTATGGCATTGTCTATCCTTGCAAATCCGCTTTCATCTCCGAAAAGAACACCTATTCCAAGCTCACGGTCAAATTCGATTATATCGCTTCCCCTTCCGCCCAAAGCCTTGTGGGTTGAAACGATAAAGCAGATCGGAAATTCAAGGCCCTTTGAATTATGGATCGTCATAACGCTGACGACATTTGACGATCCCGAAGCTGCCGGCGGCTCTACAGTCTGACCCGAAGCTATAATATCATTTATATAGCAAATAAAGCTGTAAAGCCCCTTATATGAACCTGTCTCATACCTTCTCGCATAGTCATAGAGCAGAAGCAGATTTGCTCTGCTCTCATTTATATCCGAAGACTCATCTTCATCATCACCGCCTGCAAAGGACAGCATCAGAGTATCGGAATAGAGGAATCGCAGAAGCCTGTCAACGGGGAGAAGTCTCGCCTGCTCCCGATAAAGCTCCAGTTTTTTGAGGAAAAAGGCGATCTTCTCCCGCAGGCTCTCACTTTCAGAATGTACTGAGGCATAGATGAGATCATCATAAAGAGAGATCGCACCTTCTCCTTTTTTTCTTATCTCAACAAGCTCACCAAGTCCAAATCCGAAAAGCGGAGAACGCAGAACTCCCGCAAGATAAACATCCTTTTGAGGATTGTCTATAACATTCAGCAAGCTCATAACAAGAAGAACCTCAGGGTTCTCAAAATAGTTCACGGTTGTCCTTGCGGAACAAGGAATCCCCTTTTCCGCAAGAGCCGCGGCAAAGCTGTTTGCCGCACGGTTGTCACGGGCGAGAATGGCAATATCCCGCGGTTCTATTCTCCTAAGCTTGCCATGATCCTCGCAGGTCTCATTCGGGTCACTTAGCAATCTTGATATTTCGCTTACCACTGCTTTCACTTCAAGATCTCCGCCCTTGCCTGCACATTTTTCCTGCTCCTCTTCCGTCATTTTGGCAAGCGCAGAGGCGGTATAGGCGCGTATCATCGAAAAACGCACCGTTTTCATTTCGCGTCCTTCGGGCTCGGTGCGCTTTTTGCAGATAAGTGCGTCCTTTTCGGTATAACCGATATTATTCGGTCCCTTTTCAAAAAGGAAGCCGCAAATGCGGTTGGTAATATCGATAACGGGCTTGTCACATCGGAAATTTTCCGACATATATATGGCGCAATTCATGCTTTCCGATGACGAGTCAACATCGGGAAAAGTATTCTTATATGAAGCAAATACCGAAGGATTAGCGCCTCGGAAGCGATAAATGCTCTGCTTGATGTCTCCAACCATAAAACGGTTATTTGGCTTTGAGATCGCGCTGAAGATCATATCCTGAACAAGATCGGTATCCTGATATTCATCGATATAGATCTCGTCATATCTTTGGGAATACTCCTTTGCAAGAGGAGTAGGCATACCGTCCTCACCGATAAAGAGCTTAAGAGTGAAGCGCTTATTATCCGTAAAGTCACAGCCTCCGCGGCTTATTTTCTCCTCGGCAAAGCGCCGATGGAATTCGGACAAAAGATCATAGAGATTTCGGCAAAAATCCGCTGTTTTCAGCGCGTCCTGCGAAAGTATACTCTCGCTTGAAGCAAAGAATGATCCCCCAAGCCTTTCATATTCCTCAATACATTCGGTGCGCAGGTTTCTGAACTCGTTATATATCTGATCAGCATGAGGATATGAGCCGAGAGCAAGCTTTGAATATCCCGAAAACGCAGCAGCAGCCCCGTTATAATCTCCGTTTTCTATGGCACGTCGGGTAAGAGCGAAGTGCTCGCTGTCATATTTGAAGGATGGACCGTATGCTTTCGTTGCCTTTTCATCGCTCATTATCATTTCAAGCGCATCGGCATAAACCTTTTCACAGTGATCAAAAAATTCAAGGCTTCTCGCCTTCACCTCAAGTCCTACGCGTGTCTCGAAAAAGGGCATTGTTGCTTCTTTCTCCAGCTCCTCCGCATTTTTGATGAGAAATTCTATAAAATCAGGATATCCGCTGAGCTTTTTGTCATATAGATCGCAAAGCTCTCCTGCCGCGCTGACCACACCTCGTGAATCCATAAAGCAGTCCATAAAGCCTCTGAAGGAAGCTCCGCGCGTTTCATAAAAATACTCTATGACCTCTTCAAGCAGACCGAGCTTCATGACCTTCAGCTCGCTTTCATCCATCATCGTAAGCCTTGCAGGCAGTCCAAGCCGCTCAAAATTACTCTTTACAACTCTGAGATAAAACGAATCTATCGTGCAAATATCGGCACTGCCCAGCTTTATCATCTGACGTGAAAGATGGCGGTTTGAAGGATTTTCAGCCAGAGCTTCACCGAGAGCTCTCGAAATCTTGCTCTTCAGATCAGCCGCCGCGGCTTTGGTAAAGGTAACGATGAGAAAACGCCCGATATCAGCAGGATTTTCTTCATTTGTCAGGGTGCGAATTATGCGTTCGGTCAGCGTTGTTGTCTTGCCCGAACCTGCCGCCGCCGAGACAAGCACTGTTTTGTCAGCAGTCTCAATAGCTTTTTTCTGAGCTTTTGTAAATTCAGCCATCCTTCTCCCCTCCCTGCTCTATGTCTTTTATATGAGATCTGCGGCATACAGAGCTCATCCCGCAAAAGTCACAGGGCATATAGCCTCCGTCCTTTCGCGGCTCAATGCAAGCATTGCCCTCTCTGAGCTTTCCGAAAATATCTATGAGAGTATCAGCGACCATCTGATTTATCTCGTCAAATTCTTCCTCGCTCTTTAAAAACTTCTGCTTCTTTTTGGCACTTTTCGCATCCGAAAGGATAAATCTGAAATCCATATCGTTATTTATCGCGCTCAGCACCCTCTCATCCGAGAGCAGAAGACCGCTCCTTGAAATACTGCCGTCCGCATCTTTTATAATTTCATCCCTTTCGGTGCCGCTCATTCTCCGAAGTGCGGCGATCTTCGAAGAAAGATAAACAACACCCGCAGGCTTCAGCTTCCCGTTTTCGCCGCATCCCATAAGCGCCTTGTTTTTTTCGCCCGTGCATATGCTGAAAAGATAAAGAAGCATTTGAAGATTTATACCCTCTCTGATCTCTTCAAGAGAAAATTCCTTCGCACCGGTCTTATAGTCAACAACCTTGACATAAACATCCTCACCCTCACGAAGCAGGTCAACTCTGTCCACAACACCTCGCATTGAGACTGTTGATCCATCCGCAAGAGTAAATTCAAGAGGTCTCACAGCATCCTCTCCCTTTTCATTTATCCTCAGTTCAAAGAAGGAAGGAACAAAACGGCTCTTTCGAAGCTCTGCCGTGATATTTTTTGCCACCAAGCGCGAAAGATGCGAAAGCTTCCTTACAACATGGGCAACACTCTCTCTTTTGGCATCCTTTTCAGGAAAATTCTCCTCTATATAAAGCCGCATAAGCTCCTTTAGAAGCTCGTCACATTCCTCCTCGGCACGGTCTGCATTAAAGCCGTTTTCGTCAGTGACGGTTTTGATAAATTTTTCAAGCAGTGCATGAATAAGAGAGCCGGTATCGCTTAGGCGGAATATATTTTTCTCATCGCGGCGAAGGCGCAAAACATATTCGCACCAATATCTGAAATGACATTTAACATAGTTTTCAAGTGCTGACGGAGAAAAGGACATATGTCTTCCGAAAATAAGATCTGCCATATCACCCGGAACTCTGCATTCCTTATCGCAAATGGGAATATAAAGAGCCGAAAGCCGGTCGGAATACTCCTCATGCGCGGAAAAATACCGTCCGAGAGCTTCTCCAAGCTCTCCCTCAGCCAAGGTTGTATATTCAAAGGCAACCCTTTCGCTCCAAAGTCTGTCTTCAAGGGGAAGAGACGCATAATCGGTCACAGGCAGTCCGAGAAGAAGTCTCGTTCTTTCAAATGCGAGGGACGGTCGAAGCTCCTTCCCCCCCTGAAGCTCGGATGCGGAATATGTCATTATCAGTTTTTTAGAGGGCGCGGTCACGGCTCTGTAAACATAGAAAAGCTCCTCTGAGGATCTTTCCTCTCTGCCCCCTGAAAGCTCTATGCCGTTCTCGGATAAAAACTGCTTGTCCTCGTCCGAAAGCATAAGATTTTCTTCAACATTTTCGGGAAAAACACCATCGTTCACACCGATAAGTATCACGCATTTCGGGCTGTCTGCACGCATAAGCGATGCCGAGCCCACAGTCACCTCATCGCAGGAGGTGGGAATAACGCCGATTTCCGTTTCGGAAAGGACTATACGCAGAGCCTGCTCAAAATCCGCGCTGTCATAGTGGCTCTCGCCACTGTCAAATTCGGCAAGTATCGCCAGAACATCAAGGATAGTGTTGTAAAGCCTCAAAGCCTCTGAAGCACCCGTTTTGTCTCCGCGCTCAAGGCATTTTGCCGCAAAAGCTTTCATTTTTTCCGAAAGAGAAAGCTCCTCCATATATTCAAATACAGCGCGGCAGATATCCTCATTTGTCTCTGCCTGATCAATTTTTCCGAAAAGATCAAGAAGAGGTGAAAGCAAAGCACGGCGAGCCTTGTTGACCTCATCGAGAATAACACGTCCGCGCTTGCTCGGCTCTGCCGAATATGAATCGGGATCCATCGTCCAGTCATCACCGATGAAAGCATTTCCGCTTATGCTCCATTTCCAGATATATTGCTCAAAAAGATCGGCAGAGCGAACCTCAAGTCCCGTAAGACCTGTTTTTATATATGTTATAACATCCTCCGTGCGCCAACCCATATTCTTGATCCTAAGAGCGCAAAGCAAAAGCTTGGCAAGAGGCATGGCGGTGATATCCTCGGTCTTTGACATGAAATAAGGTATATCCGCCTTATCGAGAGCACTGTCGATTATTCCCTCATAGGCTTTTATATTTCTCGCAAGGATAACAATATCGCGGTAACGCATACCGCCTCTCACAAGCCTTGCAGCAAAGGAGCAGACCGCCTCCGCTTCCTCATAAACATTCGTACATTTTATCAGCTCAACACCGTCGGCTGTATAGCCAGCGCCGATCTTCGCATCAAAACGCCAGATATCATCCCCAAGACGCAAAAGAGACTCATTTTCCGTTCTTCGGTTTTCCGTAAGAACTGTACGCTCAATATCACAGCCGCACTTCTCCGCCAGCCTTTCAAGTCGGCGCAGTGTATTTGAAACACATTCAAATTGAACACCGCCGAGCGTTCCCTCGTGGGAAATGCAGAGCGACACAAAGGTACACTCCGCCTGACGGATAATATGAGAAATGACTTTCTCTTCCGCCGCAGTGAAGCTGGTAAACGAATCTATGTAAACATTGGTATCTGCAAAAAAATCATGCTCCCTCAGCTTCTCGGCAAGCTTTCCGATATCATCCGAAGCATCACCTGCGCCATGTCCCGATATTGCCGCGGAATATGCCGAATAAATAAGAGCCATATCCGAGAGCTTTGCCGCAAGCTTACTGCCGGCGGCGGCTTTCTTTGCCGCTCTTTCAATGGAAGCGGGCGATATGCAATATGCCTTAAATTCCTCAACTTGGGACAGCATCAGCGAAGCAAATGACGAGTCTCCGCTCTGCCTTCCGTATTCCGAAAGAAGCGGAGAAAGCTGACGAAGAGTATTCCACATGGCAAGGGCTTTGACAGGCGCGCTTATATAGCTATAAGTTAGGCCGCCGTATTTTCTGAAAACGCTGTTTGCCAAGCGCGTAAAATTAAGCACCTCAAAAGTAAGCTGTGCGGACGGGGGGAGCTGATTCAGCATTTCCCTCTCTCTTGCAACCGTCTCCTGCTCAGGCACAAGCAATATGGACCGCCTTCCGCACTCGGCGTCTTTTTTTATCATTTCGGTTATGAGATGTGTCTTTCCGCATCCCGCACCGCCCAGAATCAGTTTAAGCATTTCTGCCTCCTAATATATACAAATTATTTCAGATGCAACGCGCTCTATCACAACGCGGCGAAGCATAAAATAATAATTTTTCCTTACCATATAAACATTTTCGGATTCCTTTCGTGCGGTAACATAAAAATCACTGCCTCCAATGCCTTCTCTTCCGAAAAAATGCGGTGAAACAACAATACAAACAGAGTCCTCGGAAGCAAGCTCACGGGCATTCTGAGCAAAAAATGCGCCCTTCTCACCCCTTTTGGACAACTGCTTTTTTGAGGCGAACAAAATATATACCTTTTTTCCGCCAAGCAGCTCTTCAAAATGCTTATTTGCATTTTTACTTCTGAAAAGGGCTATAAACAGGCTTACCGCTGAAAGCAAAGCAAAAAAAGGCAGTATTACTATCGTTGCCGAAATCCATGCGATAAACGCAACGCTGGTCTCTGCCCAAATAACGATGCGGGTCACAATACGCAATATCCATGAGATCAGCCTGAACTTGCGAAAGAAGGAGATACCTCTTTGACACAGCATCCAAAAGGATGTGCTTTTAACAAGCGAGATCAAATATTTGGGATAATTGCGCACATTCATAAGACGTTCACGCCTTCCCTCAAGCCACCATAGCTTGGCGATCCCATCTCTGCCGCTTTGCAGACTCACATCCGAGCGCAAGCGTGCATTTTCGGCTTCCAGCTCGTCTATCCTGTGCCTCAGTCTTCGGTTTTCGCGCTTCAGTTCATTATATTCGGGACCTTTTCTATCGCTCATTTTCTCTCCCAAAGATCTTCAGATTTCGAAGGATAACATCCTTTCCGCGCCAAGAATATGCGCGGGATGAAAAATCCTCTTCGCTCATATTTTCTATTGTATCTGTTTTTATAAAGGGTAAACGCTTTTGATGAAAAAATTCTATTTCTGTATCCGAAGCCCTATGCGAATGAGGGCAGGCATTCTGGCAAATATCGCACCCCCAAACAGAGCCGAGAGAAATGAGTTTTTCTTCCTCCTCCATTGTGAGAGTTCCCTTTTTTTGAGAAAGAGCCGAAAGACACTTAGCTTTGTTAAGCCCCACGGGACAAGCCCTTTCACATGCTCCGCACATCTCACATTTTTTGATTTTTCCCGTCGGAATATCTGCCTTGATATCACATATAATCTCGCCGAGAAATACATACGAAGAATATTTTTCTGTTATCAGCATATGGTTTTTACCGATAACGCCGATGCCCGACATAGCCGCCGCGCTGATCTCCGCAATCGGCGAATGATCGGAAAAGCCTTCAAAAATATGACCGGGAAATTTTTCACGAAGCTGCGGAAGAACACGTCCGAAAAGCTCGGCAAAATATAAATGATAATCCCTTGACACCGCATAAAGTGAAAGATTACGAGCTTCCGAGTCTGCCACAAAATAAGGCACAGCAAGCATTATCACGGTACCCTCATCCCCGATTCCCGCTCTCTGAAGAAGATAAGGACGCACGATCTCACAAGATGAAAGCGGCAAAACAGATACATATTCTATTTTTTCCCCTTCAAATATCTCCTGTGCAAACGAAAGTATATCCATATCTTCCTCCTTTGTCAAAAATCCCGTTCGGAAAGCTCTGTTCAGCAGCCGATTTCTTCATATATCTCCATTAGCCGTTCTTCTATCTCGTTTTTACGGGCATCAAGCTCCGCCGCGCGCTGATAATCGCTTGCGGCATCCCCATATAGCTTCGCCTCAACCTCTTCAAGCTCCGCCTCCAGCTTTTCCGCTTCTTTTTTCAGCCTTTCAAGGCGCTTTTGCTGCTTGCGTATATCCGAAGCACTCTGCTTTGCCCGAAGATACTGCTCCTTCTCAGAGCTAACCTTTGCAGTTTGTGAGTTTCCCAAGGCTTTGCCCAGTCTTTCCTCTCTTGCGTCCCGATATTCGCGGAACTCATCATAGCCATCGCCGGTCTTTGCAACAGTATAGTCAAGAACATCAGAGCCATTCCAATCACCGGGCTTCATTTCGATGATACGAGTTGCCAGCTTTCCGATAAAATAACGGTCATGGGATACCGTTATAACCGTTCCGTCATAATCGGCAAGAGCACTTTCAAGCGCCTCTCTTGAACCGATATCAAGGTGGTTTGTAGGCTCATCGAGAATCAGCAGATTCATATGGGACAGAATTAGCTTTGCAAGGGTAAGCCTTGCCCTCTCGCCGCCGCTGAGTACCGCCACTTCTTTGTAAACGTCCTCGCCAACAAATCTAAAGAGCGCAAGAGTGTTTCTCACCTCGGTCTCCTTCATTGCAGGATATGCGTTCCAAAGCTCGTCAAGAACGGTATTCGACATATCGAGATTCTGGTTTTCCTGATCATAGTAACCTATCTCAACATTATAGCCCGTCTCAACTCTGCCGCCCGTTGCCGCTGTCTTGCCGAGAAGTATCTTTATCAGCGTTGATTTACCGCAGCCGTTGGCACCGACTATAAACACCTTCTCCTTCTTTTTTATAAGAAAAGAAATATCATCGAAGAGCTTTTTTTCTCCAAAAACCATGGAAAGGTTTTTAACAGAGAGTACTTCGTTTCCGCTCTCACCGCCTTTTGTAAAGGTCATTCTGATGCCTTTGGGGTCATTCTGCGGCTTTTCAAGCTTCACCATGCGGTCAAGTGCCTTCTGCCTGCTCTCTGCCGCAATGATATTCCGCTCGCGGTTCCAAGCTCTCTGCTGGGCAATATATGCCTCCTGCCTTGCGATCTCCCTCTGCTGATTTTTATAATGACGCTCCTCAATCTCCCGATCGATCCTTCTCTGCTCCATGCTCTGTGTGTAGCCACCGTTATAAAGCTTTGCATGTCTATGCTCAACAAGCAAGGTTTTATTTGTAACGCGATCGAGAAAATAACGGTCATGGGATATGACCAGCACATTTTTCTTATAAGAAACAAGGAAGTTTTCAAGCCAGCGCAGAGTCTCCATATCAAGATGGTTTGTCGGCTCGTCAAGAAGAAGAATATCGGGCTCGCGGCAAAGCTGGCGCGAGAGCGCAAGACGGGTTCTCTGCCCTCCGCTCAGGTTCGAGCAAGGCTTATCAAACATATCCTCATCGAAACCCATCTTCTTCAGTATCGATGCCGCTCGTCCGCGGAACTCAAGACCTCCGTCCCTGACAAATCGGTTATATAACTCGGTATATTCAAGGGTCAGAGAACGGTAAATATCGCTCTGGGACTCCCCTTCACGCTCCTTCAGCTCCTTCTCAAGCTCCGCAATGCGGTTTTCATCGCGTATGAATTCAGGAAAAGCCGAATACATCTGCTCCAGCACCGTATCGCCGCAAAGCTCCGAAATATCAAAGGCTCCGTCCTGCGTCAGAACACCGACAGTCTTGTCTTTTGATATATATACGTTTCCGTTTGTAGCCTCATATTCGCCCGTGATCAGCTTAAAAAGAGTGGATTTTCCACTGCCGTTCACGCCGATTATGCCAAGCTTATCACCCTCTTCAAGTGAAAAGGAAACATTTTCGAGAATCACCTTTGTTCCCACGGAAAAGCCGAGGGATTCAACACTTATTGCAGTCATAATCTATCCTTAAAACTTTATTTTCATTTCAACAGCCACTCCCAGGATACGTGCACTGCCGCATTCAAAATCCTCGGGAGTCAGCTCTATGGGCTTATATTCATCATTTTCGGGGACAAGGTATATCCTACGATTTTCGGTATGAAACCGCTTTACCGTTGCGCATTCACCGCCAACGAGGCAGGCTACGATATTCCCTTCCTCGGCATATTGCTGCTTTCTGAAAAGCACGAGAGAACCGTTGACCATTCCGCAGTCCTTCATGCTGTCTCCGCAAACGCTCAGATAAAAATAATCTCTCTCGTCTGCCGAGCCGATATCGGCACTTTCATATCCGAGAAGGGTCTCATTTGTTATGATCGGGCTGCCGGCGCGTATCTCGCCTATGATCGGTATCATTTTGCGGCCGCACAGCTCATGCTCACCGTCAAATGCGACCTCGGACAGACCAAAATCAATATCATCTCCAACAAGTCTTTCAATCTCAACTCCGAAATAATCGGCTATCAGCTTCATTTTATCGGTTTTAGGCACAGATCTGCCCTTTTTCCAATCTGAAAGAGTGGAATGTGCAATACCTGTTGCTTTTGCCACCTTATAGGAAGTGGATTTTTTCATCTTTAACAGTTTTTCATAATTTGAATAACTCATACAGATAAAGCTCCCGTTTCAAACATTTTTCCATTTTGGGAAATAAATCCGAAATAAACACTTGACAATATTTCGGTTTTGCGTTATAATATTTCTGTAAACGGACAAATCCAAGTAAAAACAGCATATTATAAAGCTTCAAAAGAATTTCTCCCCCGCGAAATTCACAGAGTTTTAAATTCCAATACACAAATATTATACCTTAATACTTCGGATTTGTCAACTAAAATCAAGGAGGAACTATTTATATATGTATCCGGAACGATACTTACCACATTCAAAAATGCGTCCTACATTTTGCCGCATTTGCGGTTCACTTATAAAAAATACCGATTCAGCAATGAAATTCAGAGAAAAGCACCTTTGCGGCACCTGCATTTCCGAAATATCGGTACGTGAACTATTACGCATTTGCGAATTTTCCTCCAAAGAGGAATTGCTGTATTACATCGGCTTCACAAGAATTTAAAAAGGAGATATGAATGACAAAAATTGAAGAATACCAAATCTGCGAAGTAAAAAAGTTTCTCGAGAGCTATGGCATAAACAAAAAAATGCTCCGAATGATGAAATACGAAAAGGAATATTTTTCAAAGGAAAGCGACAGCGATGATGCCCTCCCCATTCCCGGAGGCGATGAAATCTTAATAAAATCGAAAATGATAGAGGTTCGGCGTTTTGTTGCCGGCCTTGAAGACGGCAACTGCAAGCTTTTGATTTTTTACCATTACATAAAGGGATTTTCGATTGAAAAATGTGCCGAAATGATGAATATCGGAAGAACAAGCGGTTTTCGCCTGCGCCGCCGTGCTTTGTCCTGCGCCGCAAAAATATTCAGCGAAAAAACAAATAATAAAAGCCGCATCAGCTCCGCGGCTTAGTATCGGTTATTTTACTAAAAATAGTCAATAAACAATAATTTAGCGAATAGTTAGTTAATACCTATGAGATCCTTCGCCGAGGTTCAGGATGACAATAAAGGATCGTTAACTTGGTTTTCTACTGTTAAGTCAATCGTGATTTAACGTAGGAATAATTGCGAACAGTTCAGTACTGTCATCCTGAGCCTCGGCGAAGGATCCCATGAATTGTTTGTCACTCTACTTCGTTAAATTATTGTTTTCAAGTAAAAAAACGGGGTCATCTTGCACAATCAGCGAGGACCCCCGTTCATTTTTTATAATCGATTTCACGAGGCAGCGATATCCACCAAAAAGATTCTCTTTTAATAAATAATTGTCACGGGAAAATGATATAATTTCAAATAGAGACATAAAGGAGAATTTATTATGAAATACGGTATTTTAAAGGATATCAAAGATGGAGAATTCCGCGTGATCTCAACTCCCGCAGAGGTCAGAAGCATAGTGGCGGCAGGGCATGAGGTGCTTGCCGAGCACGATTGCGGCAATGCGGCGGGCTTTCCCGATGAAAAATATGCCGAGGCAGGCGCAAGGATCGTCAGGGCAAAGGAAGATATCTGGGCAGAATGTGACATGGTGGCAAAGGTAAAGGAATTTACCGATATTGAATACCCCCTTATGCGTGAAGGTCAGATAATCCTCGGCTGTATTCATCCGGCGGGACATCCGGAGGAGGTAGATGCCATTCTCAAGAGCAAATGTATTGCCTTCACCGCCGAGGATGCCCACAGATACGGCTCGCCGAACTGCGAGGCGGCAGGTAAGCAGGGGGCTCTTTTCGGTCTTGAATCCATGCTCACCATAAACGGCGGCAAGGGAAAATATGTTGGCGGCTTTGCGGGCGCGGGCAGAATGAATGTTCTCATTCTCGGCTGTGGAATTGTGGGCAGGAGTGCTCTTGAAGTGCTTCACGCTCTCGGTGCAAGCTGCACCGTTATGGATATAAATATTGGCGTTCTTCGCTCGGTGCTTGGCGAATACAAAAGCACGGTAAATACTATGCTTTGCAACAAGGAAGCCATCGCTTCCGTTCTTCCGCAGACCGATATGGTGCTGAACTGCGTCAAATGGCCAAAGGAAAGAAAGGATTTTCTCATAGATAAGGAAATGCTAAAGCTTATGGAGCCGGGCAGTGTTCTCGTTGATATTTCCAATGACGCTCCCGGTGCGATTGAGTCCAGCCATGAGACACATCATGATAATCCAAGATATGTGGTAAACGGCGTTGTTCATTATTGCGTTTCGAATATTCCGGGAGCTGTGGCAAACACGGCCTCGCTGGCTTACGCCTCGGAAATGCTCCCCATGATCTTAAGTATTCTGAATGACGGCGTTAAAAAATGCTGCATCGGGGACGGATTTTACAGAAGAAGCCTGACGGCATATAAAGGCTATCTCACCCATGAGGAAACCAGTGCAATCCAAGGCAGACCATGGATACGTCCCGAGGACATTCTTGAAATCTCAGATGAAAAGCTTGACTATGCCCCGAGCGCAAGCGTTACAAGATCAAACAATTTTTACAAACAGAGGTGTTTTTAATAATATACAACCTCTAAAACTCAGCTTTAAATTTAAAAAATATAGCGGTGCGCGAAGGTGAACGGAATCTGTGCAGGGTCACATCTATTTCATGAGCTCAAGCGGCTCTCCCTCTCCGCCACGAAAAAAGGAACGCAAATGCGTTCCTT
>JAZOAL010000119.1:0-23976 GCA_045595425.1 Eubacteriales bacterium
GGATGACATCGGATATCATTTACAGTCAGATCGAACTGTTTTTTCTCAATAGTAACTTTTATACGAACAAACTCTGCTTGTATCAAATGACAAATATTGTCATCCTGAGCGGAGAAAATAGTCCTGTGGACTGTTTTCGCAGTCGAACTCTGACGCCCGGGGAGGCTCAGGGCGAACTCGTTCGCTCTGAGGGCGGCAGAGCCGCAACAGCGGGGATCTATTTTGGGCTCATTGTTACTATAAATTATTGTTTGTCTAATATAATTCTAATATTACTGTATAAAAAACAGCGCGGGATGGATCAGTTCGCTTTCTATTTTACACAATCTACCCTGTGCCGACAAAATGTTGCGTCAACTCCTTGATAAATCGGAATAATTATGCTATAATTATTGGTAATATATTCATTCGGCAGAGCCCGAAATGACAACTGATTGACAAGGATGTGATATTTTGAAGGTTGTACTTGATAATCTAACGAAAAAATTCCCGGCAAGAGGAAAAAAAGGCGGCACCGATGTTGTTGCCGTGAATAATTTTTCCTTTGAGATCCCCGATGGAGCTCTTGTTGGACTTCTCGGTCCCTCGGGCTGTGGAAAAAGTACTACTTTGAATCTTATAAGCGGACTTCAGAAGCCCACGGAAGGGCGCATTATCTTCGGAGAGGATGACGTTACGGAGCTTCCGCCGGAAAGGCGCGGAGTTGGACTTGTGTTCCAGAATTATGCACTTTATCCTCATCTGACAGTGATGCAGAATATCATCTTTCCCCTGCAAAATCTGAAGGGGAAGGATAAGCTTTCAAAAGCGGAGATGGCGAGCAAGGCATGTGAGATAGCAAAGCTGGTTCAGATCGATGAGCTGATGGAGAGAAAGCCAAGTGAGCTTTCGGGCGGTCAGCAGCAGAGAGTTGCTATTGCGAGAGCGCTTGTTAAGATGCCCCGTGTGCTCCTGCTTGACGAGCCTCTTTCAAATCTTGATGCCCGTCTACGTCTTCAGACCAGAGAGGAGATCAAGCGCATACAGAGAGAGACCGGTATAACCACCGTTTTTGTTACCCACGATCAGGAGGAGGCAATGAGCATTTCCGATCTCATCGTGGTGATGCGAGACGGAATCGTTCAGCAGATAGGCAAACCGCAAGATGTCTATGACAGCCCTGTGAACCTTTTTGTTGCCAAATTTCTCGGCACACCGCCAATCAATGTTTTTGACGGTGAGGTGAGGGACGGCAAGCTTTATATTGGCGATGATTGCGTGCTCGATGCTCACCGCTCCAGAAGCGGAGAGGTATATGTGGGCATACGTCCCGAAGGCTTCATTCTGAAGGAGGACGGTGCACTTTCGTGCGCACTTAAGGGCGTTGAGGTCATGGGAAGGGATATCAGCGTTGTTTCGGCTAATGAACACTGCTCCGCACCCGCTGTGAGGTCTATCATAAGCGCGGAAAATAAGATTTCTGTCGGTTCTTCGATTGTCAGATTTGATCTTAAACCCGAAAAGGTGTTCATTTTTGATAAGACTACAGAAAAGCGGATAGATTTTTGAGAGGTATCAGAATGGAAAACAATAATCTTAAGGCTTGGCTGTATCTTTTGCCGGCTATGCTCTTTCTCGGTGTTTTCATGGTGTACCCCCTTATCGATGTTCTCATATATTCCTTTGAGGAGGGGTATAATTCGTCCTCTCAGCTCTATTCGGGGATAGGATTTTATAATTATTCCTACATACTGCGGGATCCGTATTTTCTTCAGGCACTGAAAAACACATTCATTCTCGTTATCATAACCGTGCCCCTCTCAACGGGACTTGCTCTGCTTATATCCGTTGGACTCAGCTCGATAAAATGGTTACGAAATCTTTTTCAGACCGTTTACTTCCTGCCCTATGTTACAAACACTCTGGCACTCGGACTTGTATTTATGATACTCTTCAAGCCCACTGCATATTCAGACGGACTTGTAAATCTTATCATCAATTTTTTCGGAGGCAACACCGTTGACTTTATCGACGGACCATACTGGGCAAAGATGTTTGTGCTCTGTATTTATACCATTTGGGTCGTAATGCCCTTTAAAATACTTATACTCACAAGCGCGCTTGCCTCTGTGAATCAGGATTATTATAATGCGGCGAGGATCGACGGCACGTCTCCCTTCAGAATTTTCAGAAAGATCACTCTGCCTATGATCTCTCCCATGCTTTTCTATCTTGTTATAACGGGCTTTATCGGGGCTTTCAAGGCGTACAGCGATGCGGTAGCACTTTTTGGAACAAATCTGAATGTTGCCGAGATGAACACCATTGTCGGATATGTTTATGATATGCTTTACGGAGACGGCGGAGGCTTCCCCTCCTATGCTTCGGCTGCCGCTATAGCGCTCTTTGCCATAGTGCTGACCGTAACATGTATAAATCTGCTTGTCAGCAGAAAGCATGTACACTACTGATGGAGGTGCAGTTATGACAAAAAACACTGATTTTATAAAAAAAGAACTCGGGGCGGATACGGGAAAAAGGATAGGCAAGGTTATTGTATATGCTCTGCTTGCGATTTGGGCACTTATAGTGCTTTTCCCCTTTTACTGGATGATACTTACCAGCTTAAAGAGCTACAGCTCCTATAACGGGGAGTTTATACCGAAGTTTTTCACACTGTCGCCGACCTTTGAAAATTATACCGTGGCTTTCACAAGCGTTCCGCTGGCGGATTATTTTCTTAATACTGTTATTTTTACGGCTGCCACAACGGCACTGATGCTCATCGTTATAGTTCCGGCGGCATTTGCCTTTGCAAGGCTGAATTTCAGGGGTAAGGATCTGGTGTTCACCCTGTTCCTTGCGCTGATGATGATACCGAATGAGCTTGTGATCATCACAAATTTCACCACCATCACAAATCTCGACCTTCGCAATAGCTTTCCGGGGCTTATCCTTCCTTCTGTAACATCGGTTTTCTATATATATCTGCTTAAAGAGAATTTTGCACAGATCCCGGATGAGCTTTACCTCGCCGCAAGGGTTGACGGCACCTCGGACCTTAAATACATGTTCCGGGTTATGCTTCCCATATGCAGGCCTACTCTGATCACGGTTACGATACTTAAGGTCATCGAGTGCTGGAACTCCTATGTCTGGCCTCGCCTAATCACGGATGATCCTGCATATTTCCTTGTGTCAAACGGTATTCAGGAGATACGCGAAAACGGCTTCGGCCGTGAAAATATTCCCGCGATGATGGCGGCCGTTGTGGTAATTTCTCTTCCGCTTATCGTCCTCTTCCTTATTTTCAGAAAGAAGATAATGGCGGGAGTTGCGAGAGGAGGAACAAAGGGATGACCCGGAGAATCACAGCATTTTTGATGCTCTTTGCTTTTTGTCTGCCGCTTTTTGTCTCCTGCCACGGTGCAAAGGACACGACCCCCTTTGAGATACCTTCGGAATTTGATACGGAGAGAAATTTTGAGATAACCTTTTGGGCAAAAAATGATACCAACCACTCTCAGGTGGCTGTCTATGAAAAGGCGATCGCCGATTTTGAGAAGATATACCCGAACATCACCGTTAATCTGCGCCTTTATACCGATTACGGCAGGATATATAATGACGTTATAACAAATATTGCAACCGAAACCACACCAAATGTATGTATCACATATCCCGATCATATTGCCACATACATGACGGGTGAAAATACGGTAGTGCCCCTTACCGATCTTCTGACCCACAAAAAATACGGTCTCGGCGGAAGTGAGGTTAAATTCGATTCTCCAAAGGCAGATGAGATCATACCGCAGTTCCTTGAAGAATGTAAGCTTGGGGCTGATTATTACGCGCTTCCTTATATGCGATCCACAGAGGCTTGCTATGTAAATAAGACCTATGTTGAAGCATTGGGCTATGAGCTGCCCGAGGTGCTTACATGGGATTTCATTTGGAAAGTCTCGGAGGCGGCGATGAAGAAGGATGATGAGGGTAACTTCCTTGTAAATGGGCAGAAAACCCTTGTTCCCTTTATCTATAAGTCAACTGACAATATGATGATCCAGATGCTTCGCCAGCTTGAGGCGGATTATTCCACTGAAAGCGGAAAAGTTCTCATTTTCAATGATACCACCACAGATTTGCTCTATACCGTTGCCGAGCATGCAAAATCCAGAGCTTTCTGTACCTTCAAGATTCAGGGCTATCCTGCTAATTTTCTCAATGCAGGGCAGTGTATATTCGCCATCGACTCCACAGCAGGTGCAACATGGATGGGATCGGATGCCCCTCTTGTGGATATTCCCGAGGAGAAGATGGTGGAGTTTGAGACGGCTGTTATGACTGTCCCGCAGTTTGACAGTGAATATCCTCAGATGATCTCTCAGGGACCCTCTATGTGCATCTTCAATAAGGAGGATGATGAGGAGGTGCTTGCCTCGTGGCTCTTCGCCCAGTATATGCTGACAAACGATGTTCAGATATCATATTCACAGACAGAGGGATATGTGCCTGTTACGTCAAAGGCGCAGTCTTCGGAGGTTTATCAGGACTATCTTGCAAGGGAAGGCGAAAACAACGAGCTTTATTATGATATCAAGATAAAGGCGGCAAAGCTGCTTATCGAAAATACCGAAAATACCTTTACAACACCCGTTTTCAACGGCTCCGCTTCTCTGCGCGATGCGGCAGGACAGCTTATAGAGAATGTTGTAAAGTCGGTCAGAAGAAAGCAGAGTGTGGATGATGAATATATAAAAAATCTATACAGCGATATGAATTCGCTCTATAGATTGGATCAGCATGAATCATCGAACGGAGCATTTGAGGCTAAAGGGCCTCTTCCAACAGAATCGGTGATCCTGCTTTCGGTACTCGGCTTTGCTTGGCTTATGATATTGCTTTATCTTGTGTTTGAATGGGTAAAAAAGAAAAAATAGCCGATAACTATTGACAAATATCGGATTTTGTGTATAATATAGGATTATATTCTAAAAAACAAAGGAGAATAAAATTATGAAAAAGTTTTTAGTAATGCTTCTGGCACTTACCATGGTGCTTGCTTTTGCAGCTTGCACAGTGAAAGATTCAGAGGATGATGACACAAGCACAGATACTTCTGCAGATTCGGCTTCCGATACAGTTGCAGACTCAGCTTCCGATACAGTTGCTGATACAGCAGCCGATACAACAGGCGATGAGGTGGCTGTAATGAGCTATGCTGATTATGTTGCAGCAGCGATCGATGACGAAGTAGTTATCGAGGCTTATGTTCAGGCAAAGCAGTCCTGGTGGGAAAATGAAGGCGTTGGCGTAGCTACCATCTACACTCAGAATGAAGAGGGTGCTTATTTCCTTTATGAGATGCCCATCTCCGAAGAGGATTATGCAAAGCTCGTTCCCGGCACAAAGATCAGAGTTTCCGGCTATAAGGCTGAATGGTCCGGCGAGGTTGAGATCATCGATGCAACCTATGAGATCCTTGAGGGCGATACATTTGTTGCAGAGCCCGTTGATCTTACCGACAAGCTCGGCACAGAGGACCTTATAAACTATCAGAACCAGCTTGCTTCTTTCAAGGGTATGACAGTTGACTCCATCTCCTATAAGGACAGCGAGTGGGATCCCGATATCTATGTAACTGTTTCTCTTAATGGCGCAAGCTATAATTTCTGCGTTGAGAACTATCTCTACGGCCCCGATTCTGAGGTTTATCAGGCAGTTGCTGCTCTTGAGGTTGGTGCAGTTATCGATGTTGAGGGCTTTGTTTACTGGTATGAGGGCGTTAACCCCCACATCACATCTGTAACAGTTGTTGAATAATTAAAATCGGAACTTTAATAATTCCGAGAAAATACAAATGCGGCTTTGCTATAGGTAAAGCCGCTAATTTTTTGTTGACACGAAATATACCCGGCATACATTTATAGAATTTTAATTTCATAATATTATGGGGGTGTCACTGTATTTCAAATTTACAGAATGAGTTTGACGTTTAAAATAAATACCAGTATATTCCTAACGTAAAAACGTTAAAACCCTTGACAAATCTGTCGAAATATGTTATTATACTGTATAATTATACTGATCGTGCTTTTTGCTAAAAAACATAAGAGTAATATACGCTCGGCAATGTATTTTTGCAAGCTCAACATTGTGAGGTGATCAATGATGAAATGTCACAATTGTTTAAATGAGATTAAAAACGATGCAAACTTTTGCCCTCATTGCGGCACTCCCGTTGTAAAGCCAAGCCCTGCTGTGCCTCAAAACGGAGAGAGCGAAGTTAAGTCGGAAAGAATCGCTGTTCCTGCGATGGAAAAGAGAACTCCAATTGAGCCGGAGACTGTGGATTGTGAGGCTGCACCGATATCGGAAGAGCCGCCAGTGGTGATCCCCGAATCCCAGGCAGAGATTCCCGAGCCGCTGACAGTTCCGCCCCCTGCATATGTTCCGCCGGTGAAACCGCCGTCGGATGGACCGGAATATGTTCCGTATATTCCCCCCGTTACAGAAGCAAACAGAAAAAAACTTGCCAGGGACGCTAAAAAGCGGCATAAGATCGAGGCAGAAAATGCTAAAAAACGGGCAAAAAAGAAAAAGCATACCGGTCTGAAGGTTTTGCTCGTGTTCATTATTTTGCTTTTGCTGGTTCTTGCCGCCGGTGTGGTGTGGTTCCTTTCCGACAGAGGCGTGATCGATTTGGAATCTGCCATTCCCGGTTTCCCCGAGCTTCCCGCTTTCCCGGAAATTGGTTTTTTGGAATTCCTTGAGGGTGATGCTGACAGATCGGATAAGGACGACGAAGAAGACACCGAAGATGAGGACGAGGACAGCGAAAGCGCCAAAGATGATGAGACCTCAGATCCCGAAGGAGACACTGCCGACGCAGATACCGAGAAATCGGAATCACCCGACACCGAGGGGGCAATCGACGCCGAGGCTGAGGATTCCGCTGATCTCAAAACTCATTATATTGAGTATGTTGATGATGAGCTGGTTTTGCTTGATGCCAGAGCTCCGATAATGAGCCAAGCTTCGGCAGACGCTATCATGGAAAAAGCCACCGAGGTTTCAAACGAGGAGGATCTTTCAATTATTTTGATCATTGATGAGGATATCTTCGAAAGCTCGGAAAAAGACAGGGAATATATGCTGAATAATCAGCAGGCAGTATTCGATCATTATTCATATGCGATCGGTGAATATTGTATCTTCTATATTGATACAGAGATGAATACTTATGCCTCTTTGATGAGCCGTGAGTTTGCATCGACTGTAGACGAGAGTGTATATAAAGAAGTATCGCAAAGCTTCAAAAAATATGCTTTGGAAGATGGTTATGAGAAGGCAATCATTAAACTTTTAGACAATATACCATTTTAAAATTATTTTAGGAGGAAATAAAAATGATTGTATGCCCAAAATGTAATAAGCAGCTTGAAGAAGGAACAAAGTTCTGCGACGGCTGCGGAAGTCCTATCCAGGAGGCGGCAACAGTATTCTGCCCCAACTGCGGTAACCCCACAAGCTCGGAGTTCGAGTATTGCCAGAGATGCGGTTTTTCGATTGCGACGAAGCCCACTCCTGCAAAAACCAAGCCCACATTTCCGACAAAACTGCTTAAGTTTGCGGCAATCGGCGTTGTTGCTGTTATAGCGGTTATTTTCCTTGCTTCGCTTCTCTTTGGCGGCAAGGGTGAGAACTATACCCTTTATATCAAGGACGATGAGATCTTCTACCGCAATGTTTCAAAGAAGGAAGCTGTTCAGGCAACCGATGAGCTCTTTGATGGTCTGGAGATGACAAATTATGACATTATGTCTTCATCGTACAAGTTTGCGAATATGTGCAGACTCAGTGAAGACGGCAAGATCCTCTTCCATCCCGATAAGCTTGAGGAGGACGAGGGCTTCACACTGTATTACAGCTATGTAAATAAGCTTGATAAAGAAGCAACAAAGATCGATTCCGAAGTTGATTATTACTTTGTAAATGAGAAGGCAACTCTTGTTACATACCTTAAGGATAATGGCAGCGACGGCGGCGTTCTCAACCAGTTTGTTGTTAAATCCGGTGATAAAAATAAGATAGCCAGCGATGTTGTTGATTTCTATGCAACCGAAGACGGTAAAAATGTTGTATTCCTCAACAACGATGGTGATCTCTACATTAAGTCCGGAAGCGGCGATAAAGAGAAGATCGACAGCGATGTTGAAGAAATTGAACGCTTTACCGGAGATGCTGTATATTACATGAAGGAAGATACTTTAAATAAGTGTGTTTACGGCAAGGATAAGGAAAAAATCGCTTCCGATGTATCAAACGTAATCGCTATATACGAATCCGGCGAGATCTATTATATCGAATCCGAGACCGAAACAGTAAGCGCTATGGATATGGTCGACGACGATGTGGAGGATGATGACGAGGATTATGAATATATCCGCGAGTACCTTGAAGATATGGAATATGAAAAGACTACCTCCACTCTTTACTATTATGACGGTAAAGAGGCTGTTTCTGTAACAGATACTTACAGTTCCTACTCTGACTATGCTCTTGAAACACCGGTGATCATCTGCAGCACCGCTCCCGGCATGGTTAAGCTCTCGGATATGGAGGATGCGTGGGATTTCTATGATCTTTTGTATGAAGCTGACAGCGAAAAGTGCGTTGTTGTCGGTTCCGAAATGGTTCCCTTTGATTATGACGATGCAAGATATTTCAGAATTTCCGATGACGGTAAGACCGTATACTTCCTTTCCGATGTTGACGATGAAAAGGGTGAAGGCGATCTTTGCAGATTCACAGTTTCTTCCAAGGGCAAGCTTGGCGATGTAGAGACCTGTGACAGCGATGTTTCCTCTGAACGTATCTACTTTGCTTCGAATGACAAATTTGTATATTTCAAGGATTATGATTCCGAGGACTACAAGGGTGAGCTCTTTATAAACGGAAAGAGCGTTTCATCTGATGTATACCTCTATAGCACGAGATATAACGAAGATACAGATAAGATGTACTTCTTTACCGACTGGAACTCCGAGAAGGCTCGCGGAACACTCAATGTCTATAATGGCAAGAAGGCTGAAAAGATGGCGGATGATGTTCATTCCTTTATGTTCAGCGCAAATAACGAGGTTCTTTATATTGCCGACTACAGCACAAAGAACTATAAGGGTGATCTTTACCTCTATAAGAAGAATAATCCCAAGAAGCTCGACACTGATGTTGTTGCTGTTCTGCCCATTTACTAATAATATTTGGAGGATTCTATAATGGCTGAAGTTTTTCAGAAGTTCAAATCTTCGGTTAACAGAGGTATCACTACAATCAGTGTTAAGACCTCGTCTTCTCTCGAAAAATCGAAGATCAAGATGCACATAGAATCTTTGCAGAGCGACATCAAGAAGCTTTATTCAACCGTCGGTGAAAAGTTCTATGAAAACTGGGCAAGCGAAGCATCCACTATGGATCAGCTTCCCGACCTGCTTGAAAGCATCAAGCAGAAAAAGCAAGAGATAATTGACCTCACAGCACAGCTTAATACTATTGATGACAGAGATAATCAGATCCTCGGAACGCCCAAGGCAGAGACTGCTCACGAAAATCCTAAGTTTATCTGCTTCAATTGCGGTGCACAGTATGATTCACCAATCAACTTCTGCAGAAGCTGCGGTCAAAAATTGCAATAATAAAAAATGCGGTTGGCTCGCCCTTGCGAGTCAACCGTTTTTTTATTTATAAAAGAATATTCTTGATTATGGAGGATTTTTCAATTAGAAAATAAGGATCATACAAAATTTACGGTGTTTATATATCTGCAAACAGTAATTCCTCGGGGAAAAATAACTTGCAGAGTATGAGATCCTTCGCTCCTCTCAGGATGACAGATGGTACTCATTTATCGCTTTTACTACATAAAAAAGTCAGATAAATTCCTATAGAAATATTAAAAAAGCAAACGCAATTGTCATCCTGAGAGGAGCGAAGGATCTCATGTGGAAAAACTAACTTTTTGCCTTCTAAAATCCCATTTTTTCGTTATAAAAAGCCGCAAAATCAGTGCTTGCCGAAAAAGTCATCCCGAGCGTAGTCGAGGGATCTATGTTCGGTATTTGATGAATACATCTCAAATCGTTTATGCTCGGAATTTGTTTATAGATCCCTCGGCTTCGCTGGGGATGACGGGTGGGCGGCGAGCACATATTTTTGTACGGTTAATTAAGCTTCAAACAATAATTTGTAGGTGAGACGAACGTAATAATACCGATACGGAAATTTATTCGACGTAAGGCTTGCGGCTTCTGCCGTTTTGCTACGATTATTATAGTTTGATAATTATCAAAAGTCAATAGACTTGATCAAAATTTACCAAAAGTATAAGTATAAATAATAATTGTTAAAAAAGCTCTTGCATTTTCTGCCAAAAAACAGTATACTTAAATCACCAATAACATTTAAAAGCTTGATTTAAAATATAAACAATAATTTGTCGGTGAGACGAACGTAATAATTAAAAGTTTTGGTCAAGCTTTTTCAAAAGCTTGCGCGGCTCAAGCGCGCGTGCGCTTGCCGCCACCGAAGTGGCGGAACTTCCCAAGCGGCGCTTTCTGCGGACAGCGACCGGCGATGTCGCCGGCTCCCACAAGCTTCCCCAAAAGCTTGACCAAAACTTTTAATTTTGCGTTCGTTCTCACGCACCGACAAATTATTGTTTTAGTTCCTCAAATTAAGGTTTTTATAGCTTTCCTATATAACAAAAAATTTTACGGAGATAATTTATGAAACGACATATAATTCTATTATCGATCCTTGCGGCGTTGCTTTGCTGTTGCGGAAAAGTAAGCACCGTAAAGGAAACAGATTCTATTGCCGCAGATAAATCTGCGGCAACTGCCAATGAACAATATTCGCCCGAGTTTGTTTCGGACACAGAAGAAGCGGTCTCCGCTCCCGAAAGCGGCACCAAATCCGACACCGAAGAGGATACAACTCCCCCTCCTGCGCCTGTTGAAATAACCACCCCATCGGAGCTTTTTGTTACCATAAACGAAGTATGCGCATCAAACGCCGGCTGTTTTACGGACGGAAGCGGTGAGCACCCTGACTGGATAGAGCTTTACAACAGCTCGGACAAAGCTGTTAATCTCGCAGGATACGGAATTTCGGACGACAGCGAAAAGCCCTTCAGGTATACCTTTACAAATTATCTCATAGAAGCGCGATCTTATGTTATATTGCTGGCAACCGGAGATGCAGGATATAACAAAGGCGTTATATCCCTGCCCTTCAAGCTATCCTCAGAGGGCGAGAACCTAATACTCACCTCTCCTGAGGGACTTCAGGATGTGATGTCAGTTCCGAGCCTTGAAGAGGACGAGACCTACGGCAGAACAACCGACGGCGGAGAGCTTGCTGCACATCTGACTCCCACTCCCCTTTCCACAAACAATACCGCCACAAGCCTGATAAAGGTTCCTGCTCCCGAGTTTTCCCACGCAAGCGGATTCTATATGACAGGCTTTGAGCTTGAAATGACCATTCCAGAGGGATGCGTTGTTTATTATACCACTGATGGTTCTACCCCAACAGCCGAGTCAGAGATATACGGCGAGCCGATAATGCTCTATGATGCCACGGGCAATCCAAATGTTTATTCCGCCATCGGAGGAACAACTATAAACGGGTTCGTTACAAAAAATAATCAGGATAAGGCGAATGTTATCCGAGCAATAGCCATCGATGGGGAAGGCAATATCAGTAAGGTAACGAGCCGCACATTCTTTGTGACTCAAATTATGACCGAAGCTCCATATGAAAATATGCCGATTCTTTCGGTATATACGGACACAAGCAATCTTTTTGATTATGAAACGGGTATATACGTTCTCGGCAAGACCTATGACGATTACATGAACGGCGATGAATTCGATCCCGAAACTCCGACCTGGTCACGTCCCGCGAACTATTTCATCGACGGAATGGAAGGCGAAAGACCTGCCACCATCGAATATTTTGATGCCGAACACAATTTCTGCTTCGTACAGGATGTAGGCATCCGCATAGGCGGCAACACCTCTCAATCAAGTGTTCAAAAGTCCTTTAAATTCTATGCCAGAAGTGAATACGGCAAAAACAGCTTTGATTATCCTATGTTTGAGGGCGTTGAATTCTATGATACCTTTTTGATGAGGACCGGTGCTAACGACTTCTCTAAAACCAAAATACGTGATGTTTTGGCTCAAACACTGGTATCTCACAGAGATATTTCAACTGCAAAATGGCAGCCCTGCGTTATGTTCCTTAACGGTGAATATTGGGGCTTCTATATGATGATGGAACGATATGATTCGGATTATTTTGAAGAGCACTATGATGT
Source organism: Eubacteriales bacterium (assembly GCA_045595425.1). Lineage (GTDB taxonomy): Bacteria > Bacillota > Clostridia > Oscillospirales > CAG-272 > SIG710. The sequence continues at coordinate 12,368 of JAZOAL010000119.1, forward strand.
AAACAAGGATGACGTGGTTGCAGTTAAGGCATGGAATATAGATATCGGTACAGATTCAGACTGGAAATATTACCGCGAGCTACGGAATTTCTGCAAAAACAACGATCTGACTCTGCCCGAAAATTATGAAAAGCTTTGCTCCATGATAGATATTCAGAGCTATATCGACTATGTTTGTATGAATGTCATCATAAACAATAACGACTGGCCCGGAAATAATACCATGCTGTGGCGAACGCGGACGGTAGACCCTTCAAATCCCTATGCCGACGGAAGATGGAGATGGGCAAGCTACGATACCGAGCGTTCCATGCTTCTTTACGGCACAGGCTCAGGGGAGGATTATAACAATAATACCTATACAAAGCTTATCAAAAATGGTCTGATATTTGGTTATGTTTATAAAAACGACGATTTCAAGGCACAATTTCTCGCAACCCTTGCCGATATGCTGATGTATGATTTTTCATACGAAGGGATAGAGCCATATCTGGCTTATTTTGAAGAGAATTTTGATGAGCAGATGAAGCTGAACAGGCTCCGTTACAATACTACGAATAATTACAGTAAAGAAATAGACGTTATACGCACCTTCTGGCAGCACAGACCGGAATATGTTCTTAAATATACCGCCGAGCTTTTCGAGCTTGATAAAGCCGAGCTTTCCGAGTTCGTTATTAAGCTTAGCATTGCCGATGCCGGCAATATTTTGCTCGGTGATTACACCCTTCCTTTAAGCGACGGACGTTATATTTACTATGCTTTTGAAACTCCTCTTGTGCTTACAGCCAAGGAAAAAAGCGGCTACCGCTTCCTTCATTGGAAAATGGAGGACGGAAGCGTTAAAACCACCGAAGCCACCATTGAGATATCCCTCTCCGATGCTTCGGCGGTAACGGCGGTATTTGAAATAATTACATAAATTTGTCGGGATGAGGATAAAACTTCATCCCGATCTCCAATTGTTTAACAAATTGTAAAATCTTGACCATTATTATTGACACTATGTATCAAATATGATATCATTTTGATATCACGCATGGACGGAGGTTGACTGTGAAGAATATCATTGAGATCGAACGCCTCTCCAAAAGCTATGGAGATGTTAAGGCTGTTAAAGAGATAAGCTTTTCGGTAAAAGAGGGCGAGCTTTTTGCATTTCTCGGTGTTAACGGCGCGGGAAAAAGCACTACTATTTCAATAATCTGCGGAGCTCTTGGATGTAACGGCGGCTGTGTTAAGGTTGACGGCTATGACATAAATAAGGATGCTGAAAAAATAAGAAATCTGCTGGGCGTGGTTTTTCAGAACTCGGTTCTGGATAAAGCTCTTTCGGTAAGAGATAATCTTAAATGCCGCGCCGCTCTTTACGGCATTTGCGGCAAAGCCTTTGAAGAGAGACTGAGTGAGCTTTGCTCTCTGCTTGAACTGGATGGACTTCTATCCCGAACGGTTGGTAAGCTTTCGGGCGGTCAGCGGCGCAGGATAGATATTGCAAGGGCTCTTTTGCACCGCCCAAAGCTCCTTATTCTCGATGAGCCCACAACAGGGCTTGATCCGCAGACCCGCAAGGCTGTTTGGAGTGCTGTCGAAAAGCTTCGCGCAGAAGAAAACATGACCGTTTTCCTTACGACACATTATATGGAGGAAGCCGCAGATGCAGATAATGTTGTGATCATCGACGGCGGAAATATAGTGGCAGAAGGAACGCCGCTTGAGCTTAAAAACCGTTATACCGGAGACTTTATAACTCTTTACGGAGTGAGAGAAGAGGATGCAAAGAGGCTCGGCATGCCATATGAAATTATTGGCGAGGCTTATCGCGTATCCGTACCCGACACAAAGGCGGCAACCGAGCTTATTTTAAAATATCCCGAGATATTCACCGATTATGAGATCGTTAAAGGCAAGATGGACGATGTTTTTCTTGCCGTTACAGGACGAACACTCGGCGCTGAAAATGATGGAAAGGTGAAAACAAAATGAAGACTTTTATATCTCTGACCTCCCGAAACATAAAGCTATTTTTCCGCGACAAGGGTCTGTTTTTTACCTCCCTTGCCACACCCCTTATACTTCTGGTGCTCTATGCCACCTTTCTGCGAAATGTTTATAGGGACACCTTTGTTTCTGTAATACCCGAGGGGATAAGTGTTCCGGATGAGCTCCTTGAAGGGCTTGTGGGCGGACAGCTCGTTTCCTCCCTTCTCGCGGTGAGCTGTGTCACTGTGGCATTCTGTTCAAATATGCTGTCGGTTCAGGATAAGGTGAACGGCGTCCGCGCGGATCTGGAAGTTACTCCCCTGCGCGCTCCCGTTCTTTCGGCAAGCTATTATACCGCTTCTCTCTTTTCAACTCTGCTCATCTGTTTCGGAGCGGCTGCTGCCGGATTCATTTATCTTGGAAACATCGGCTGGTATCTGACGGGCAAGGACGTGCTTTCTCTCATCCTCGATATTTTTCTCCTTGTGACCTTCGGAACAGCACTTTCCTCTATTGTAAACCTCTTTCTCTCATCTCAGGGGCAGATCTCTGCAGTTGGCTCTATTATCAGCTCTGTATACGGTTTTATCTGCGGCGCATATATGCCCATGTCACAGTTTGGTGAAACGCTTCAGACAGCTCTGACCTTTTTGCCCGGCACATACGGCACTGCTCTCGTCCGCACCCACACCATGAGAAACGCCTTTTCGGAGCTTGCCGGGTGCGGCTTGCCCGAGAAAATGGTCGAGGAGCTGAAAACAAGCTTTGACTGCAATATCGAATTTGGGGGCGAGGTCGTCCCCCAGGCTTCAATGTATGCCATTCTCGGGCTCTCCTGCCTGTTTCTTTTGACTCTTTATATAGCTTTGAGCACTGTCATGGCAAAAAGAAAAAAGAAATAAACCTCATTTGCTCTAAAGGTCTTGATAAAACTGCAAATTTATGGTACAATATAGTTGAATTTTTCAGACCTTGATGTTTTTAATTTTTTTCAGCACTCAAAAGGAGAGCAATATGAGAAAGCCAACTTTAAAAATTTTGTTTTCGGCGGTTATTCTGCTCTTGGCTGCTATAATGTTAGCTGTGACAGCTTCGGCAGACGAAAACAATATCGTTGCCTTTGAAATGTCCGGAAATATTAGCTGGATGTTGTTTGAAAACGGTGCATTTGTTGTGAACGGAAGCGGAGAAATACCGGATGTTTTAAACTATTACGGCGGAGGTTCAAAAAACTCTCCTTGGTTTGCCTATAAAGATCAAATAAGGCATGTTATTATCGGCGACAGCATCACCGCTGTCGGCAAATACGCATTTTGTGAGTGTAAAAATATTGAAACCGTTCTGATTCCCGCAACCGAAGGCTTTGTTATAAAAAACGCCGCCTTCGAAAGGTGTTATAATCTCAGAACGGTTTATAAAAACGGTCGCTCCCCCATTATCGGAGCTTTGGATTTGAGCAATATTCATGAGCTCTCATCCTGGTCTTTTGCAAACTGTTACTTATTTGAGAGCGTTATCATCAGCCCCCAGGTCTATAAAATCGGCTCTTCGGTGTTTGATTCCTGTTCGGCACTGAAGAATATTTACGGCAAGCCAGGATCATGGGCCGAGATCTATGCGACGGAAAACGGGCTCAACTTTTATGACAGCTCAATACACACTCCGCTTGCAGTAATCGTTGATCCTCCTTCTGTAAGCGAGGACACTCAAGCCACTGAAACACAGGCACCTCCTTCAACACAAGCGCCGCCTTCGACTCAGACACCGCCTTCGACTCAGGCACTGCCATCGACTCAGGCACCGCCTTCAACTCAGACGCCCCCTTCAACTGAGGCACCTCCGGAAACCGAGGAAGCACCGAATACCGGATTCATTATTTTCGATCCGGAAATCGATACGGCCGCCACAGGTATTGACCCAGATAATTATGTCCTCTTTTTGCCCTCGACTGATACAGATGAAACCGAAGATAAAGAAGATGACGATGATGAAGATGATGAAAATTCATCGGAAAATGATTTGGAATTTTTACCGTCCATCATCCCGATCGCAATATTCGCAGCCGCACTTGTTATCGTTATAGTTGTGGTTATAATCATGCTGTCAACTTCAAAAAAGAAAAAACAATAAGACAAACTGATAACAGACCGTTTATCTGCACTGATAAACGGTCTGCTCTTTGTTTATAATAAAGCTGTTAAATTCTTGCAACGCCTGTTTTGTGAGCGGCATCGATGACAGCTTGTGCAACGACGGGTGCAACGCTCTTATTCAGGGCGGAAACGATGATATTTTCCTCGTTTAGCTCATTTTCGGGAATGAGAGATGCCAGCGCATGAGATGCGGCAGCCTTCATTTCCTCGTTGATGCAGGAAGCACGGCAATCAAGCGCACCGCGGAAAATGCCGGGGAATGCAAGCAGATTGTTGATCTGGTTGGGGAAGTCGGAGCGTCCTGTGCCAACGATTCTCGCGCCTGCTTCCTTTGCAAGATCGGGCATGATCTCGGGGGTGGGGTTTGCCATGGGGAATACGATGGAATTTTCAGCCATAGAGGAGATCATTTCCTTTGTTACAATATTGGGAGCGGAAACGCCAACGAAGATGTCTGCACCCTTCATCGCATCTGCAAGTGTTCCTGTCTTATGCTCAGCGTTTGTAATAGCTGCCATTGCCGCCTGAGCGGGATTCATTCTCTCGTCGCCCTCGCAAAGAATACCGCCTATATCACACATGAGCATCTTCTTCGGGTCTGCACCCATATTGATCAGATGCTTTGCGATGGAGATTCCGGCAGCACCTGCACCGCTCATAGTTATGCGAGCGTCACCAAGCTTTTTGCCGACTACCTTCAGCGCATTGAGCAAAGCGGCAGCAACAACGATAGCTGTACCATGCTGGTCATCATGGAATACGGGAATATCACAAGTCTCCTTAAGTCTGCGTTCGATCTCAAAGCAGCGAGGAGCGGAAATATCCTCCAGATTGATGCCGCCAAAGCTGCCTGCAAGCAGAGTGATTGTATTGACGATGGTATCAACGTCTTTGGAACGGATGCAGAGGGGGAATGCGTCTACGTCCGCAAACTCCTTGAAAAGTACGCATTTACCTTCCATAACGGGCATACCTGCCTCGGGTCCGATATCGCCGAGACCGAGAACGGCAGTTCCGTCTGTGATAACTGCAACCAGATTCTTGCGGCGTGTCAGCTCATATGACTTATTTACGTCCTTCTGTATCTCAAGACAAGGCTCTGCAACACCGGGAGTATATGCGAGAGACAGATCCTGACGTGTCTCAACGGGAACACGGGAAACGACCTCGATCTTGCCGTTCCATTCATAATGCTTTTGAAGCGATTCTTCTCTGATATTCATAAGATAAATGATCCTTTCATTATGTAAAATCTCGGAATATTTTTATGGGATCGCCGTATTCAGGCGAAACGGCGATGCAAAACATTAGCCTAGTCCTCAAAGGGGAATTTATAGTCAAGACCGAGCTCGTCGCGGACTGCGATAAACTCCTTCTGAACCGACTCATTGATCGGCACGCCTGCGTGACGAGCCAGGCGGATCTCATATTCCTTCTCGCCTGCGGTATAAATGAGCTCAGAACCGGGTCCTTCTTTGTGGAACGAACCTCGCGAATGATATCGCCTGCCTTCTTGCGGCAAAGATCCTCTCCAAGGAAGTGCTCGGTGTCGATAGCGATGAAGTTGAAGTCAAATGCCTCGTCGGTAGGAACGCCGAGCGTCAGGGGGTAGTTCCGAATGCGCCCTCAACGCCAAAGGTGGGAGCAACTGTGGGACGTGCGTTTGTACCTGTCATACCGATACAGCCTGCTTTTGTAGCCATAGAGGTATAATATCCTGCGATACCGTAGTGGCAGGAGTTGCGAACAACCACCATACCCATGCCGTATTTCTTAGCCTTTTCGATCGCTATGCTCATAGCCTTGTGACCAATGACCTGACCCATTCCGTCGTGACCGTCCACAACTGCTGTGGTCTCGGTCTCCTTGATAACCTCAAAGTGGTGACGGGGTTCTGGATTCCTGCCTTGATTCTGTCGAGATAAACGGGCTTGAAGCGGTTGCAGCCGTGGGATTCGATACCACGCTTGTCAGATTCAAGCAGAACGTCGGCGCAGATTTCAGCATCCGCGTGGGGAACACCGTATCCTACAAAGGAATCAATAACAATATTTGTGATCGTTTTCCAATCCACAATATTGTTTTTTGCCATTATGTTAATCCTCTAAAAAATGAAATTTTTATGATTTTTGCTAATTATATCACAAAGGAAAGGGGATTTCAAGCACTTTGGCAAAAGTTTGTGAATTTTTTGTCATATCATTCCTTTCAGCATGCGCAAGTATGCAAAAAGATATTGCGGCAAATGGTAAAGTTCAAAAGAAAACGATTATTTGACCATACCAAAAAGCCTTATAAATCAAGGCTTCTTAAAAAAAATCTCAAGCGCAGATTTTATCGATCGTACGGTTGAGATAAATATTTGCAAGAAATTTTCTGAATTTGCGGCGAGAATTTGCCTCCCACAATCGAGTTCGGATAATACTCCTTACCTTAAGGTAAGGAGAAATTTTTCAAAGCCGTTGCAATAGGGGATATTTTGTGGTATAATTGTATAATAAATAATTAGAATAATAGAGGCAGATCATGAAATACAGTGCAGTTGTTTGGGATATGGACGGAACGATACTTGATACCTTGCAGGATCTTTGCGACAGCGTGAACTTTGTTCTTGTAAAAAACGGATATCCCGAAAGAAGCCTTGAGCAGACAAGATGCTCGGTCGGCAACGGTGTGCGCCGTCTTATGGAGCTTTCCTTGCCCGAGGGTGAAAAAGATCCGAGCTTTGAGAAGCTTTTCACGGATTTTAAGAAGCATTACAGCGTAAATTGCCGAAATAAGACTCGTCCTTATGACGGCATTGGCGAGGTTCTTGACGCGTTGAAGACAAAAGGACTAAAGATGGCGGTGGTTTCAAATAAGCTGGACAGCGCTGTAAAAGAGCTTGCCCGCGATTTCTATCCTCAGATGGATTTTGCCCTTGGCGAGACCGAAGGACTTAAGAGAAAACCCGCACCTGATATGGTTGAAAAAGCTCTGAGCGAGCTCGGCGTCGGAAAAAATGAAGCTGTCTATATCGGGGATTCCGAGGTGGACGTGCTCACAGCAAAAAATTCAGGGCTTGACTGCATAAGCGTTCTCTGGGGCTTCAGAACCAAGGAGGAGCTCTTGCCCCACGGAGCAAATATATTCGCAAACACTCCTTGTGAGCTTATTGATCTTATTACGAAAGAATAAAATAAAGAAAGGCAGCAAAATGAAATACTATAAATATGAAACTCATCTTCATACATCCGAAACAAGTGCCTGCGGCAGAGCCAGCGCGGCAGAGCAGGTTGCTTTTTACGCGGAAAAGGGATATTCGGGTATCATAGTTACAGATCATTTTTTCAATGGCAACACTACCGTTCCGAGCGAGGGACTTAGCTGGAAGGAGAAGGTGGAAAAATTCTGTGAAGGCTATATCAACGCGTTGAAGGAAGGAAAAAAAAACGGTATCAATGTTTTTTTCGGCTGGGAGTATTCCTTTTGCGGTACCGATTTTTTGACATACGGTCTTTCACCGAAATGGCTTCTTGAAAATCCTCATGTTATGGATATGGCTCATTGGGATTATTGCGATTTTGTCCGCGATTCGGGCGGTCTGATCATTCATGCGCATCCCTTCAGAGAAGCAAGGTATATAAAAGAGATCCGACTTTTGCCGCGCAATGTTGACGGCGTGGAGGTGATAAATTCCGGGCGCACCGATTTTGAAAACAAATTGGCATTGGAATATGCAAAAAATTATAATCTTATAAAATTTGCAGGAGGCGATAATCATAAGGCATATGCACATGGGAAGCTGGCAGGAATTAAAACGACATATAAGATCGAAAATATTCAGGAATTTGTTGAGATAATAAGGAAGAATAAATTCAAAATTTTTACTCAAAAAGGTTGAAAGGTGCATTTAAAATGAAGGTTGTTGAAAGATTTTTGAAATATATATCCTTTCCTACGATGTCGGATGATAGCTCGGAAAGCTGCCCAAGCACCGAGAAACAGCTCTCTCTCGGAAGAGAGCTTGAAAAGGAGCTTAGGGAGCTGGGGCTTGACGCTCATATAGATGAATACGGCTATGTTTACGGCGCATTGCCTTCAAACTGCGGAGAAGGGCATCCTGCCGTGGCTTTCCTTGCGCATATGGATACCTCTGATGCGGTTGCCGACAGCCCCGTAAAGCCGAGAATCCTTGAATATGAAGGCGGAGATATTCTTCTGAATGAAGAAAATATCGCAACAGAAGCTCCCGGGGGAAAATTTATGGGAAAGCATCTGATAGTTACAGACGGAAAAACTCTTCTCGGAGCCGATGATAAGGCAGGCATTGCAGAAATAATGGATGCTCTGGAGCGTCTCATAGAGAGCGGTGAGCCACACGGCGATATAAAGATCTGCTTTACTCCGGATGAGGAGATCGGACGTGGCGCGGATCTTGTTGATCTCAAAAAATTGGGCGCGGATTACGGATATACGCTTGACGGCGGTGAGCTTGGAGGCATTGAATATGAAAATTTCAATGCGGCGAGTGCTACTGTCATTATTAAGGGCTTTTCTGTTCATCCCGGCGCGGCATATGGAAAAATGAAGAACGCGTCTCTTATCGCTCTTGAATTTGCAGCCCTTCTTCCTTTAGAGGAAGTTCCCGAAAAGACAAAGGATTATGAGGGCTTCTATCATCTTACAGACATGAGCGGAAGCATTGAGCACGCCGAGCTATTCTATATAATCCGCGATCACGACAGAGAAAAATTCGAAGCAAAAAAGCAGAATATGCGCTCTGCCGCAAAGGAAATAAACGCTCGTTACGGTGAAAACACTGTCACCGTGGAGCTTAAGGATTCATATTACAATATGAGAGAGGTTATTGAAAAAAATCCTCATGTTCTTGAGCGTGCCGAGGAAGCAATGCGCACCGAGGGCGTTGAGCCATTCAGCAGTCCGATACGCGGCGGCACTGACGGCTCAAGACTTTCCTTCATGGGTCTGCCCTGCCCTAATCTCTGCACGGGTGGCTATTTGTTTCATTCACGTTCTGAATTTGCGGTGATTGAGGAAATGGAAAAGAGTGCCGATATCGCGCTTCGCCTTATGAAGAACACGGCAAAATACGGGAAATAATATGGCAAAGATAAATCTTAAGGGCGGTGCGCTTCTTGCGCCTCTGCCGCCCGTTATGGTAAGCTGCGGCAATGCCGAAACAGGAGAGACAAATATAATCACCGTCGCTTGGACGGGAATAATCAACACAAAGCCGCCGAAAACGTATATTTCGGTGCGACAGGGCCGCCATTCTCACCATATCATAAAGGAAAGCGGCGAATTTGTACTGAATCTGACCACAGAGTCTCTTGTTAAAAGCACCGATTATTGCGGTATTTATACAGGAAAAAAGGTTGATAAATTTGAAAAATGTAAACTGACAAGGGCAGAATCGAGCGTTGTTTCCTGCCCGAGCATCGGGGAAAGCCCTCTCTCTATCGAATGTAAGGTGACACAGATGATCCCAATGGAAAGTCATGATATGTTTCTTGCCGATATCGTGGCGGTAACGGTTGATGAAGCTCTGCTTGACAGCGACGGCAGGCTCTGCCTTGACCGCGCGCATCTTGCGGCATTTGTCCATGGAGAATATTTTGCCCTTGGCAAAAAAATCGGCTGCTTCGGTTTTTCTACAAAGAAATCGGGTGCAAAAAAGCACGGAAAGCATAAAGGAAGATCAAAAAAATGAAACTCACCCAGATACTTAACAGCGGAAGGATAAGCCTCTCCTTTGAGGTGTTCCCGCCCAAAACGGATACGGCATTTGAAAGCGTAAAGCTCGCAACCGAGGAGATAGCCAAGCTGCATCCTTCATTCATGAGCGTTACATACGGTGCAGGCGGCGGAACGAGCAAATATACCCTAGATATTGCAAAGGATATAAAGGAGAATTACGGCGTGCCGACACTTGCTCACCTGACCTGCGTTTCCTCAACTCGTGAAACGGTGCACCGGAAGATCGAGGATATAAAAGCGGCAGGAGTCAGCAATGTTATGGCACTTCGCGGCGATCTTACTCCCGAGCTTGAGGGTAAGGACAGAAGCGGCTGGGCTTATCGCCATGCAGTTGATCTTGTTCGTGAGCTGAAGGAAAGCGGAGCGGACTTGTGCATCGGAGGCGCATGCTATCCCGAGATACATCCCGAGAGTGCTGACCAGAAAGAGGATATCAAATATCTGAAAGAAAAGGTTGACGCAGGCTGTGAATTTCTGACAACTCAGATGTTTTTTGATAACAATCTGCTCTATAATTTCCTTTATAAGATCAGAGAAGCAGGCATAACTGTTCCGATAGTTGCGGGAATCATGCCTATAACAAACGCAAATCAGATCGAGAGAGCAATTAAGCTCTCGGGCTCATTTATGCCTCATCGCTTTGTGAGCCTTGTGGATAGATTCGGCTCCGATCCCGGTGCAATGAAGCAGGCGGGAATAGCCTATGCCACCGATCAGATCATTGATCTTTTCGCGAATAATATCACAAATGTACATGTTTATTCAATGAACAAGCCCGATGTTGCCGAAAAGATAATGGCAAATCTTTCGGACATGATCGGAAAATGACAGAGGGTGATTTTATAAGGGTGGAGACCTTCCCTGAGCCTGAGATATCCCGCAGAGAGATAATCAGGTATGCGGGCGGCGGAGAGGACAGCGGAGAGCTGTCGGCTCTCATAGATTCATGCCTTTCCGAAGCTCTGCCTGTTCTTTCATATAAGGTCTGCTATCGGGGCTTTTCCTTTGCGGAAACAGATCAGTGGCTTGATTTCGGCTTTTCGAAGATAAAAAGTGATTCACTTGCAAAGAATCTGAGGGGATGCGATAGAATTTTGCTCTTTGCCGCAACGGTGGGCATCGGGATCGACCGATTGATAAAGAAATACGGCAGGATCTCACCTGCAAGGGCGCTCATAATGCACTCTATCGGAGCGGAGAGGATAGAGGCTCTTTGCGATGCCTTTTGCTCAGAGCTCCAAGACAAAGGATTTGCGCCGCGTCCGCGCTTCAGCCCCGGATATGGTGATCTCTCCATTGAATTTCAAAAGGATATCTTCGCTGCCCTCGATTGCCATAGAAAGATCGGACTGACTCTCTCATCCTCATTGCTTATCTCGCCCACAAAATCTGTTACCGCAATCGTTGGGATCGGGAAATAAATTGAATGATAAACAATAATTTATCGGGCTGTTTGTAGAGTGACGAATTAACAAATTTAGATGTACGAACGTAAGCCTTCCCTATCAGGGAAGGTGGCGCGGAGCGACGGATGAGTAGAATCCAATTACCACTGATATTAAATGATATCGAGGACAATAATTTAGTTACAGTAAGTAACATTTTTCGTTGATTTATAAAGGTTTATAAACAAAAAGTTAGTTTATGCTTAAACACCTTTGTCGATATTGCTCAGATATCGTAATCATAGACGGGGCTTCTACTCATCCGTCG
>JAZOAL010000120.1:0-10581 GCA_045595425.1 Eubacteriales bacterium
TTGATGGACGAGCCGACAAAGGGACTTGATGCCATTAAAAAGCTTGAATTCATTGATATTTTGAAAAATTTGAAATCATCGGGGGTTACTGTGGTCATCGTTACCCATGATGTTGAATTTGCCGCACTTTGCGCCGACAGATGCGCGCTGTTTTTCAGAGGACAGGTCATCTCTGACGGCGTTCCGAGGGATTTCTTTTCGGAAAACAGCTTTTACACAACGGCGGCAAGCCGCATGACGAAGGGGTATTATGATAAGGCGGTTACCTTTGAAAGCGTTGCCGAGCTTTGCCTTAAAAATTCTTCCGATAATGGAGGATACCATGAAGGTAATTGAAAACAGAAAGCTCAGGGATATTCTCCGCATTTTGATACCTTTTGTTGCAATCCCTTTTTTCGCGATCGGCGGTACAATATTTTTCGGTGAAAAAAAGCATCTTTTTATTTCACTTTTTGTGGCGGTGCTTTCGGTTTTGCTTTTTATAGCCGGATTTGAAAAAAAGGAGATAGGTGCCAGACGTATGGTTATCGTTTCGGTGATGGTGGCACTCGGTGTTATTGGCAGGCTTATACCGTTTTTTAAGCCAATAACTGCGATAACTGTTATAACGGCGATGTATCTCGGGGGAGAATCGGGCTTCCTTGTGGGAGCACTTTCGGCTTTGATATCCAATTTCTATTTCGGGCAGGGCCCTTGGACGCCTTTTCAGATGCTTGCCTTCGGACTTATAGGTCTGTTTGCCGGTTTCATATCAAAGCACTTGCAAAAAAGCAGGCCGCTTTTGCTCATTTACGGACTGCTTTCGGGGGTGGCATATTCCTTTTTAATGGATGTGTGGAATGTCCTTTCATATAATGATGGTTTTGATATTGCTCTTTATATAGCTGCCCTCATAACCGCCTTGCCGCATACTATTCTTTATTCGGTTTCAAATCTTGTTTTCCTTTGGTTTATGGCGAAGCCCTTCGGAGATAAGCTGAACCGTATTAAAATCAAATACGGCATTTAAATCATTGCTGTTGCGATAAAAAAGCACTCTGTAAAAACAATTTCATAAATTAAAAGATAAATAATAATTTGTCGAGCTGTTTGTAGTGTTATAAACATACATTGCGTGATGAACGAATATTAGCATTCCCCATGTGTGGTCATTTCGGCAAGCCGAAATCGGTGGCGGCGAAGCCGACGGATGAGTCATTTTGCAAGCGAAATCGATCATCCTACAGTTTATCTATGGGTTAGATGATCTACTCATCCACCACTTCGTGGTCCCCCGAGCTCGGCAAAGCCGAGGTGATCCCTGCAAGGGAAGGCTTATAAACTCCCCAACAAATTATTGTTTATAAAAAATTGGCTGAGTCTAATTGAATTTTTGGCTCACTACATTGTTGTAAATAAACAAAAATCACCTGCTGTCGATAAAAGACAGCAGGTGATTTCTATATAGGTTGACAATAGGGCAATATTTTTCAAAACTTGAATCTGCCCCTTTTGATTTATACATCTTTATGCTTTTATTCGAGCCGTACCCAATCTTCTCCTTTGAGCACAAAAGAGTATTTGTTAACAAAAACACCTTCAAATGCCAGATAATAATCGGTTTCCGATCCGTTTTTCATTTTCAAAACTATAAAATTGTGCATACCCAGAAAATCGTAATTTATCGAGGGATCATGAATAATGGAATCCTCTTCTGTATAGCTTTTGAGATCTACAATGCCTTTAAGAGACAGAGTACCGGAGAGGGTCTTATCGCCATCCTTAAATGTGACCGTCATAAACTGCCCGTCGCTTCTTTTTTCAGCGCGTTTTTCTTCGATTACTGCACTTTCACAAAGTCTTATGCTCTCGATTATAGGCAGTATAACTCTGTCAAAATAGTCGGATGAATCGCCATCGCTGTAAGAATAAAAGATAAAAGGAATTATATAATCGTCATAAGTTCTAATCTCAACGAAATAGCTTTTTCTCACTGTATCCACAAGGATACCGACTTCCTCAACAACCGTCCATTCCTTAATATAAACACCGTCACCTGAGTTGAGCTTAAAAGCAGAAGCATCAACAGCATCCGGATTTACGGTAAAGTTATTTTCGAGAGTCATTTGAAAATTTGACGGAACCTTTATGATACGTCCGAAGAATTCGCATCTCCAGTCATTATTTTTCGCACGCTCACTGTCAGCACAGCCCAGTCCCCAATCCCAAGTGTTTGGAGCCTTATAGATGATTCCGTAAAGGGTATTATTATATTCTTCCTTTAAGAGATTTCCGCCAAGATCCGATTCGCATATATAATATATCGTGCTGATAAAGGATTTATAGTTATCAGAGCCATCATATATTTGCTGTTCATTATCCCATGCGTGAGCAAGACCTTTTTCGGTATATTTAAGATCATAATAAATATACATATCATCCCGAATGATATCGCCTGTATTATAATTCATCAGAAATTCGCCCTTTTCGTTCTTGGCTCTTATGGGGAATTCCTCCATCGTTTCGGGATCTGTGTTCCAGACAGCCGAATGTGCCAAATATTTTCCATCAGCTCTTATATAATAAGGCACGCAAGGTGCGTCATAGCTCCACCATGTATTATAGAGCTTTCCGCTCAGATCTTCGATAAAGAAGCTCCAAACACCCATGCTCCGATATTCAACTATAAAGCTCTGACCATCGGGCGAAATGGTCAGCCTATATTCGACCTCTGAGGGGAATCTATGCTCATAAACACTGACGCCGCTCATGTTCGTGAAGGTCAGAGTTGAATAGGTTTCGCCGTCCATTCCGTATTCGATGAACCAATCGCCAATTGCAAGGTCGGCACTGTCTGCGGCATCGGTTGGAATAAAGCTGATAGCCTCAACGCGCCATCTGACATCCTCCCAATATAGGCACTCCCAGCGGTCATAGAGACGGTAGCCTATCAGCATATCATATCCACCGTCACAGGGAATGATAACATCCACATTGGTCTTTGAATTCCAATCGCGTTCGATTATCTGCAGTGAAGCAAAATCAAGAGAATCAATATTGGGAAGTATCGCACCTTCGGGAAGAGTCTGACCTTCATGAATACCGCCATAGCAGAAGGTATCCTCGGGCACTATTCCGGTTGCGTAATATTCAAGAACATCCGCAAACTGTTCGGTTATATTTTTGGCATTGCTTTTCCTAAAAGCCTCGGTGATGGTCACGGTGCCTCTGCCGATATCCTCAGATGGGCAAGGCTTACCTGCCAGCTTTGTCAGATAAAACGGTACCATATCAAAGGAGGACTCAGTAAATATCATATTCTCCGAATAGCTTCCCTCAAAGGCGTAAAAGCAACTGCCGAATGCACCATCGGCAAGCTCTATGACGCTATCCGGAATATGAATTTCTGCAAGAGGCAATCCCGAAAAAGCATTAAAACCGATATAAAGCAAGCCTTCCGGAAATGTAATATGCTGAAGCTCCGACATCTGAAAAGCGTGAGCAGCAATATATTTTACCCCATCGGGTATTGTAAAGCTCGTTTTTCCACTGTCATCTATATACTTGATAACAGTCTCGCCGTTTGAGGTTATCAAAAGCCCATCGCGCTCTATAAATTCGGCATTGTCTCCGACTAACAGACTTTCAAGCTCACTGCAGCCCGCAAAAGCATTATTTCCAAGCGTTTTCACTGTGTTTGAAAGGGAAATGACCTTGATAGATGATGAATTTGTGTTGCCATAAAAGGCGTAATCGGCAATCGTTTCTATTCCTTCCGGCAGAGTGAGCTCTGCCGCCCCTTCGCCCTTATAAGCAACAAGAGTTGTGCCGTCCATTTCAAAGTCGGCATATTCGGGGGAGGAAAAATCATATTGCTGTGTATCAGGGCCGGGAATATCGATATCATCATCATTTTTTATCATAAACGGAACGGCTACGCATGCGGCGGTCACAAGAGCAATACATGCCGCAAGCAAAACTATTTTTCTGCCGCTGAAGCTTACTTTCTTTTTGCGGAAACGCCCCGGATCTATGGCTTCAATGATATATTTTTCATCAATGCAAGAGATCTGCTCATATAAATAACCCTTTTTCATATGGAAATCCCCTCCTTTTCCAGCTTTTTCTTAAGCTTTGAGCGAAGTCTCATAAGGCGCATACTGACTGCTCCTTCGGTTTCTCCCATTGCCATTGCAATATCCTTCACAGAATCGGAATAATAATATCGGCGCACGAACATTACTCTGTCATATTCTTTTAAAGACTCCAAAAAACTATTGATAGCCGCCGTGATCTCACCCTCGGCAAGGTCAGCCTTCCAATCATGTGAGGAAAGAACACCTTCAAGCTCGTCAAGAATAAGATTCATCTCGCCGTTTCTTTTTTCTGCATGGTTATAGTCAAAGCGATTCAGGGAGATATTTCTCACAAGTGAGCAGAGATAGGATGGAAGGGAGCGGGGCTTCTGCGGCGGAATACTGTTCCAAAGCCCGAGCATGGCGTCGTTCACACATTCTTCAGCATCCTCTCGGTTATGCAGTATATTATAAGAAACCGACATTGCCAGCTTGCCGTATTTTTCTTGGCATTTTTCGATCGCCGTCTCCGAGCGACCGAAAAACAGCTCGGTTATCATAGCGTCCATAATTTCATCCTTTCGTGTTTTGTAAGTCAACTTTAGGAGCTCCTTTCTTGAGGATTTTCCGGAATGTCCCTCTGCCCTATATGTGGGAATATTTTTCGGAATCTAACGTATTTTTTTGAGTATAACACAATATTTTCTCAAAATCAAGCTGACAGAGCAATTCTCCTTGTTTTTGCAGATAAAAAAAGAGCTGTCACCGAAGTGACAGCTCCTGATTATTAGCCGTTAACAATGATGCGTGAGATAATGTTTCCGTCTGCAACGAAGCTTACGTTCTTGCCGTAAACTTCAGAGGAGGTCAGTGCCTTTGCGCTGAACTCGCCGGAGGAGGAAACCTCGATCTCGGAGATAATTGCACCCTCTGCGAGAGTATAGGTTGCATCACCGATGGTGATGGTATTGCCTGCATAGCCGGTAACTTCGCCGCTCGCAAGAGACTTTTCGCTCTCTGTGATGTGTCCGTTCTCGTTAAGGAGATAGGATGTGCCTACGGAGAGGGAAGCGGACTCGGAATAAAGAGTCTCGATCTTTCCGTTTGCGAAGTTGTAAACAGTGTAAACCGTCATTGCAGAGCCGTTTACCTGCTCTGTTGCGGTCTTTTCAAGAACCTTTACAAAGGAGGCAGTGTCAAGTGCGCTTCCGAGAGAACCGTTTGAAATGTAGAGATACTTGAGTGTTTCAACGCTTCCTGTGCTGTCCTTCATAACTGCAACGATCTTTGCGCCGTCATTTACTGTGAAGGTGGAAGCATAAGCACCGGTCTTATATGCGATGCCGGAGGCGTTCTTAACAACGATCACTGTGTCAGCGTCTGTGATGAACTTGTTAACAGTCTCACCGTTTGTGAGTGTGTAGTAAACATTGCTGTCCTTCGCAATCGTAGCGGAGGAAGCACTGTCGATAACGGTCTTGAGCTCGCCGCTCTGGGCAAACTTGTCGTTATCAGCCGATGTCAGGGTCAGAATACCGTCCTCATCAGCCTCATAGCGGTAAACATCACCGTTTACAACGCTTGCGTTTGTTACATAAACGTTTACGTTCTTGCCGCCAATGTTAGCTGTCATGAAATAGCAAACTCTGTCCTTATGAACAACGGGAGTTGCTGTGCTCATAGCTATAAGATATGTTGAAGCATAAGCCTCTTCTCCGCTTGCCGCGCTTGCATCAATAACAGCACCTGCGCGAACGATGATATCATAGCTTTCACCCACGTTCAGCTTTGCCGCAACTGCTTCTGCTGTGAAGTCTGTGCCTGCAACGCCGAGAGCAAAGGTCTTGCCGCCGATGATGGCAGAGGTTGCGGAAAGACGGGTCACCTTAACATTAAGTATCTTCTGGAGCTTTTCTTCGATAACGAGACGCTTAGCTTCGTTATTGAAATAGTAGAGAACTCTATCGCCGTCCTTTGCACCGTCGCGGTTGATAAGACCGCCTGTGAGCTCGGATTCCTTAAGACCGCCTGCCGCATTTATGGCGCCTGCGTTTGTGATATCAAGCTCTGCATGTGTGAGGGGCATGAGGATGGCACGGGAAGCGATCTCCGAGCCGCCGTCATAGATCAGCTTCATATTAAAGAAGCCGCCGAGCTCTGCAAGAGCTGCGTTTGTTGTCACAGGAGAGAGAGTTGCATCCTCGTCATAGAGAAAAACGAGAAGCTCGTTTGCGTTGGTCGCTGTGGAATCCGAATAGGTCTCAACAACATTGTATTTAACTCCGTCAATCTGCACGAAGCTGTTGCCGCTGCCCACTGTGAAGGCGTTAACGTCCTTTGCATGGCTTTCATTTGCCGCGCCGAGAACAGATGCAATTCCTGTTCTTTCATTTACGTTATAGAATACTCTGAAGCTCTCGCCGAGGTATTCGTTAACGTCCCCCGAAATACCGAGGTCGCTTACCTTAATATAAGCCGCATCGATATCACCGTTGTCATTTACGATATCGATCTCCGCATAGCCGTTTCTGATAACGGTTGTTGTTCCGGGAAGCGCAAATGTGTTAGTAGCTGTGATGAAGGCTGTGCCGCTCTCATAGCCGTAAACATAGCGGAGAACTGTTGTTACAACGGGGATTGTTGTACCCGAAACAGTCTTTGTGATGATGTAATCAGCGGTGATGGCGTTGTGGAGAATAGCCGCTGTCTGTGCTCTTGTCAGGGTCTGCTCATAGGAGATATTTTCAAGCCCTTCTGTGAGACCGAGACGGTTGCCTATGTCAATGTAAGACCAGGGATAGCCTGCGTTGGTCTTATCATTTGTCTGACCGAGCGCACGGGTGATCATTGCGATAGCATCCTGAAGGATGATGCCGCCTGTGGGCTCAAAGGTATTCGCAGATGTACCGAGAATAAAGCCGTTTGCATGTGCCCAGGAGATCGCGCCGTTATAATCGGGCTCATAAAGATCCTTGAAGGGAGATGTATTGACTCTGCCGGAGTTGTCCTTGCCTGTCATCAGGCGATAGAGCAGAAGTGCCATCTGCTCACGTGTCACCTTTTCATTTGGTGAGAACTCGGTGTCTGTTGTACCTTTTATAACGCCGATGTCGGACAGCATATCGATCTGTGCCGCAAAGTCGTTATCCGGAGCAACGTCACTGAAATCCTTTGCCGATGTGGTGATGACTGCTGACAACGCACCTGCGCTTACCATAAGTACTGCGAGAAACATTGCCAGAGTTTTCTTGAGTTTTAGCATTGAAGCTCCTCCTGTTTTGGAATATTTTTTTGCGTTTCGGAGATAACCGAGGGGGTCAGATTACGGTATCGTTCCGAGCGCAGAAATAGGATAACATGCGTTGGGCATAACATCAATACTTTTATGCAAGCTGCAACATTTCTGAAATTTTAAATTAGCGATAGTAAACAAAAAACCCGACTTTTGGGGTAAAACCCAAAAGTCGGTTTTAAAAATGGCGAATTTTATTTATCTGTGTCAAAATTTATCTCAAGCTGTTTTGTTGAGCCCTTCTTATGACGCTCAACAAGACTGTGGATACGCTCAATGGGGCTGAGAAGCTTGCTGATAGTAGCATCATGATTGAGGGTATCGATGATATATGCAACATATTTGCACATATTTACTTCGCAGTACCATTCCTTTGAGAGAAGCTCGGGTGTGCGGTAAACAAGGTTAGTTGTGAATATGCCGTCGAAGATGCCATCTTCATATGCTTTATCAAATTTTGCAAAGCCGTCTGTAAAGAGACCGAAGGTTTCAAAGATGAAGATTCTCTTTGCACCCTTTTCCTTGATCTGGAGCGCAACATCGATGATAGATTCTCCGGAGGAGATCATATCGTCAACGATGATGGCATCCTTGCCTGTCAGGTCGTTACCGAGATATTCATGAGCCTCAATTGGGTTTCTGCCGTTTACAATAACGGAATAATTGCGGCGCTTATAGAACATACCGATATCAAGACCAAGGACAGAGGAATAATACATACATCTGCCCATAGCACCCTCATCGGGAGAAATGATCATCAGATCATTTTTATCTATGGAGATATCGGGGAACTTTCTGACGAGAGCCTTTATCATTTGATATGTGGGATGGATATTCTCAAAACCGCAGAGGGGTATGGCATTCTGAACTCTGGGGTCATGCGCATCGAAGGTGAGAATGTTTGTAACGCCGAGATTTTCAAGCTCCTTCAGAGCCATTGCGCAGTCGAGAGACTCGCGGGAAGAACGCTTATGCTGTCTGCCCTCATAGAGCATGGGCATGATGACAGAAACTCTTCTTGCCTTGCCTGCATTTGCGCTGATGATTCTCTTGAGGTCAGCAAAATGATCGTCAGGACTCATGGGAACTTCCTTGCCGTACATTTTGTAAGTAACGCCGTAGTTAAAGGGATCGCAGATGATATAAACATCATGACCTCTGAGCGATTTTGAAATGGTACCTTTAGCCTCGCCTGTGCCGAATCTGGGGCAGTTTACGTCAACGATAAAGGAAACTTCATCGCTGTGACGTCTCCAGTCTTTGAGATAGGAATCTACTTGAGCTACAAACTGCTCACAGCCCTTCATGCCGATGACGCTGAGTTCTCCGTAAAGTGAATCCTTCATAAGTCCTCCGAATTTTCAAATATTTCATTCTCCGTGGTGCACAAAACGGGCGCGTGCACCTTGTTGATTATATTATATCATAAATTTTCAATTTTGCAAACACCCAAGACGATGATTTTCGACAAAAAACAGTTTTTCGGTGCTTTGCATAAAATATACACCGAAAAACTGTGATTTTTTCTAAATATTTGCTCAATAAACAGAGACTTACAGACCATTCATGAATACCGTTTTAGTGGGCTTGCCAGAGTATTTAGAGGTGACCTATAAATAAAAACCGATTTACAATATAAAAAACGTTAATTACAATGGTAAATAATACTGCTATGGTTTATAATTAAAATGGATTACCGCGTATGCGCAAAAAAATTGAAAATTGTAAATAAAAAACGGAGGAATACTACCATGAAAATGACTCTCAGATGGTTTGGTACCGGCTATGACAGCGTTACTCTCGATAAAATCCGTCAGATCCCCGGCGTAAAGGGCGTTATCACAACACTTTATAATACAAAGCCCGGTGAGGTTTGGACGAGAGAAGCGATCCGCGCCCTAAAGGAAGAGGTTGAAGCTGCAGGACTTGAGATCAGCGGTATTGAAAGCGTTAATATCCATGACGATATCAAGATAGGTCTCCCCAAAAGAGATATGTATATCGAAAACTATATAAAGACACTTGAAAATCTCGGCAAGGAGGGCATCAAGATGGTCTGCTATAACTTTATGCCTGTTTTTGACTGGACAAGAACAGATCTTGCAAAACCCCGTCATGATGGCTCGACAGTCCTCGCATATGACCAGAATGTTGTTGATTCCGT
Source organism: Eubacteriales bacterium (assembly GCA_045595425.1). Classification (GTDB taxonomy): domain Bacteria; phylum Bacillota; class Clostridia; order Oscillospirales; family CAG-272; genus SIG710. The sequence continues at coordinate 9,512 of JAZOAL010000120.1, forward strand.
TGATCCTCAGGTTTTCTTCAACCGGACCGATGCAAATTCCAACGGTTTTGTAATGCCCGGTTGGGAGCCCGAGAGACTTGCTCATGTTAAGGAGCTTTTTGAAGCTTATAAGAATGTAACAGCAGAGGATCTTTTTGGTAATCTCGTATATTTCCTTAAGGCGATCATGCCGACATGCGATAAATATGATATCAACATGGCTATCCATCCCGACGATCCCGCATGGCCTGTATTCAATCTGCCCAGAATCATCACAAATAAGGAAAATATCCATAGAATGCTAAAGGCGGTTGATAATCCCCATAACGGTCTTACCCTCTGCACAGGCTCTCTCGGAACAAATCTTGACAATGATATCCCCGATATTATCCGTTCCATGCCCGGCAGAATACATTTTGCACATGTTCGTAACCTCCAGCATTGGGTCCCCGGCAAGCTCTTTGAGGAAGCCGCTCACCTTTCCTCTGACGGAACCTTCGATATGTACGAAATAATGAAAGCTCTCCACGATATCGGCTTTGAAGGCCCTATCCGTCCCGACCACGGCAGAACAGTTTGGGGTGAGGTCTGCATGCCCGGCTATGGTCTTTATGACCGCGCAATGGGGGCTTGCTACTTAAACGGTCTTTGGGAAGCAATTGAAAAATCAGGCAAATAACTGCCTGTAAAAACGATTTATAATTTAAAGCAGTAAGCATCCCGTCAAATCGGCGGGATGCTTACTGCTTTTGAAATGTGAAAATATTAGCCTCCGGCGGCTTAAGAACTTTCCGAAAAAAGTTTTTAAGAATTTCAAAAACTTTAAATGAAAAATAAATTTTGAAAGTTTATGTTCAAACAATAATTTGTCGGGCTGTTTGTAGAGTGACGAATTAACAAATTATGATGCACGAACGTAAGCCTTCCCTAGCAGGGAAGGTGGCGCGGAGCGACGGATGAGTAGAAGCCCCGTCTATGATTACGATATCTGAGCAATATCGACAAAGGTGTTTAAGCATAAACTAACTTTTTGTTTATAAACCTTTATAAATCAACGAAAAATGTTACTTACTGTAACTAAATTATTGTCC
>JAZOAL010000121.1:0-16394 GCA_045595425.1 Eubacteriales bacterium
CTGCTGCGGCTCTATCGCCCTCAAAGCTCGCAGGGCTCGCTTCGAGCCTCTACAGGCGATAGAGTTCGACTGCGCGAATGATCCACCGGATCATCCGCTCCGCTCAGGATGACATCGGATATCATTTACAGTCAGATCGAATTGTTTTTTCTCAATAGTAACTTTTATACGAACAAACTCTGCTTGTATCAAATGACAAATATTGTCATCCTGAGCGGAGAAAATAGTCCTGTGGACTGTTTTCGCAGTCGAACTCTGACGCCCGGAGGAGGCTCAGGGCGAACTCGTTCGCTCTGAGGGCGGCAGAGCCGCAACAGCGGGGATCTATTTTGGGCTCATTGTTACTATAAATTATTGTTTAACGATTCTTATTATCAATATATTACCACAAATTGTGCTTTTTTTCAATACAAAACCGCGAAAAATCGCATCTCCCCTTGACAATTTCGAAGGGATATTATATAATTATCTATATATTTGATTTGACACGCCCGTATATGGGCAAAAGGAGAAGCATGGCAAACGACAAGAAAATGGTTGAGCAGATCACGGCGATGGACGTTGACTTTGCTCAGTGGTATACAGACATCTGCAAGAAGGCAGACCTCATTGACTATTCAAGCGTTAAGGGATGTATGATAATCCGTCCCTACGGTTACGCTATCTGGGAAAATATTCAGAACATTCTCGACACTCGCTTCAAAGAACTTGGTCATGAAAATGTTTACATGCCTATGTTCATTCCCGAATCTCTGCTTCAGAGAGAGAAGGATCACGTTGCCGGCTTTGCTCCCGAGGTCGCGTGGGTTACACACGGCGGCTCGGAAAAGCTCACCGAGCGTATGTGTGTTCGCCCCACCTCCGAGACCCTTTTCTGTGAGCACTATGCAAACATCATCCGCTCATACAGAGATCTGCCTAAGCTTTATAACCAGTGGTGCTCGGTTGTAAGATGGGAGAAGACCACCAGACCCTTCCTGCGTTCAAGAGAATTCCTCTGGCAAGAGGGTCATACTATGCACGCAACAAGAGAAGAGGCTGTTGACGAGACAGTACAGATGCTGAATGTTTATGCAGACTTCCACGAGAAGGATCTGGCTATACCCGTTATCAAGGGACGCAAGACCCCTTCTGACAAGTTTGCGGGCGCCGAGGACACATATGCAATCGAGGCTCTCATGCACGACGGTAAGTCTCTGCAGGCGGCAACCTCCCATTTCTTTGGTGACGGCTTTGCAAGAGCATTTGATATCACATATCAGACAAAGGAAAACACCCTTGCATATCCTTTCCAGACCTCTTGGGGCTGTACGACCCGTATGATCGGCGGAATTATCATGACGCACGGTGATGATAACGGTCTGGTTCTTCCTCCCGCAGTTGCGCCCATTCAGGTGGTAATCATACCCGTTGCAGCTCATAAGCCCGGAGTTATCGAGAAGGCTACAGAGCTTTATGACGAGCTGAAAAAGTCCTTCAGAGTTAAGCTTGATGACAGCGATAACTCCCCCGGATGGAAATATGCCGAATATGAGATGAAGGGCGTTCCGCTCCGCATTGAGATCGGTCCCAGAGATATCGAAAACGGTCAGTGCGTTGTTGTTACACGTCACAATCTTGAAAAGGCGGTTGTCAGCCTTGAAAATCTTACCGAAACCGTTTCGGCAAAGCTCATAGAGGTTCGTGACGGTATGTTTGAGAAGGCGCTTGCAAACCGCGAGAGAAGAACATATTCCTGCAAGACCATTGACGAAATCAATGAGGCTCTTAAGGCAGGTGACGGATTTGTAAAGGCAATGTGGTGCGGCGAAGAGGCTTGCGAGGATTCGGTTAAGGAGCAGACAGGTATCGGTTCCCGCTGTATCCCTCTTGAGCAGGAGCAGATAGAGGACGTTTGCGTTTGCTGCGGAAAGCCCGCAAAGCATATGGTCGTTTGGGCAAGAGCATATTAAGACATTATAATGAGGGGCTGTCTCTTTTGGTACAGCCCCGAATTTGTAGTATGATTTTTTGAAAGGAGGAGCATATGGTCAGATCGTTCAGCATAACGGCAAAGCAAAGAGTGAGCATGATAGACCCCGTGCTCCTTATCTGCACCGTTGTTCTCACAGCAATGAGCCTTATGACCCTTGGCGGAGGTCTCGGGAAAATGATGGATTTTTCAACCTCTGCATTTGTGGTTCAGATCGTCTCGGTTGTTCTTGGGATAGTTATGATGATAATTATCACCGTTATAGATTATGAGGAATTTATCGACAAATTCGGAATCATATTTTATGTTTGCGCCCTTGGACTGCTTGCGCTGACTCTGATTTGGGGAATGAGCGCGGGCACCAACAAGAGTTATCTCCGCATAGGTCCCGTTGGTATCCAGCCATCGGAGTTTGTCAAAGCGGCTTACATAATGACCTTCTCAAAACACCTTGCTTTTGTTAAGGACAAGATTAACAACATAAAAAGTCTTGCCGGGCTTGCGCTCCATGCAGGACTTATCATTGGGCTTATACTCATTTCGGGAGATCTTGGAGTTGCGCTGGTGTATATGGCATTCACTGTCATAATGCTTTTTTGCGCAGGGCTCAGCGTATGGCTTTTTGCCGGAGTCGGTGCGGCGGCGCTGATAGGATTCCCATATATTTGGCCGATACTCCATGATTATCAGCAACAGAGAATTTTGGTTGGCTTCAATCCCGAGCTTGACCCTCTTGATAAGGGCTTGCAGCCGCTTCTCAGCCGTCAGGCTGTGGCAAATGGCGGCATGTGGGGTCAAGGAATTAACGGCGGTTCTTATTATGAAAGACTCTTCGCCTCTCACACCGATTTTATTTTTGCCTCTTTTTGCGAAAAATTCGGGTTTGTTGGCGGAATGATAATGATAATGACACTTGTGGTAATGGTGGTGAGGATCCTCATGATTGCAAGAAGAGCCCGTTGCCTTACAGGGGCATATATTTGCATTGGTGCGGCGGCAATAATTATTGTGCAGACTCTTGAAAATGTGGGAATGTGCATGGCAATTTTGCCTGTTGTCGGAATCACACTTCCTTTTATGAGCTATGGCGGATCATCAATGCTTTCAATGTATATTATAATCGGTCTTGTCCAGAGCGTCAGGGCCCATAGGGAAAAATATTTCTTTGAAAATCAGAATCTATCATAAAACAGGCTGTCAGGATCGACAGCCTGTTTTTGCTTATAAAAAAGGATGCCTCGCTAATCTTGCACAGCATCCTTTAGGGGCTTTATTTATCGGAAGCTTCGGCATTTTCTCCGTTTTCCTTTGCTTCTTCCTCGGGTGTCTCCTCGCCTTCATTCGCCTTTGCACTGTTTTCATATTTAGCCTTTTTCTCATCAAGCTCGGCATTGAGTGCGGCAATTTTCGCCATAACTCTATATACCTCGTCAAGAGATTCGGCGATCTGATCGGGAAGCTCGTCTTTTGTGCGAAGATATGTTTCCGCGGCTTTGCCAAGCTGCTCATAGCGGTCGCAAAGGCGCGCCTGCTCCGCCTTTATTTTAACTTTAGTTGCAGTAATGTCTGTCAGCTTTACGGTCTCCTTGGCGGCTTTGTCTGCGACCTTTCCCACCTTGCTAATAAAACTATCGAACTTTGACATAATATGCTCCTTTCCGCATCTCATTGTCTCATTGTATATATTATATGCCTAAAACATTACAAAGTAAAGGGGATTTTTTAAATTTTATAACATATTTTTGAGAATTGGGGTAAAAATAATGATAGAGGATCATTTTTGGAGGGCAAAAAATGAACATTGATAAGAAAACCTATAAGAAATATGCGTCAGCTCACGCGCCCAAATCTCCGCTGGCAAAGGACTGCCTTTGGGCATTCTGCGTTGGAGGAGCTATTTGTACTCTCGGTCAGCTTCTTACGTCTGCTTATACTGCTTGGGGGCTGCCGAAGGAGGATGCGGGCACGCTGACGTCGGTGACATTGATCTTTCTTTCGGCATTGTTTACGGGACTTGGGATCTTTGACTGCATCGCGAAGCATGCCGGCGCGGGAACGCTTGTGCCGATAACGGGATTTGCAAATTCGGTTGTCTCCCCCGCCATCGACACAAAGTCCGAGGGGCTTGTACTCGGAGTTGGTTCCAAGATCTTTACCGTTGCAGGTCCCGTCCTGCTCTACGGCACCCTTGCCGGCGCAGTCTATGGGGTAATCTATTGGATAAGCACACTTTTATGATTCAGCTAAAGCAAAAGGCTTGATCACAGAGATCAAGCCTTTTGCTTTATTCTTCATCTGAGGTGTTTTTCTTTGCCTCAATAGTTTTCTGAACCATCATGTCTTTGACCTTCATAAGGCGAGTCAGATTTCCGCGCTCGTTTTCCTCAAGCTTCATTTTGATGCGCCTGATGCCTTCAAGATATCTCGGCATCATGATATATTCGAGGGCGTTGACGCGACGTCTTGTCTTTTCTATTTCCTCGGCAAGAAGCTGAGCTGTCTTTTCCAGAGCCGCCATGCGGACAATATCCTGCATAATATCTCCGAGCTCACGCACTGAGGCGTCAAGCTCGCCCGAGGTAAATGCCATACCATAGTTCATGCTGCCGCTCTCTTCCGAGATCTTATAGTCGAAAACGGGAACCGTCACGCTCATCATGTTTTTATAGGAAACATCAAGACTTCCCTCTTTTCTCGGCATGATAAGTGCTTCGCGGAGCATTTCGGGACTGCTGACTGCCGCCGCTACCGAAAAGGAACCGTATGCCGCCGAAAGTCTTTCTTCAACTCGTTCGCGCAGCTCTTTGTCCTCACGCACGACCTCAAGAAACTGCCGCATAAGCTCGTCTCTCTTATCCTTAAGCAGCTTATGACCGCGCCTTGCGGTGATATATCTGGTCTGGAGCTTTTTCATCTCCATTCTCGTGGGATTTACACGAATCTCAGCCACGGGGCAGACCACTCCTTTCATAGGTAAAAATTCGATAAACAATAATTTAGCGGATAGTTAGTTAATACCCTATGATATCCTTCGCCGAGGTTCAGGATGACAATAAGGGATCGCCAACTTGGTTTCCTACTGTTAAGTTGACCGTGATTTAACGTAGGAAACATTGCGAATAGTACAGTACTGTCATCCTGAACGCAGTGAAGGATCTCATAGGCAGTAAGTTACTTTCAGCTTACAAATTATTATTTACCACGGCATATTTTAGCTTTTGAGGTTAGATCACGTTTCACCGACCCAATATTTTTCGATGAGCTCGGGTTTGATACGTTTCATTTCACTCTTTGGAAGGATGGAAAGCAGCTTCCAGCCAAGATCAAGGGTTTCTTTGATAGTCCTATTCTCATAGAATCCCTGATTTATATATTCCGCTTCGAAAGCGTCTGCAAATTTTGCATAGAGGCGGTCAACGGGTGTCAGTGCCGCTTCGCCGAGAACTACCATAAGCTCCTTTGCCTCACGGCCTCTCGCATAGCTGGAGAAGAGCTGGTTCATAGTTCCCGCATGATCCTCTCTGGTCTTACCCTCACCAATACCCTTATCCTTAAGACGGGAAAGGGATGGAAGAACGTCAACGGGCGGCATATAGCCCTTGCGGTACATTTCTCTTGAAAGAATGATCTGACCCTCGGTAATATAGCCTGTAAGGTCGGGGATGGGATGAGTTTTATCGTCCTCGGGCATGGAAAGGATCGGGATCATGGTAATTGAGCCTTCACTTCCCATCTTTCTGCCGGCACGCTCATACATTGTTGCAAGGTCGGTATAGAGATAGCCGGGATAGCCGCGTCTTCCGGGGACTTCCTTGCGAGCAGCCGACACCTCGCGGAGAGCCTCCGCATAGTTTGTGATATCGGTAAGGATAACAAGAACGTGCATATCACATTCAAAGGCAAGATATTCAGCCGCAGTCAGAGCCATACGGGGCGTTGAGATACGCTCGATAGCGGCATCCGAAGCAAGGTTGATGAAGAGCACGGTTCTGTCGATGGCACCGGTTTTCTTAAAATCGGAAATAAAGAAGTCTGCTTCCTCGAAGGTTATACCGATAGCGGCGAAAACAACCGCAAATTTCGAATCGCCTCCTCTGACCTTAGCCTGTCTTGCGATCTGCGCCGCAAGATTCGCATGGGGCAGACCCGAGCCTGAGAAAATGGGAAGCTTCTGACCTCTTACAAGAGTATTCAGACCATCGATTGTGGAAACTCCCGTTTGAATAAACTCGGAGGGATAATAGCGCGCCGCAGGATTGATGGGCGTGCCGTTTATATCAAGATTTTTTTCGGGAATAAGCTTTGCGCCGCCGTCAATGGGCTCGCCCATACCGTTAAAGACACGGCCGAGCATATTTTTCGAAACGGGCAGCTCAACTCCGTGCCCGGAGAAGCGAACCTTGCTCTGGGCAAGGTTAAGTCCTGCAGAGCTCTCGAAAAGCTGAACGAGAACGTCTCTTCCGTTGACCTCAAGCACGCGGCAGCGTCTTACCTCGCCGCCGGGAAGCTCGATCTCGCCGAGCTCGTCATATTTAACGCCGTCAACCTGCTTTACAAGCATCAGAGGGCCTGCTACTTCTTCAATTGTTCTGTATTCTCTGATCATTTGCAGTCCTCCTTAATTCTCATTTGCGGCATCATGCACAGCCTTATCGATCTGGGCGGCAAGCTCCGCTTCTATCTTTTCAAATTCTGCTTTGTATTTCTCATTTGGTATAGTTTTTGCGCGTCCGATCATTTCACGAACGGGAAGATCGGCAAGTCTCTGAACATTTGCGCCTTGCGCAAGTGCCTTTCTCGCTCTGTCCTCATAGGAGAAGATCAGCTTCAGAAGGGCATACTGCTTATCGAGAGGGGTATAACCGTCGATATCGTCAAAGGCATACTGCTGCAAAAAGTCCTCGCGGATCGATCGCGCCGTTTCAAGAGTCATTCTGTCCTCTGCCGAAAGCGCATCAACGCCTACCAGCTTCACGATCTCGTCAAGATCGCTTTCCTCCTGGAGGGTCTTAAGGCATCTGCCCGTAAGAGACATCCAGTCCTTTGCGATATTGTCCGCGCACCAATCAGAAAGACGGTCGCGGTAAAGCGAATAGGAACTCAACCAGTTTATCGCCGGGAAATGGCGGCGGTAAGCAAGGGAGGAGTCCAGTCCCCAGAATACCTTTACTATGCGAAGCGTTGCCTGAGTAACAGGCTCGGAAATATCTCCGCCCTGAGGTGAAACAGCACCGATCGCGCTGAGCGCGCCCTCTCTGCCGTCGCTTCCGAGGCAAACCACCTTACCTGCTCTCTCATAGAAGCCTGCAAGACGGGAGGTAAGATAAGCGGGATAGCCCTCCTCGCCCGGCATTTCTTCAAGTCTGCCCGACATTTCGCGCAGAGCCTCTGCCCAACGAGATGTTGAATCCGCAATAACTGCAACTGCATAGCCCATGTCTCGGTAATATTCCGCAATGGTTATGCCGGTGTATATCGAAGCCTCACGCGCCGCAACGGGCATATCCGAGGTATTGGCGATAAGAACGGTTCTTTCCATAAGAGATTTTCCCGTTCTGGGGTCGGTCAGCTCGGGAAATTCGCGCAGAACATCGGTCATTTCGTTTCCGCGCTCTCCGCATCCGATATAAACAACAAGGTCAACATCGCTCCATTTTGCGAGCTGATGCTGAACAACGGTCTTTCCGCTTCCGAAAGGTCCCGGAACGCAGGCAGTACCGCCCTTCGCGATGGGGAAAAGCGCGTCGATAGAACGCTGACCTGTGATCATAGGCTCTTCGGGAGGCAGCTTTTCCTTATAAGGGCGCGCCACACGCACAGGCCACTTCTGAATAAGGGTCACATTTTCGGTTTTGCCGTCCTCAAGCTTTATTTTGGCAACGATATCGGAAACCTTGAAGTCGCCCGAATTGATCTGAACAAGAGTACCGCCCTTTTTCGGAGGTACCATGACCTTATGTTTTATGACCTCGGTCTCGTTAACTGTGCCCAGAACATCGCCGGGCGCAACAGCATCACCGATCTTCTTTTCGGCTTCAAAATGCCAGACCCTTGCGCGGTCGAGCGCAGGCTCATCGATACCGCGTGTCAGATTTGCCCCAACCTTTTCGCGGATGGTCTCAAGGGGTCTCTGAATACCGTCATAAATATTCGTGATAAGTCCGGGGCCAAGCTCAACAGAGAGGGGCTCACCCGTTGAAACGACGATATCTCCGCGACCAACGCCGGCGGTCTCCTCATAAACCTGAATGGATGCTTTGTCGCCGTGCATTTCTATAATTTCACCGATAAGTCTCTTCTCTCCGACCCTTACCACGTCGAACATATTGGCATTTCTCATGCCCTCGGCAACCACCAGCGGCCCCGAGACCTTCAGTATTTTTCCAATAACCTCTTCCATAGCGGTTTTACCTTTCTATGTTATTATTTATCATGACCTGTGAAAAGGATATCCGCGCCGACGGCACGAAGCGCCGCCTGCCTGATATTCTCCATTCCGTAGCCTGTGCTGCCGTTTCTGCCGGGCAGGGAAACAATGGCGGGCAGGGGCATATCCTTATATTTCCCTATCTCGTCCTCGATTGCCTCTGCGATCCTTTCGGTAACGAAAATAACGGCAAATTCATTGCTTCTCACAGCCTCGCGGAGCTTAAATCTTGCTTCTTCCGCATCCGAAACGTCAAATACGCCGAAGCCGAGCGCCATAAAGCCGAGAACGCTGTCTCGGTCTCCGATTATTCCTATCTTATACATAGCTCAACCTCACTCTTTCGCGCAGCTTTTCGGGCGAAAGCCCTGCCATTTTTCCGGCAAGGATTATGCGCAAATTTTTCACCAAATATTCTGTTGCGATAAGATATGCGCAAAGGATCGATGCACCGAACGGAAGAAATTTTGTTTTTTGAACCGTTTTCATATAAAGATCGTCAAGAGCACATTCGATCTCGGCAAGGGACGCCTTGCCGCTTTCCGAAAAAAGCCCCGAAAGTGAAGCATATTTTGTGCTCAAAAGCACTTCGCCTATCTCTTCTTCGCCGATCTCCGATGCCGCAAAAAGCTTGTCCGCATCGAGATCGCCGCCCTGTATCAGCGAATTTCGAAGTGTTTCCGCTTCTGCAAATCCGCCGCCCATCCGTACAGTTCTCACACACATCATAATATTGATAATATCTATCCTTTCATGTACCAAACGGATCGCGAAATCCTCACCGCTTGCATTTGCCGCATCAAGCATGTCTGCAAAGCAAGCCTTATCGAGAATGATGTCTATTATCTGCGGATCTTTTGTCTTTGCATAGCCCTCAAAGGCTTCGGATGCCGCCTCGCTCATGTGCCTCGGAAGAGCGGTATAATCCCGCTCGGCAGGCATTTTCTTCACTTCTTCGGTGGGGACAGTGCCAAATGAAAAGAGCATTTCGTCACTCTCTGTGCCCCTGAAATGGCATTTGAGCACCGCCTTTATGTTGTTGCAGTCATAGCCGTAGCGCAGAAAGGAAGCGATATTTTTATCGGGAGATATCTCCTCGATAAAGGAATATGCCGCCGCAAGAGCCGAGTTTAGCTTGTCGGCGTTATCCGAAGCGGTGTCAAGTCCGTTTATCAGTGCCTCGATCTCGGAAATTCCCTTTGAGGATATAGCCGACTCCAGCTTGTCAGCTCCGATGAGACGGTTTTCTGCCGCACGCACTCTCGCCGAGGCATAGAGATATTCGGTTTCTTTATTTTTCCTTATTCCCATTGCCCGTCTCCTTTTTGCTTATTTGTTTTCTTCAAAAGAGAAGATCAGCGCGCTGATCTCTCCCTCCATGCGTCGGCGGAGAAGTGAGAATACTGTTTGGATAGAACAGTTGCTCTCAATGCTTCCGAATCGCACTATAACGCCGCCGTCAATATCGGCAGTGTCCTGTGCAATGACCAGCTTTTGAAGCTCATCTCTGTTCATTTTGCCGATAACTATGCGTTCAACGCCCCTCAGTATGGTCTCTCCAAGCTTTGCTTTATCTTCCTTATTGAAGATAAGCTCATATTTCTCGTGAAGCTCAACATTTTCCCTGCCGTAAAGGGAAATATTCGTTTTTTCGGTTTCTGTTTCATCGAGGATCGCAGATGCAATAAGCTTTGATACAAGCTCACAGTATTTTTCCTCCGGGAGATTTAGTATCTCCTTATAAGCCGCCTCAAAAACCTTATCTACTGCCCGACTTCTCGCTTCAAGCAAAAGATTCCGTTTTTGCATTGCCGCGCCTGATTTTGCGCGGGCAATAATGCTCTCGGCTTCCTTTTGTGCATTCTCTTCAAGAGAAGCCTTTATCCTTTCGGCATCCTTTGATGCCTCAAACATAATTTCCGCACATTGCTCTCTGGCGCGTTCAAGCAGAGCCTCGGCATCAGCTTCGGCTTCGGAGATTATCTTCTCCTTAATCTTGTCAAGCCCTGTCATAACCTCACCTTATGCGCCCGGTGTGAAGAAAAGAACGGGAAGAAGAGATACGAGCAGAGCGAATATAGCGTATGTTTCAACGAGAGCAGAGGAGGTGATAGCCTTACCGACCTCATCCGGACGCTTTGCTATAAGATTGATGCCTGCCGCCGCAACTCTTGCCTGCTTTATAGCCGAGAAATAGCCTACTATCGCAATAGGGAAAGCCGCGAAGAAAAGGAGTGCGCCTTCTGCGATGTCAAGTGTTACGGGTGTTCCGAGCAGACCGATCTTAAGGATGATAACGAAGGCTGTTATCAGACCGTAGATACCCTGTGTGCCGGGAAGTGCCTGAAGGATCAGTGCCTTACCAAAGAGAGAGGGATCCTCCGAGAGAAGACCTGCACTTGCCTCTCCTACCATTCCAACACCCTTTGCGCTTCCCATACCGGAAACGATTGCCGCAATTGCCGCGCCGGCAAGAGCAAGATTGTTACCTGTAATAACGGTTGACAAAAAATCAGTGAAAGTCATAATTTTAAGCTCCTTTTTATTGTTCTGTTGTATATTTATCGGAAGGTGCTATGGGATCGAAGGGCTTTCCTCCATCCTCATAGAATTTTCCGAAAAATTCGATATACTGAAGTCGGCTTGTGTGAACGAATGTGCCAAGCACATTGATGGCGAGATTGAGAATATGACCAACAACGAAGATCACTACCATCATAAGAAAACCCACTATGCTTGCGCCTCCCATAGTTCCCATTGTGTTGACGACCTGTGCGATCACGCTTGCCGCAAGACCGAGAGCAAGGATTCGCGAATAGGAGAGAAGATCGGAAACATAGTTCACAACACCGTAAAGTCCAAGCAGACCCTTTGCAAATTTCATAATAATATTCTTTTCATTTCTTCCGTTTGTGAGGACTATTGAAGCGGCTCCTGCAATGGCAACATATTTGCCCCAAGGGAAGAGAAGCGCAAGTCCGACGCCTGCAAAGGTCAGCCACCATGTTGCGATATCGCAGAGAGCGTCGACCCACTGACCGTCCTTGCAGAGAATATAAAATTTCACCGCCATACCGGCAATCAGGTGAACTGCGCCTATTGCAACCGAAATAAGCAAGAAGCTCATCGGATCCTGAAGGGGATCAAAGAGCACCGCTGTCTGCATTGAGGTACTTGCTCCCGCGACTCCGAGCATATTCTCTGTAAATGCCTGCGGCATATTGCCGAAATAAGCTCCAAAGAGCACGCCCATTATCATTGAAGAAATACCGCAATACCCGAACATGGCAAGGAAATTTCTCATTCCCTTTCTTGGATTCAGCAGCTTTATTGCTCCAAAGCATGCGACAGTCAGTATAAATCCGTAGCCCACATCGGCAAACATAAGACCGAATATTATAAAATAGAAAATACTCATGATAAAGGTGGGGTCATATCTGCCATATTTGGGATATGAATACATACCCAGCACCCATTCGAAAGCAGAGGCGAAAAAGTTGTTTTTCAGAAGCACGGGAGGCTCTTCATCCTCTCCCGGATCTTCTATCTCAAAAGCACATCCGAATTTTGAGAGAAGTGAAGAGACCTTATTTGCATCCTTTTGGGGAATCCAGCCCTCAAGAAGGACGCAAAGCTCTGTAAGGGCCAGATTTTCTTTTGCCCTCTCCGCTTTGAGCGCAGTCATCTCCGCATCATATAGAATCTTGACCTCTTCAAGGCTTGCGGCAAGCTCTCTTAGACGTTCTTTTGCCGCATTTTGCTTTTCTTTGATTGCTTTAATGCTTTTATTCACATTGTCAAATGCCCGTGCCGCAGTGCCTTTGAAATTTTCAAGGGGGGCTTTGAGCATACCGATATTTCCGAGCCTTCTGAAGACCTCCTCTTCATCGCTGCGGTGGCAAATAAGCGAATAACAGGCGGCGGTTTTGTCTTCTCCTACCCGCAGTGCCCAAGCCGCAGTATCTTCAAGAGCTTCCTCGATCTTTTTGTCCGTTATCGATGAAGGAAATATCACCGGTGTTACAAGGCATGCTTCAGTTCCCTCAAAATCAAGGGGAAGCTCATATGAACGCCAAGGAGAAAGTGCGGCGGCGGCTGCCATATACTTTGTTTCGTCATTTTTCAGCTCTGCCAACCGATCGTTTATTTCTAAGGCCTCGTCAGCGATTCCTAAAGCGTGCGAGTAACTTCCATCGCTCTGAAATTTATCAAGACGGACATTTGCCGCGCCGCTTCCCGATCCTTTTTTCCCCGAGCTGTATTTCGAAAGCACAGAAACGGCATTTTCGATTTTGCTTATCCGCTTTTCGATCTCGGCGCATTTTGCGGCATTGCCGTAAAGCGGAAGAGGCTCGTCCGCCTCCGTATCATATCTTTTCAGCTCCACGCACCTCAGGCGCATAAGTCTCCGCACGAGCGCATCCGCATCCCGCCGATGGGCAAAGACGGTCAGCTTTTTCATTTTCAATATAGCCATATTTGCGATACCTTTCTATATCAGGCTTCGATTATCTCCCAGACGATCTTCTTTACCGCCGAGAGGGTCTTCATATCGGCTCCGGCGATAAGCTCGTCCGCTTCAGCACGGGCTTCTGCGAGACTTTTTTCGATCAGTGCGTCAGCCTTTTGTCTCATGGCATAAAGCGTTCTTTCAAGCTCCAATGACGTGCTTTTCTCGGTCTGCTCGCGCAAATGCTCCGCTTTTTTCTCGGCATCTATAATCATAGCCTTAGCATTTTCGTTTGCATCGGCGATTATTTTTTGTGCCTGAGCTTCCGCATCTCTTATGCCTGCAATCGCTTCCTTTGACATCCCTTGACCGTTCCTTTCCATGTGGATAATACCAACATAATACTTCACTTATAGAATAACATAAATTTTTCCCCTTTTCAAGGGGCTCCAACAATATTTGTATATTTTTACCACTGTTCATTTTTTAACAATCTTTTCCCTCAAAAAGCTTGATAATCCAAAGCAGCTCGTGATGACATCGGGAAAAAGCTTTTGTGCCCGACTTTGTGAGATGAAAGCTTCCTCCTCGATATCGCAAGCATGAAAGCTTTTTTGAGAAAACAGCTCGGCGCCGGCTCTCATGATGCAGGTGTTAAGCTCGATCAAAACAAAATTTTGCCGCCTTTCCGATTCTCTGCATTCAAAAAGATAATTGTAGCGTCTGAAAAAACCGTTTTTGCCTTTATTGGCATCGAAGTCCTGTTCGGCAATGCTTCCGAGCTTTTCCAGTGCGCCTGCCATTGCACGATCTCCGAGAGCAAGGTAAAAGCTTTTGAATTTTTCGGGAATATCCGGAAAATCGGAAATCGATACGCAAGTTCTCAGTATTTCTGTTCCTCCGCGTCTCAAGGTTTCGTATTTTGTTCCGCTCACGAATCCTGCCATCTATTCATCACTCCTTAAGCTCATATACTATTATATGCGCCTGTAGAATAAAAAATGCCGCAAAAACGGCATTTTTTATTCTTCGGTTTTTGTAACCGTAAATTCAAATTCTTTGTCTCCATAGATAAATACTATTTTATTTTCTCCGGCAGAAAGGCTGATCTCAAGTTCAAATCCACCGTTTTTCCCTCTGTTTACCCTTTTGCCTTCAAGGGTCAAAAGGACCGTTGGATCTGACTCTCCCGTTATTTTTACAGTGGCATTTGCGGTGATCATTCCATCCTTGATTCCGCTCAAGGTCAGCTCTTTATAATTCGTTGAAGGATCGGAATAGATGATCTCTCTGTCAAAAAGCTGTGTGATCTCTTTGCAGATCTTCGATGAATCGGAAGCTATTGCGGCATATCCGTAAAGGACGCTTCCTCGATATGAAAGCGCTTCCCGCGAGTGTTCTATCTGAGCTGTCAGCTCGCCCGAAGGAGATTCCCATTCATCATACATATATGCGGCATGGCTGATAAGCAGTTTAACCCCTGTTCCGTCAAGGGCGGAGTTCCACCAGTCAGAAAGATAGCCGTAAGGTGCGGCCTTTGTGTCAAAACGCCAGTAAAGCTGGGGGGCAAGGTAGTCTACATAGCCGCCGCGCGCCCATGCAAGGGCATCGCAATACAGCGATTCATAGGCTTCAAGCCCCTTTGTGGCACTTCCGCCGTTTTCGCCGTCATCATTTTGCCAGATGCCGAAGGGAGAGATGCCGAAAAGACATTCGGTGCTGACGGATTTTACCGCATCATAGCATGCTTTCACCAAAGCATTGATGTTTTCTCTGCGCCAATCTTCAAGCGTGCCTGTGCCGTAAGAAGAGAAGGAGGCGGAATCGTCAAATTCGGCTCCGCTTACCGGATAAGGATAAAAATAATCGTCGAAAACCACTCCGTCTACCCCATATCCGCTGACGATCTCTTTCACCCCGAGGGCGATATAATCACGAACTGCGGGGTTGCCTGCATCAAAATACAGCTTGCCGTCCGCATAGGGAATGACCCAGTTGGGATTTTGACGGGCGATATGCCCCTCGGAAAGGTATGTCAGCTCGGTTTTGGGATATTTTGCGCTTCCGTAAGTCACTCTCAAAGGATTCACCCATGCGTGTACATTTATCTTGACAGCATGAGCGATGCTTATAAGATATTTGAGACAGTCAAAGCCGCCGCTCGGGACTTGTCCTTGCTTGCCTGAAACAAACTCCGAGGCAGGGAAAAGCTCCGAATCGTACAGGGCATCGGCGGCGGGACGAACCTGAAAGAATATCGTGTTAAGCCCAAGCTCCGTGCATTTGCTTACGATCTCCTCCAGCTCGGCTTTAAGCTCGTTTTCCGAAAGCCCTTGCTTTGAAGGGAAGTTTATATTCCCAACCGTGGCTATCCATAAACCGCGAACCTCGGCATCGGGGTTGAGAAGTCCGACAGTGGTCTTTGAAGGGGCTTCGGGCGTAAGCACCGAAGGTCCTTCTGTCACCGAGAGCGGCAGAACTTCGCCCCGGCAGGAGGATAAAAGCATCAAGATTAAAAATAAAAAGCACACAAAACGGAATTGCCGCAAGGATATTTTCACCCGTGCACCCCCTTTCAGATACGCTATCATTTTTATGCAGCCGACTATGAAAAAATTCTATCATCATTATACAGTATTGCACGAAAAATGTCAAATATATAAAAAGCTGAATAAATTTACACAATGCGGTGAAAAATAACAACACAGAAAAGAAAAGGATGTGACAAAATGGAAAGAAAAGCTTTTACCGTTTTACTTATCGCTGTTTCGCTTACTCTGATACTGGGGCTTCTGCCTATCCATGGGGAGGGGGAGATATATGACAGTGTGGTTCGCCTTCATGTGCTTGCAAATTCCGACAGTGAGGAGGATCAGGCAATGAAGCTGCTTGTAAGGGACGATATCATAGCCCTGACGCAGTCACTTCTGGCAGACTGCACCACGCGAGCCGAAGCACTGGATGTGATAGAATCAAATCTTGATCTCTTCCGCGATACAGCCATGGAAACATTGAAAAATAACGGATCGGATCATATCGTAACAGTCTCACTCGGAGAGGAATACTATCCCACAAGGCAATATGAAAGCTCCGCCTTTCCGAGCGGAGAATATATTTCGCTTCAAATTAAAATCGGAAAAGCAAAAGGACAAAACTGGTGGTGCGTACTATTTCCGCCTATCTGCCTGTCGGCGGCAAGCACAAAGACAAGCGAAAGCAATCTTGAAGATGCTTTCATTGCCGCGGGGCTTACTCCTGAACAGTATCGGATCATCACTGAAACAGATCCCGAAGAAAACGGCGGCAAATACAAGATCCGCTTCAAGATTCTTGAAATATTTCAGGATATCGCAAGAATTTTTAAATGAATACCCTAACAATTTTGGCGAAATCTGAAAACTGAGAGTTAAGTGTAAACAATAATTTATCGGGGAAAAGTAACTTACAGCCTATGAGATCCTTCACTGCGTTCAGGATGACAGATAGTGCTCATTTGTAGCTTTTACTACATGAAAAAATCAGGAGATTTGCTGTAGAAAGATACA
>JAZOAL010000122.1:0-9181 GCA_045595425.1 Eubacteriales bacterium
TTTTCGAAAAAGGTCTTTAGCGGGGGGGTGGGGCAGAGCCCCATGCCGATAAATTATTGTTTATAGACAAAACTGATTTTTTGACACATCTATAATAAACAGCAGTGATACTGCGGAAAGGCTAAAATGCTGACAAGTAAACAGAGAGCCGCACTTCGCTCTATGGCAAACGGGCTTGATCCCATTATGCAGATAGGCAAAGGCGGTATCAGTGAGAATCTTATAAAAACGGTCTCCGATGCTCTTGAAGCAAAGGAGCTTATAAAAATGAAGGTGCTTGAAAACAGCGCGGAGAGTGCGAAGAGTGCCGCGGCGGAGCTCGCCGAGGCTACTTCTTCAGACGTTGTCTGCGTTGTGGGTACGAAATTTGTGCTATACAAGCAGTCCTCAAAAGAGAAGAACAGAAAGATCATCCTTGAATAATTATGAGGATCGGAATTTACGGCGGAACCTTTTCTCCGCCTCATATGGGACATGTAAGAGCGGCAGAAGAGTTTATCTCTGCCATGAGATTGGATAAGCTTCTGGTGATCCCTGCGCTGATCCCGCCTCATAAAACAGATGTTGAAATAATCGATTCCGAGCTTCGGCTTGAGCTTTGTAGGCTTGCATTTAATATGGAAAAATGTGAAGTTTCGGACATTGAAATCAGAAGGGGAGGCAAAAGCTACACTGTTCTTACCCTTGAAGAAATAAAAAAAATCTATCCGAGTGACGAATTGTTTTTTCTTTGCGGAACAGATATGATACTGACTTTTGACCGTTGGTATCGTGCAGAGGATATCTTCCGTATGTGCACCGTTGTTTATGTAAGGCGTGAAAACGATGATATTACCGAGAAAAAAATTGCGGAAAAAGTTTCCTCATATTCGGAACAGTTCGGTGCCGAAATCCGTCATATATCACCGAGGATAACCGAGCTGTCTTCAAGCGAGATACGTGATCTTATACAGTCGGAGGGCGATATTTCAGAGCTGGTGCCTCCCGCTGTTGCTGAGTTTATTCGCGAAAGAGGGATTTATAACAGAGGTGATTTTTGTGTTTGATGAAAATGATCTGGCTATTTTGAGAGAGGAAATCTCATCCTCTATGTCATTTTACCGCCTTCGACATACGCTTGGCGTTGAGCGGATGGCAGTCCGTCTCGGTGAGATATATGCACCTGATAAAATAGGTGTTTTGCGGGCGGCGGCACTGCTCCATGACATAACAAAAGAAAATAGTTTTGAAAAACAGTTGCAAATATGTGAAAAACTTGGTATAATTATTTCGTCTGCCGCAAAAGCTTCTCCGAAAACGCTTCATGCAATTACAGCGGCGGCTATTCTTCCTTCGGAATACGTGGCTTTTGCGATCCCGGAGGTTGTCGATTCCGTGAGGTGGCATACAACGGGCAGGGAAAACATGGGTATATGTGAAAAACTGATATATCTTGCCGATTATATCGAGGACGGAAGAGAATTTGAGGACTGCGTTTATTTGCGGGATTTTTTCTTCAGTGTGTCTCTTGACAGCTTGACTGATGACGAAAAATTGCTTCACCTTGACAAAACTCTGGTGTTGTCCTTTGATCTTACCATAAAACAACTGCTAAGTGAAGGTGCTCCGATCGATATATCGACAACGGAGGCAAGGAACTCTCTCATTTTAACAATTTCGGGATCAGACAGCCCCGACAAAAGCGGACGTACTTAACCTTGAAATGTACGGGCGATGCCCGAGAGGATAAATAATGGAAAACAGAAACAGTCAAATAAATATTCCCAAAAAAGAGAAAAGGGTTGAGACTCTTATTATTGTGGTATTCACCCTTGTTGCTATTGTAGTCGGCATTGTGATCGTTGCAAATAATTTTTCTCCTGCAGATCCGATCGTTGATACGGATATTCCGTTTCATATAGGAAATGTTGAAACCCAAACCGATGAGGAAGGTAATGTTATAGAGATTCCGGGAGATGAAATAAAGTATATTCGAAAAGAAGGGGTTTATAACTTCCTTTTTGTCGGATATGATAAGGCGGCAGGGCTTACCGACGTTAATATGCTTGCTCAATTTGACACGAATACCGGCGCAATAAATATCATTCAGATGCCGAGAGATACCTATTCAAGGTATAATTCAAAAAAAGGCAGTTATCATAAGATAAACGGTGCGCTTTCATATTTCGAAAGAGATCTTGAAGATTTTGCATCCTTCCTTGAAACCAATCTCTGCATAAAGATAGATTTTTACGGCTCTATAGATCTGGTGGCGTTCAGAAATATCGTTGATATCATCGGCGGTGTTGAGATGTATGTTCCAAGAGATATGAAATATAATGACCCGGCGCAGGATCTTTATATCAATCTGAAGGAGGGCTATCAGACCCTTGACGGAAAGAAAGCCGAGCAGTTTGTCAGATTCAGAAGCGGCTGGGCAAATGCCGATATCGGAAGAACCGATGCGCAGAAGCTCTTTATGACGGCTTTTATGAAGAAATTTGTTGACAGCATCAGCATTGAAACGGTTGCACAGGTGTGTACACAAATGATAAAATATGTCAATACAAATCTTACCCTTCAGGAATATATTTATTTTGCCGAGAAGGTGCTTTCTATCGATATTGATAAGCTTACGATGATGACTCTTCCCGGCAGCAGCGTCAGGGAATACAAGACCTCGGGAACATGGTATTATGTGCTCAGCCGAAACGCGATGCTTGATGCTGTTAACGATTATCTCAATGTTTATACAAGAGATATTCCGGACAGTATTTTTGATCCCAATATGATGTTCACAAATCCCGATGCGGATTATATGGTGGAGATATATAAAACGGACAGCAGAAGTGACGTTTATGTTGGTAATGAGGTTGATCAGGATGGTATTTATATACCTCCCACAAAGGATAACCATGTTGTTACAGAGCCTCCTGTGACGGATACCGGGACTCCGGATACCGAGACGGTGGACACAGAGTCTGCTGATACTGGGAGCATAGATACTGAGCCTGAGGACACAAGTGCTGTAACAGATCCTGTTGGTACCGATACAGCGGAGATGATAGAAAGTGATGCAGCAGAACCCAAGTTAAATTAAGAAAAGGATGTAAATATGGAAGAAAATAAGAATTTAACCCCCATGACAGATGCCGAACCCAAGGAGATAGCAGAGCTTGCCGCGCAGATTCTTGATGATAAAAAAGGCAAGGATATAAAGGTTATCTATGTTGCGGATAAGACCGACATTGCGGATTATTTTGTGCTGGCAAGCGGTAATTCAAACACACATATAAGAACTCTTGCCGATGAGGTGGAATTTCAGCTTCTTGAGAGAGAGGTAAAGCCTCTTTCCTATGAGGGAAGAGGAAACGGAACTTGGGTACTGCTTGACTATGGCAGAGTTGTGGTTCATGTTTTCAGCCGTGAAGCGAGAGAGTTTTACAATCTCGATAAGCTTTATCGCGAAAAGCGCGAGGAGCCGACAAGCGAAGAATAATTTTTGACATCAATATATATAGGAGCTAATATGAAATACAATTTTTCCGAGATTGAAAGTAAATGGCAAAAAAAATGGGAGGAGGCCCACATTTTTGAGGCACAGGATAAGTCTGATAAGCCTAAGTTTTATGGACTTGTAGAATTCCCTTATCCCTCGGGTGCAGGTATGCACGTTGGACACATCAAGGCGTATAGCGGCCTTGAAGTGGTTTCGAGAAAGAGAAGGATGCAGGGCTATAATGTCCTTTTCCCGATCGGCTTTGATGCTTACGGTCTGCCTACAGAGAACACTGCCATAAAAACAGGTGTTCATCCCCGAATAGTTACCGACAGAAACATAGAAAAGTTTACTTCTCAGCTTAAAAAGGTGGGCTTCTCCTTCGATTGGACAAGAGTTATCGATACCACCGAGGAGGACTATTATAAGTGGACGCAGTACATCTTCCTTAAGCTTTTTGAGAATGGTCTCGCCTTCCGCGATAACGCTCTTGTAAACTATTGTCCTTCCTGTAAGGTCGTCCTTTCAAATGAGGATTCTCAGGGAGGCAAGTGCGATATCTGCCATAGCGATATCGTTCAGAAATCCAAGGACGTTTGGTATCTGCGTATCACAAAATACGCTGATAAGCTGCTCCAGGGGCTTGAAGGACTTGATTATCTGCCCCAGGTCATTCAGCAGCAGGTAAACTGGATCGGTAAGTCCAGCGGCGCTTTTGTCAATTTCCCCATCGCGGGCACTGATGAAAAGCTAAGAATTTATACGACCCGTCCCGATACTCTCTTCGGCGTCACATTCATGGTTATCGCTCCCGAACATCCTATGATAGATAAGCTTTCTGATCGTATTGGTAATATGGATGCTATCAAGGCATATCGCGGTGAGTGCGCAAAGAAAACCGAGTTTGAGAGAACACAGCTGGTTAAGGATAAGACAGGCGTTTGCGTTGAAGGAATGACTGCCATAAATCCAATAACAGGCAAGGAGATCCCGATCTTCATTGCTGACTATGTTATGATGGGCTACGGTACAGGCGCGATCATGGCTGTTCCCGCACATGACGAAAGAGACTATGATTTCGCAAAGAAATTCGGTCTTGATATTGTTGAAGTCATCAAGGGCGGCGATATCAGCACTGCCGCTTATGCAGGCGACGGAGAAATGGTGAATTCCGATTTTCTCAACGGCTTTACAAATAAAAAGGACTCCATCAAGCGTATGCTTGAATATCTAGAGGAAAAAGGTATTGGCGAAGAGGGCGTTCAGTATAAGATGAAGGACTGGGCTTTCAACCGCCAGAGATATTGGGGCGAGCCTATCCCGATAGTTCATTGCCCCGAATGCGGAATGGTTCCCGTTCCTTATGAGGAGCTTCCTTTGAGACTTCCTCCCGTAAAGGAATTTGAGCCCGGTAAGGATGGCGAGAGTCCCCTTGCAAAGATAGAAGAATTTGTTAATTGCAAGTGCCCGAAGTGCGGAGGCAAAGCAAGACGAGAGACAGATACCATGCCCCAATGGGCAGGATCTTCTTGGTATTTCCTGCGCTATATCGACCCAAAATGCGCTACAGGCATTGCCGATATGGATAAGCTTAAATATTGGCTTCCCGTTGACTGGTATAACGGCGGCATGGAGCATGTCACAAGACATATGATCTATTCCCGTTTCTGGCATAGATTCCTCTATGATATCGGTGAAGTTCCAACCAAAGAGCCTTATGCAAAGAGAACCGCACAGGGTCTTATTCTCGGTCCCGACGGCGTTAAGATGAGTAAGTCGAGAGGAAATGTCATTGACCCCAATGATGTTGTTGAGAAGCTGGGCGCAGACGCTCTTCGTACCTATATACTCTTTATGGGTGAATACGGAAGTGCAGCACCTTGGTCTGAGAGCAGCGTTATGGGATGCAAGAGATTCCTTGAAAAGATCGCGGATCTTGCTGAAATGGCAAAGGGAAGTGGTGTTACCGAAAAACTCGAAGTGCCTTTCAATAAGACTATAAAGAAGGTCTCCTCTGATATTGAGGATATGAAGTTCAACACAGCGATTGCGGCAATGATGGAATTGGTTAACGAGATCAATGCCTGCGGCTCGCTGACAGTTGATGAGCTTATGATTTTCGTTCGTCTGCTTTGTCCCTTTGCTCCTCATCTTTGCGAGGAAATTTGGGAATCAAAGGGCGGAGAGGGCTTCTGCTCGCTTGCTGCTTGGCCTACCTATGACGAGGCAAAGACTGTTGACGCAAGTGTTGAGATCGCAGTACAGATAAATGGTAAGCTTCGCTCCACAATTCTTCTCCCCAGAGATTGCCCGAAGGATGACGCCATAGCGGCGGCAAAGGCTGATGAAAAGATCGTTCCTCTGCTCGAAGGAAAGACGATAGTTAAGGAGATCGCAGTACCTAATAAGATCGTAAATATCGTCGTAAAATAATTTTTCGGCAAAAAATGAAAAAAACTACAAAAAAGTTTTGAAATTGTATTGACTTTTTGACGAAAGTATTGTATAATACCAAAAGAGATTTATTTTCTCTTGGCCTAAAGCGGAGGGAGGGATATAGAATGGCAGAAATCAGAGTCAAAGATGGCGAAACACTTGACAGTGCGCTTCGTCGTTTTAAGCGTCAGTGCGCAAGATCCGGCGTCCTCACCGAGCTTCGCAAAAGAGAACACTATGAAAAGCCTAGTGTTAAGCGTAAGAAGAAGTCCGAGGCTGCAAGAAAGCGCAAGTATAAGTAATTAAATAAATTATACTACAAAAGGGGAATCTTAGGATTCCCCTTTGACGTTAGTGGAGAAGGACTGTAAAAAACTATTATAAGATAAACAATAATTTATCGGGCTGTTACTTAAGGCAAATAAACATTAGTGAACAAGGCGAACACTACCGAAAAGTCATCCCTCGACTAAGCTCGGGATGACTTTTCGGTGAATACTGTTTTGTGCCTTTCTATAACGAAAAAAGGATCTCATAGGCTGCAACTTACTTTGCCCCGACAAATTATTGTTTGTCTTTTAAATAAGGTTCTATAATAAATGTTGGTTTCACTCCAACATTTATTATAGAACCTTATTTTTTTGCGACTTGGCTCATTTTGAGCACTACAGCCTGCGATTCCATTTGCCTCCATCGGAGCTCGAATTTTTTCATGTTAACGGTCACAACATAGTTTTTCAGGGGGTCTGTGATAGTTACCGTGCCCGCCTCCATATCATAACCTGAGATCACAACACAGTGCAGGGGATATTTCCAATAGAGCTTTTCTCCGTTTATCGTCCAATGTTTTTTTAGATAAGGCTCTGAAAAATCCATTGTTACCCATACAATCGCGGGATGACCCATTGAAAGCTGATAATAAAGCTCATGAATATCATAGCCGGTATAATTGTATGCCCTATAGTAGCTTTCCATATCGGCGAGATATTTATTTGCCGTTTTGACTATAACCGGTGAGTAACACCCCCAGGATTTGCCCTCTTCGCGTGGATTTCCGACATTCATTTCATAAAAGCTGACTTCTCCGACCTCACCTTGCTCAAGATAATTATCCGCAAGATATGTATGGGTAACATCGAAACCGAGATAATTCAGCAGAATGGCGAGCGAGGTGACCTCACAGCCTTCCGGAAGCTCGGGACGCTGGAGTATATTCTCTATTTCAAAATTTACGCTTGTTTTCAGTGCCGCATATTTTTCTCCGATGGGGATCTTCGCATTGAGTTTTATGCCATCGAAGACCCTTCCTTCATATTTTCCCTTAAAGGCCCAGTTCGCGGCTATATCTATAAGGGTTTCTTCACCGTATCCGCAGGGGATCTTCACAGTTACTTCGCAGAGCCATTCGCGAATCAGATAAGAGCTGCGATATTCATAATATGGTGACATGAAAGCGTATTCTTCACCGTTTACCAAAAAACTGCCGATGAAGTTTTGACATTTGATCGCCTTATGCTCAACGGCGATATCAAGCGTTAGGGTCGCAAAATCGCTTCCTTCTTCTCTTGTCGCTTCCCATTCAACGATCAGGTTAAGCGACGTTCCCGTTGCTGTTCTGAGAGTGCCCTCAAGCTCAAATGCGCAGGGGATGCCTGCCTCATTTTTACTCAGCCCGTATTCTTCTTCCGGTACGGCTTCATAAAGAAGAGGATCTGTTGGAAAATCATATGCGGGCTCAGTTTCGATCGGTTCTGTCACTGCCGTGTCGGCAAAGGTTTCGGAGGCTGTCTCGTTTTGCGTGATTTTACCGGCATCATGGGGATTCGAAGCCGGTATACCGTTGCAGGAAGTAAGAAGTATTGATGCGAAAACCAAAAGAAGCCCGATCAGCATTATATAAAATTGTTTTTTCAAGACAAGACTCCTTTCCTGTGTTCTATCCATTATGTAGGATATTTTCTCATCAAATAACGTTTTTTTGCAACAATCTATATAATTTTATCATATTTGACATTGGTTGTCAATTGATAAGCTTATGTTTTGCAAAAATATTTTTCATCTTTGAAAAATTCAAGCTGCTGCGGCGTATAATCGTTATAAGGCGGGGGGGATTTTTTTGAAATATGAAACCTTTGAAAGGCGAGCAATCGGCATTGCCGCGATTTTGGTCTGCATATTTTTTGGAATAGCGTTTTTGTATTTTTTCTTTAAATACGGGCTTTCGATATTGCTGCCGTTTCTTATCGGTTGGCTTGTGGCACTTGCCATTGTACCGTTGGCAAAAAAATTGGCAGGGAAGGGTGAGAAAAGAAGCAAGGCTGTCTCCGTTATATTGCTTCTGCTTTTACTGTCTCTGGTTGTTTTTTTGCTTGTACTTGCCTTTGAGAGGCTGATTTTTGAAGTGCGGCGTCTTATGGAGCGTCTTTCCTATGATTCGGCATATGCAGGCGATCTGATCGGAGAAGCCTTGGATTTTGCCCAAAGCGTAACAGAACATATTCCGTTTCTTGACCGATTGACACTCGGAGCAGAGCTTTCAAGCTTGCGTGAGAGAATTGATGCGCTTGTTGGAGATATGATTTCAGGCATCGTGACAAAACTAAGCACACAGATCCCCATATGGCTGGGAAATCTTATCGCTGCCTTCCCTTCATTTGTATTGTTTGTCATAGTTACGCTGATTTCCAGCTTTTACTTTTGTGTTGATCTGGATACGATACATTCGGGAATCAGAGCGATTCTTCCGCATGAGGCGGCAAAAAAATTAACACCGCTTAAAAAGCGCTTTGCCGGCGTTGCGGTCAAATATTTGAGAGCTTATGTCTTGCTTCTGCTTATGACCTTCGGCGAGCTTTTTGTGGGATTCAGTATTCTTGAAATAGACTATGCACTTCTTCTTGCGGCAATCATATCAATAATTGATATTCTGCCTGTGTTTGGGGTTGGCAGTGTACTGATACCTTGGTCGGTCATTTTGTTGTTTTCGGGAAATTATTACAGAGGGATAGGTCTTTTGATAGTATATGCCTGTGTTGCTGTTGTCAGGCAGATTTCCGAGCCGAAGATAGTTGGCGGAAGTCTTGGGCTTCATCCGCTTTTGACACTGATCGCAATGTACGCAGGCTTCAAGCTTTTTGGCTTTTTCGGCATGATAATCGGACCTGCAGCAGCGCTGGCTGTTAAAAGCATTTTCTTCGTTTCGGATACAAAAACTTATAAAAAGGCGGACTAATGATAGTAGTCCGCCGGATTTCGTATATTTGTAAC
>JAZOAL010000123.1:0-4742 GCA_045595425.1 Eubacteriales bacterium
CCGTAACGGTAAGAGAACAGCTCCCGCTGCTCTCCAGATCGCTGTAGATCTCGTTGCTGAGGGTCACAAGACAAAGGAAGAGGCCGTTCTCATGATCGACCCCAGAAACCTTGACACACTTCTCCATCCCCAGTTTGATGCAAAGGCTCTTAAGGCTGCTACACCTATGGGCAGAGGTCTCGGTGCTTCTCCCGGTGCTGCTTGCGGTCAGGTAGTATTCTCCGCAGAGGATGCAGAGGCTTGGAAGAATGCAGGCAAGAAGGTTGTCCTCGTTCGTCTTGAAACATCTCCCGAGGATATCACAGGTATGAAGGCTGCTCAGGGTATCCTGACAGTTCGCGGTGGTATGACATCTCATGCAGCAGTTGTTGCCCCTGGTATGGGTAAGTGCTGCGTATCCGGATGCGGCGATATCGAGATGGATGAGGAGAACAAGAAGTTCACTCTCGAAGGCAAGACATTTACCGAGGGCGATTTCATCTCCATCGACGGTTCCACAGGTAACATCTATGACGGTATCATTCCTACCGTTGACGCAGAGATCTCCGGTAACTTCGGCACAATCATGGGTTGGGCTCACGAGTTCCGTACACTTAAGGTTAGAACAAACGCTGATACACCCGCAGATGCAAAGAAGGCTCGCGAGCTTGGTGCAGAGGGTATCGGTCTTTGCCGTACAGAGCATATGTTCTTTGAGGCAGACAGAATTGCGGCATTCCGTGAGATGATCTGCTCTGACACTGCAGAGGAAAGAGAAGTTGCGCTCGCAAAGATCCTTCCTTACCAGCAGGCAGACTTCGAGAAGCTCTATGAGGCTCTCGAGGGCAACCCCGTTTGTATCAGATTCCTTGATCCCCCGCTCCATGAGTTCGTTCCTACAACCGAGGAGGATATAGCTCTTCTCGCTAAGGCGCAGAACAAGAGCGTTGAGAATATCAAGGCTATCATCGCTTCTCTCCATGAGTTCAACCCCATGATGGGTCACCGTGGATGCCGTCTTGCAGTAACTTATCCCGAGATCGCAGCAATGCAGACAAAGGCAGTTATCCGTGCGGCTATCAACACACAGAAGGCTCATGCTGATTGGAATGTTGTTCCCGAGATAATGATTCCTCTTGTTGGCGATGTTAAGGAGCTTAAGTATGTTAAGAAGGTTGTTGTTGAGACAGCTGATGCAGAAATCGCTGCAGCAGGCGTAAACCTTAAGTATGAGGTTGGTACAATGATCGAGATCCCCAGAGCTTGTCTCACAGCTGATGAGATCGCCGCTAACGCAGACTTCTTCTGCTTCGGTACAAACGACCTTACTCAGATGACATACGGCTTCTCCAGAGACGATGCGGGTAAGTTCCTTAATGCTTACTATGATGCAAAGATATTCGAGAACGATCCTTTCGCTAAGCTTGATACAACCGGTGTTGGTAAGCTTATGAACATGGCAGTTACACTTGGCAGACCTGTAAACAAGGCTCTCCATGTAGGTATCTGCGGTGAGCATGGCGGCGACCCCACATCAGTAGAGTTCTGCCACAAGATCGGTCTTGACTATGTATCCTGCTCTCCGTTCCGTGTTCCGATCGCTCGCCTTGCAGCAGCTCAGGCAGCTATCAAGGGATAAGTAATTGGATTTTACCTGATTTGGTGCAAAACCAAACGGTGAACCACAATATAAAAAGACCTTGCAGACTTTCTTCTGCAAGGTCTTTTGGCTCTTTGTCAATAGTTGGCGTAAAGAAAAGCTGACGGAAATTAAATCCGTCAGCTTTTTTGAGTGACGGAGAACGGGGGCAGCTTAAAATTCCATAAAAAATTAAAAAAGATAATAAACTTGTTGATTTTGGGTTGACAATTGAGAAAATATATGATACAATATGTCTAATCTTGACAGCTTAAGGAGAAAAAATTATGGCATTTTGTGAAAAATGCGGCGCGCCCGTTAGTGAATCGGCTCCTTTTTGCCCTAATTGCGGCACGCACATTACGAAATCAACATGGGATGGCGGTGTTCTTGATACCGTTGTTAACTCCATCGTTGCGAGTCTGATCATTACTTTTACCTGCGGTATTGCAACGCCTTGGGCGATCTGCTACATGATGAAGTTCATCATAGAGCATGTTGTAATAGACGGTAAGAGACTGACTTTCGACGGTAACGGCGCACAGCTGTTCGGCAACTGGATCAAGTGGCTCCTGCTCACAGTAGTAACTTGCGGTATATACAGCTTCTGGGTTGCACCCCGAATCTACAAATGGATCGCAAGTCATACTCATACCATTAACTGATAACATTCTTTAAAGCGGCACATAATGTGCCGCTTTAATTATGGAGAAAATATGCTGAAATTTAACAACGAACAATCAACAAGACTGAAAAGGTTGATTAGAAATTACATCATTACATTATCTGTGGGTTTTGGATATCTTATATGGGTTCTGATAACAAATATAAAGATTCCTTGCGTTTTTTATTTGATCACGGATAAGTATTGTCCCGGATGCGGTGTTTCAAGAATGTGTATGGCAATTGCAAGATTGGATTTTTCGGCGGCAATGAGTCATAATGTGCTTGTTTTCTGCTTGCTTCCCGTTGCAATGGGACTGTTGATTTATAAATCGGCTGAATATGTTAAAACGGGTAAAACAAAAGATGGTTTGGTTGAAAAGATAATCTATATCATTGCTTTTGTTCTGTGCATTGCGTTTTGGATTTTAAGAAATATGGAAGGCTTTGCTTATCTTGCACCCTAAAATTCGGTTTGTGCGCCTTATTTTAACGAACTTTCTCACAAAGAAAAATATTTTTAAGAATTATTCCTAAAAATATTGACAAATGGAAAAAAATGTGATAGAATACTATCTGTTAAATGATTATTTTGCTACTTGAATTTATATAGCCGAATGTGGCAATAATCCGATAAAATGGGGGGATAGCTATGTATAATGTTCAGAAAATAAAGGACGATCTT
Source organism: Eubacteriales bacterium (assembly GCA_045595425.1). Lineage (GTDB taxonomy): Bacteria > Bacillota > Clostridia > Oscillospirales > CAG-272 > SIG710. The sequence goes on from JAZOAL010000123.1 coordinate 2,967, forward strand.
TATTATGTCGGCGCAAACGATCGCCGCTTGGCACTTTTTGAAAGTGTTTTTCCCATACCTCGCGGTGTTTCTTATAATTCATATCTTGTCTGTGATGAAAAGACTGTTTTGCTTGATACTGTTGATAAGGCAGTGGGCGGTCAGTTCTTTGAAAATCTTGAATATGCACTGGGCGGAAGAGATCTTGACTATGTTGTGGTAAACCATATGGAGCCCGACCACTGCGCAACTCTTGCGGATCTGGTCTTGCGCTATCCGAATGTAAAGGTCGTTGCAAACAAGAAAACCGTAGGCATGATCAGACAGTTCTTTGAATTTGATATCGATTCAAGGCTTACTGAGGTTGCCGAGGGAGATACGCTCGAAACAGGAAGGCACACTTTTACCTTCGTCATGGCTCCGATGGTTCATTGGCCCGAGGTAATGGTGACATATGACATTACCGATAAGGTTCTCTATTCTGCCGATGCTTTCGGCACATTTGGTGCGCTTCCGGGAAATATTTTTGCGGATGAGGTGAATTTTGAGACAGAGTGGCTTGACGATGCAAGAAGATATTATACAAATATCGTTGGTAAATACGGCACTCAGGTTCTTGCGCTTCTCAAAAAGGCAGGCGGCATTGAGATAGAGACCATCTGCCCTTTGCACGGCCCAATATGGCGCAATAATATCGGTTGGTTTATCGAAAAATATTACAAATGGGCAACATATACTCCTGAAGAAAACGCCGTTATGATCGCATATTCTTCGGTATACGGCAACACACAGAATGCGGCTGAGATACTCGGAACAGCACTTGCACAGCGCGGTGTTCGCAATATTGCCATGTATGATGTTTCGGTCACACATCCGTCGGTTATAGTTGCCGAAGCCTTCAGATGTTCCCATATAGTTTTTGCAACAACGACCTATAATGCGGGTATTTTTATCAACATGGAGACCGTTCTTCATGATATAAAGGCGCATAATATGCAGAACCGCACCGTTGCTCTCATTGAGAACGGAAGCTGGGCGGCAACCGCCGGATCTCTCATGCGCAATATTCTTGAACCCATGAAGGGAATGAATATTCTTGGAGATAAGATCACTATTCGTTCCTCGGTTAAGGAGCAGCAGAGAGCGGAGCTGACGGCGCTTGCGGATGCTATAGTTGATTCGATGCCAAAGCCTGCATTCATCGATCTTTCAAAGAAGATAGATAAAAATGCAATGTTTAAACTGTCTTACGGTCTGTTTGTTTTGACCGCAAGAGACGGCGACAAGGATAACGGCTGCATAATCAATACGGCAATGCAGGTGACAGATGATCCCAAGCGTGTTCTGATTGCCGTTAACAAGGCAAACTACACCCATGATATGATCATAAAGACCGGGGAATTTAATCTTTGCGTACTTTCTGTAGAAACCCCGTTCAATGTTTTTGAGCATTTCGGATTCTCCAGTGGCAGAGATACTGATAAGTTTGCAGGCTGTGAGGCGGATGCTCGCTCGGAGAACGGTATACGCTATCTGCCGAAATATGCAAATGCCGTTATCTCGGGCAAGGTGATCTCAACTGAAGATTGCGGAACACATACCGTATTTGTTGCGGATGTTACCGAGGCAAAGATGCTGTCGGAGGCTCCTTCTGCCACCTACGAATACTATTTTGAGCATATTAAGCCCAAGCCTATTCCAAAAGAGGAGAAAAAGAAGGGCTATGTATGCACCATCTGCGGCTATGTTTATGAGGGGGATGAGCTCCCTGCAGACTTTATCTGTCCGCTCTGCAAA
>JAZOAL010000124.1:0-16126 GCA_045595425.1 Eubacteriales bacterium
CGAACTGTTACGCAGCCATCGGCCTCGGAATCAAAGTCATATGTAATGCAGGAGGGAGTACCGATCTCGTCCTCACGGCGATATCTCTTACCGATAGAGCCAGCGTCATCGAAATCGACCATGAAATACTTCGAAAGCTCATCATAAACCTCTCCCGCCTTCTCGGAAAGCTTCTTTGAAAGAGGAAGAACAGCAGCCTTGAAGGGTGCGAGCGCAGGATGGAGATGAAGAACTGTACGAACATCGTTCTTCTCAGCGTCAATTACTTCCTCATCGTAAGCGTCAACAAGGAATGCCAGAGCCACACGGTCTGCACCGAGAGAGGGCTCAACAACATAAGGAATGTAATGCTCATTTGTTTCGGGATCGAAATATGTAAGATCCTTGCCACTGTGTTCAGCGTGCTGGGAAAGGTCGTAATTTGTTCTGTCGGCAATACCCCAGAGCTCGCCCCAACCAAACGGGAAGAGGAACTCAAAGTCGGTTGTTGCCTTTGAATAGAAGCTCAGCTCATCGGGATCATGGTCGCGAAGACGGAGATTCTCATCCTTCATACCTAGGTTCAAAAGGAACTTATGGCAGTAATCCTTCCAATAAGCGAACCATTCAAGGTCAGTATCGGGCTTGCAGAAGAATTCAAGCTCCATCTGCTCAAATTCACGGGTACGGAAAACGAAGTTACCGGGAGTGATCTCATTTCTGAATGACTTACCGATCTGTGCAACGCCGAATGGAAGCTTCTTTCTTGTGGATCTCTGAACCGCGGGAAAGTTTACAAAGATACCCTGCGCGGTCTCGGGACGGAGATAAACTGTGCTTGCGTTATTCTCTGTAACACCGATAAAGGTCTTGAACATAAGGTTGAATTTCTTGATATCGGTAAATTCCTTGCTTCCGCAATCGGGGCAAACTATTCCCTTCTCTGCGATATATTCGGACATCTGCTCAAAGCTCCAGCCCGCAGGATTGTCATCAAGACCATTCTTAAAAGCGTAATCCTCAATGAGCTTATCCGCTCTGTGGCGCGCATGACAGCCCTTGCAATCCATGAGAGGATCGGAGAAGCCGCCAACGTGACCTGAAGCAACCCAAGCCTCGGGATTCATGATGATGGCACTGTCGAGACCAACATTATATTTGGACTCCTGCACGAACTTCTTCCACCAAGCCTTCTTTACGTTGTTCTTAAATTCAACGCCGAGAGGGCCGTAGTCCCAAGAATTTGCAAGACCACCGTAAATCTCGGAGCCTGGGAAAATGATGCCTCTGTTTTTACAAAGAGCAACAATTTTGTCCATTGTTTTTTCTGAATTTTTCATTTTGTAACTCCTATATGTCTTTCAAAAAATTTTTATCAGTTAGAAACTCTTTTATAAGGTGCAAGAGTATTAAGGCATCCCTTTTCATCGGGAATGAAGCAAAGCTTCTCATCGATAGTTGTATATCTCCCCGGAAGCTCAAGCGTAACCGGGGTAAAATTGGGATAGCTGAAAATAAGATCCAGATTTGCGTTAAGATCCGATGCTAAAAAATCGGTTACAAGAGCATCCTCTATATCATCATAAATACCATTTGCTTTTGGCATATAAAATTTTATCAAAAGCTCTTCCATTATCTCGCGAACAACAGCTACCGTAGTTTTAAGACGGGAATTTGTAGTATCTTCATATTTGTTAAATCGAAGCACCTGCAAAACCTGATCCCCGTCAAGATCTTGAACTCCGGCTTTAATATCGATATGCAGACCGCCCTTATAGTCGTCATAGACCATATCGCAAGGGACGTTAAACTCAATTCCGTCGCTAAACAGATTATCAATAACATCGGGGAATTTATCCATGCTTATGAAAGCATGTCTGTCTATCGGAACACCGACAAGGGTATGGATCGTGTCGATAAAGCCTTCGCGGCCTTCTTCTTCATAAATATCGGAAAGATTCTTGGTCTCCTCGCCTCTGCTGATTCTCGTTCCGGGCGGGATCGAAGTAAAGGCAAATTCCTTTCGTTCCTTGCTTATGCACATGAGAAGGATAGTATCGGCAGACACCCTGCGATATTCTCCATCGGTAACAAGCTCTCCGGGGATTTTTCCGTCTTCGGACTGCTTCAAATTCTCAACAGTATCCGGGTCATAAAAATCATAGAAAATTTCCGCATAATCAAGTCCCACAAAAAGCATATTAAATGAGGAGCCATTGAGATTTTCCTGAGCGTCATTTCCTGTATCCTCAACATATTCCTCACCGCCCGTCTGAACAGGGTCCTGATTATTTCCGACTATACCTGTAGAGACTCCGATAGAATCGAGAACCATATTAACAACGAAAAACGCTATTATACCGAAAATGACAAGAGAAATTATAAACGTCAGAAGAAAATTTCTGAAGCCTGCAAGCAAGCCATTCACCTCCGAGTCAAATAATATAATATTATATAACAAATACTTGAATTTTGCAAGGGGATTGGCATAAATTTAACACTTTGCTTACTTATTTTAACGTTTATGTTTCTTGCAAATTAAATTCGTAAGACAAAGCACCTCTAAAATTCCTTCGAAAACGGCTTTTCGACAGTTATAATACAAGCATTTAATTTTATTGTGCTTCATGATTATATCTGTAGTAATTCGATTTGCCTCTAATCTATGAAACAAGTCTAACATTTTTGTTGTATTTGCATCTTATCCAACATTCGTTTTTGACTCGCATAAAGTAAAACCAATTTTGAACCTACAAAAACTTGATAAGTGTAAAAAAATAGCCGACTCATTATGCCAATGAGTCGGCTATTTAAAATTGAACAATATATTGTTCATCTCTAAAAACTCCCCGAACGGCGAGTATTTAGAGATGACCATTATTTATTATCGCCAAACTTTATGTTATAGCTTTCGATACACTCTCTGATAATTCCGTAAGCTTCTTCTCTGCTGAACAGAGATTTTACCGCTGTCTGCTTGTTTTCGAGCTGTTTGTAAACGCTGAAAAAGTGCATCATTTCATCGAAAATGTGATGCGGCAGATCGTCTATCGACTTTATCTCACTGTAACTCGGATCAGAGAAAGGTACTGCAATTATCTTATCATCAAGTGCTCCACCGTCAATCATACGCATTGCCCCTATGGGATGGACTCGCATAAGTGTAAGGGGCTGAATCGGCTCCGAGCAGAGTACAAGAACATCAAGTGGATCTTTATCGTCCGCATAGGTTCTCGGAATAAATCCGTAATTTGCGGGATAGTGAGTAGAAGTGTAAAGAACCCGGTCAAGCTTCAGAAATCCCGTTTCTTTATCAAGCTCGTATTTACAGCGGCTTCCCTTTGAAATTTCAATAACTGCCGTAAAATCCTCAGGAGTTATTCTTTCGGTGCTGATATCATGCCAAATATTCATATATATCACCTTTATTTAACAAAATCGAATTCAAAATCGTAAATCGAAACAGTGTCTCCGTCCTTTGCGCCATGCTCTTCGAGCATTTTGATGACGCCGCCCTTGATAAGCACCTTTTGGAAATAGTTTAATGACTCATAATCGCTGAAATTGATCTGCCCAAGCAGATTGAAGAGCCACTCCCCTTCAACGATAAACGTATCGTTTTCACGTCTGACAGTAGTTACTCTGCCCTCATCCGACTTTGCAAATTCATCCTCGGGAGCATAGTCACTTTCATAGATCGTGAGCGGAGGAAGGAGCTTTAATCTCTCGGCAACTCTGCGCACCATCTCGTCAAGATTCTCGCCTGCAATAGCGGAAACATAGATCATTTCCCATTCATTATCATCAACAAACTTCTCAAACGCATCAAGATCAACATAATCCTCACTTATCATATCCGTCTTGTTTGCAACGATAATCTGCGGTCTTGTTGCCAGCTCAGGGCTGTATCGCTCAAGCTCACTGTTGATCTGCTTTATATCCTCAATGGCATTTCTTCCCTCCACCTGCGAAATATCGACAACATGAATGAGGAGCCGACAGCGCTCAACATGGCGCAGAAAAGCATGTCCGAGACCTGCTCCGTCAGCCGCGCCCTCAATAAGCCCCGGGATATCTGCGGCAACAAATCCCTTCTCATCGCCCGTTCTCACAACGCCGAGATTAGGCGAAAGAGTTGTGAAATGATAATCGGCTATCTTGGGCTTAGCCGCGCTTATTCTGGAAAGAATAGATGATTTGCCTACGTTCGGGAATCCGATAAGACCGACATCAGCCAGCATTTTCAGCTCAAGAATAACCTCTTTTTCCTCACCGAGAGTACCGTTTTTTGCAAACATCGGTGTCTGTCTTGTGGGTGTAGCAAAATGCTTATTTCCCCAGCCGCCTCTTCCGCCTCTGCAGCAGATAAAGGGCTCACAATCCGACATATCCTTAATGATTTTTCCGGTCTCAACATCCTTAATAAGGGTTCCCGGGGGTACAAGTATAACAACATCCTCGCCATTGGCTCCATGAAACTTTGCGCCCGAGCCGTTGCCTCCGTTCTGCGCCGCGAATTTGCGCTTATATCGGAAGGCAAGAAGGGTATTTGAGCCCTCGTCTATTTTAAAAACAACATTGCCGCCGTTTCCGCCGTCACCGCCGTCGGGACCGCCCTTGGCAACATATTTTTCTCGTCTGAAGGAGACCGCACCGTGACCGCCGTTGCCTGCCTTCAGATAAATCTTTATATTATCTACAAACATAGATTTTCCTCTCTTGGTTTATGCGTCATCGCCCTTCTGTCTGATTATCAGACGAATAGGAGTCCCATTGAATCCGAAGGTGTTTCTCAGGCAGTTTTCGATATATCTCTGATATGAGAAATGGAAAAGCTCGACATTATTGCAGAAAATGACGAATGTTGGGGGAGCAACAGAAACCTGAGTCATATAATATATCTTCAGTCGCCTTCCCTTATCGGTTGGAGGCTGAGTGCGAATCATAGCATCTCCGAGAACGTCATTTAGCATACCGGTTGAAATGCGCATAACATTTTGATTATAAACATATTTGATCTGCTCAAAGAGCTTAACCACTCTCTGCCCTGTTTTTGCCGAAACAAACATTATGGGCGCATACGTCATATAAGCCAGCGCATTATAGACCCTGTCAGTAAAGTGCTTTACAGTGGAATTTTCTTTTTCCACAGCATCCCATTTATTCATAACGATGATGGAAGCCTTACCTGCTTCATGCGCAATTCCTGCGATCTTTTCGTCCTGCTCCGAGATCCCCTTTTCCGCATCGATCATGATAAGACAAACATCAGCACGTTCAACAGCCATGTGAGCGCGGAGAACGCTGTATTTTTCTATCTTATCATCTATCTTCGACTGACGGCGTATACCTGCAGTATCGATAAAGGTAAACTTTCCAAACTCATTTTCAACATGAGTATCCACCGCATCGCGAGTAGTGCCGGGAATATTCGAAACAATAAGTCTCTCCGTTCCCAAAATGCGATTGATAATAGACGATTTGCCTGCATTGGGCTTACCGATAACAGCGACCTTTATAGAATCATCCTCTTCTTCTTCACCGTCGGCAGGAGGAAGAACATCAAGGCAGGCATCAAGAAGATCACCGCTTCCGCTTCCGTGGATAGAGGAGACAGCTATGGGGTCGGTATCAAAGCCCAGCTCATAAAACTCATAAAATTCAAAGGGCAGTGCGCCTATGGAATCGCATTTGTTGATGCAGGGAACAATCGGCTTTCCGCTCTTTTTCAGCATAACGGCAATTTCTCTGTCATCAGCCACAAGTCCGGCACGGACATCGCACATGAAAACGATAACATCGGCATTTTCAATTGCAAGCTCCGCCTGTGTTTTCATCTGGCTGAGAATGATATCATCGCTCTTCGGCTCGATACCGCCCGTGTCGATTATGACAAGCTTTCTTCCCTGCCATTCGGTCTCACCGTAAATTCGGTCACGGGTAACGCCGGGAGTGTCCTCAACTATAGATCGGCGTTCTCCGATAAGCTTATTAAAAAGTGTGCTCTTGCCAACATTAGGTCTGCCGACAATAGCAATAATTGGTTTCGCCATTTCAAAATACTCTTTCTTCAGTCTTTTATTTTATTGGATTAAATTTAAGAGAATCGGCGATCTCCGAGATAGGAACGGAGAAGCCTGCACTTGTCCCGAGCGCCGCAACAAGATCAATATTGATAACAAGAGCGTCCGCAGTGAAATAAACCTCGGGATAGTTTGCATAATCGCTCTTATACTGAAGGATCATATCTTCATAATTTGTATTATTCATCAGACTATCTTCACCATAAACCTTAGTAAAGCCACCCGAAAGGAATTTAGAGGTTATAGCATTGAAATCGCCGAAAATATCCTCTTCATCAATAATATTTCCTGTTGTGAGATCGATATTTACGGTATAAACGGGGCAGTCCGCATATGATGACACACTCGTCATTGAATAAACGGTATTCTTAACCGAAATGAAAGTGCTTGAAATATATGTCACTTCCACATCGCTGACCTCATAATTGAAGATAGTATCCTCAATTATATAGATATCAACATCGGGAACATTGAGAATAAACTGTCTTTCTGCCACATCAACAAAAAGTGAATTTATCTTATTCTGAAGCTCGGCATCCTCCATGCCTCTGATCTCGGGATAACGTAGAACCTTAGTACTCTTTCTGCCGTCCTCCGACTCGTGAACAACAATGATCTCCTCCTTTATCTCAAATTCGGGAGGATTATTGATCGCTGCCGTATCATTTCCCGAATCGCCTAAGGTATCTGTGCCCGCACCGGTATCGCTACTGTTGCCGCTGTTTGGATTTGAACAGTAAACAAGGGAGAAGATCATCAAAAGTGCAAAAAGAACCGCTAAAAACTTTTCCATTTTAATACCTCCATGTCCGCAAAAGCGGCGATTTTATTTTTATATGCCGAGCAATGCCCTGATAAAGCCCGCACCCGTGTCAGGTGAAGGCGTTACCGGAACACCCAGCTTTTCGGAAAGCTCCGTTGGAGTCATGTCGTCAAGAAAAATATCCTCATCGGCTTTAAGAGTGTTCGAAGGGATAAGCAGAGCATCGCCCAGTTTTTTGCCGAGAAGCTGTTCGGACATGTCCTTCCCCGTCAGAAGCCCCGAAACCGTAATACTTTCTCCAAAGAAATTATTGATTATCTTATATACGTTCACATTAAGCTTACCCTCAGCCCTCTCCTCTACCTTTCTTGCAAGAGAGGAAATGCAATCGTAAGCCGCCGCTCCCGTTGCAACGCTGACAACGCGTCCGCAAGGATATTTCGGCAAAAACTCATCAAGATATTCATCAAAATATCCCAGCTCATCTTCAACCTCGGCGGAAAGCGACGTTATCATTCCAACGCCGTTTTCAAGCTGTGAATATCCTTCATAATATTCCTCGCAAGGAAGAGGTCTCTCGGCGCGGAGATAAAATTCATCCGAGCAATAGAAGAGTCTTGTGTCATATTTTTCGAGGCACTCATCGGCAAAGGCTTCCACCGTATCGATAACTGCGGCACATTCTTCCTTCGTAAAGGGAGACAAGGGGTAGAGCTTATCGCGGAATTTTGTGAGCCCCGAAGGAACCACAGAGCAGCTTACAAGCGAAGGCGAGAGCCCCGCAAGATCGCTCATTGTGCGTTTCAGCTCCTCACCATCGTTAAGACCTCGGCAGAGGACTATCTGAGTGCAAAGGGATATTCCGGCACGGGCAAATCTATCAAGATATGAAAGAACTTCCCCGGCGCGTTTATTGTGCATCATTTCAATGCGCAGATCGGGGTTTGTTGTGTGAACCGAGATATTCACGGGAGAGATACGCATTTTTATTATTCTATCAACATCGCTGTCACGGAGATTTGTGAGCGTTATATAGTTGCCGTGCAGAAAGGACAAACGGGAATCGTCATCCTTAAAATAGAGCGTCTTGCGCATCCCTCTCGGAAGCTGATCGATGAAGCAAAAAACGCATTTATTCTCACAGGAATGTTTTTTATCCATCAAAGGACGTTCAAATTCAAGACCGATATCCTCGTATTCATCCTTTTCGATCTTAACAAAATATTCCTCAGTGCCGCGCAAAAGCTTTAATATTATACGCTCATTTGCCAAATAAAATCTGTAATCGAGCACATCCTTTATTTCATTTCCGTCAATATCTATCAGAATATCGAGAGGCTTTATTCCCGCGTTTTCTGCCGGACTTCCGTGCAGTACATCTGTTATTTCGACCATTTTGCCCTCCCGACTGTTTGTAATACTATATTATAGCATATTGAAAGGATTTTGTCAATCAAAACGTGCGGCATAAAACATATATTGCTGTGCTATGCCTGCATATTCACCGAGGGCAGACGGATCAAAGTCATCCGGAAATTTTTCGGAAAGGACGCGTCGTATCCAAACATCTATGGGGAAAGCGTCATATTTTTCCATGCCGAAAAGTGCGGTGCAGGACGCGACCTTTAGACCAACTCCTTTGACAGCGCAAAGAGCGTCAAGGCAATCGGATGTCGGCAGATACGCTGCTGAGTCAAGATCGATCTCTCCCGAGGACACCTTTAAAGCAGCGTCAAATATGTATGAAGCTCTGAATCCAACGCGCAGATCGCGAAGTCCGCTCTCGCCGAGAGCAAGAACAGCATCGGGAGTGGGAAAGGCAAATTCGCGCGCCTGTGCGCCGTGATGTTGCATAAGAGAAGCATCAACCTCTTCACCGCATTTCTCCGAAAGAGCTCTGATTATCTTCTTGATTCTCGGAATATTGTTATTCTGCGATATGATAAAGGAGCAAAGAGCTTCCCATCTCTCCTGGCGCAAAATTCTGATCCCCTCGCCTCTCTCCATCACATTCAGCATATATTCGGTGGGGCATCTTTTGGCGATATCCTCTCTTATTGCTTCATAGTCCATATCAAGACCAAGATATGAGCAAATATGCCCACGGTAAAAATCAAGATCGCAATTGTAGATATAAATCGTGCTTCCATCCTGAGCGGCGGAGAGAAATCTGCCAAGTGCAACACCTGCAAATTCCACCTCATGAGGGCTGTCCTTTACAGGCTCAAAGCGAAAGCATTGACCGCAGTCAAAGGTCTTTAAAACCGAAAAACCATGAACATTTTCTATCACCAAATATGTAATATCTCCGTCTTTTTTCTCTCTCACGGTCATCCGCGAGCATTTTTCTGACTGATAATTAACCATAAATCCTCAAAAATTCATATTTTGTACTTGCATTGGGCTTACCTAAAGTGTTATAATTATAGACAACATACAAGCTGTATTTATATTATATATCATTTTTATCAATATTACAAGTGCAAAGTAAAAAAGGAGCGTGAAGTTTAATGGAGCAGATATACTCCATACCCGTAAATGAAGCCTTCAGAGAAGGAGCAAAAAAGCCCGAATGCGGCTGCCCCTTCTGCACTATATACCGAAAGCTTGAGGAAAACGAGCTTGATCTCATTCTGGGAGCTTCCATGATGGAGCCAGATACAAGGATCCAGACAAACAAGGAGGGCTTTTGCCGAATCCATTATGATATGATGTTCGTCCGTAAAAACCGTCTCGGAATGGCGCTGACCCTTCAAAGCCATCTGGACGAGCTCCGCGAGGATATGAAAGATACCCTTGCAGGAAAGCTTGCAGGCAAAAAAGGTGACCGCGCCGCTAAGCGCATCGAAGCCCTTGAAGAGACCTGCTATGTCTGCCGCAGGATAGAATATCATTTTGTGCGCATGATCGAAACTGCAGTGCTTCTCTGGGAAAACCAAGAGGATTTTCCCTCTCTTGTTCAAAATCAGCCTTATTATTGTCTGCCTCACTATCGCAGAATGATCCGGTATGCTTCCGACAGACTTAGCAAAAAGAAATATGCGGAATTTGAAGCGCAATGCTCTGAGCCGCAGTATAAATATTTCGACAAGCTCCGCGGAGATGTAAGCTGGTTCTGCAAAAAATATGATTACCGTTATGAAGAAGAGCCTTGGTACGATTCAAAAGACGCAGTTGAACGTGCTATAAAATTCCTCCGCTCCGATATACATAAAAACTGAAAGGATATCTTAACATGCTTGATCTTCTTGAGCTTCACAAGCGTTTTATACTTAATCATCTGGGCGAGGGCGATATCGCTGTGGACTTTACAATGGGCAACGGTCATGACACGGCATTTCTCTCAAAAACCGTGGGAGAAAGCGGACATGTTTATTCTTTCGATATCCAAGAGCAGGCTCTTGACTCCACTGCGAAAAATTTGAAGGAAGCAGGCTGTCCCGAAAACTATACTCTCATAAAAGACTCTCACCATAAGGTGCTCGACTATGTAAAAGGTCCGATAAAGGCGGGAATGTTCAATCTCGGCTATCTCCCCGGCGGCGACAAAAGCATAACCACAATGAGAGAGACCACAATGCCCGCCATTAAAGCGGCTATAAGCCTTCTCGGACATGACTCTGTTCTGAATGTTGCGGTTTACCCCGGTCATGAAGAGGGGGATGCCGAGGGAAGGATGATAAATGAATATCTTGCAACCCTCGATCGCCGCAAAATATGCTGTACACAAATAAAAATACTTAATTCTCCCACGTCACCTTATTTCATGGTGATCGAAACAAAATAAAACAAGGAGTCGCAAAGGCGTTTATTATACGAATGAATAATTTTGATGAAAACAAGGAGTTTGTAAGGAGACCTTCGGGGGAAGCGAAGCAGCCAAAAGCCTCTTCACCGCAAAGAAATATTCCCGGTGAGGTTCACCGCCCGCAAAGCCCTGTGAACCGCCCTGCCGCTGGTGATATTCGGCGTCCTCAAGCAGCCCCTTCACAGCCGAGGCGCCCTGCAGCAGCTCCGCAGAGGCAAAACTCGGTCGGCAAAGCACGCAGACCCGTGCAGAACACCGCAAGCCACCCCACGCAATCCCCCGATACATCGATTCCTTTCCAAAACAGATCAACAGTGACCTCCGCTGAAAAAAACAAACAGCAAAAAAACGGCTCGATCCTTCGCAATATTCTGATCTTTATCGGAATGCTTGCCGCAATGCTGATCATCGGCTTCGCTCTTTTGCTTTTCTCGATCTCTCCGAACATTCCCGAAAGCGATAAAACAAGCTACACATATATAATGGGAGACGAGGAGTTCCCCTCGGTCACGATCAACAATGTTCTTTATATGAATATGTCGAGGCTTGCGGAAATGTGCTCCTTTGTTGTCAGCGGAACAATGAACTCAATGCGCTTTACAGCCGATAACAATGAATATGTTGAGTTTACGGTCGGAAGCCGCTCCGCAAAGATAAACGGTGATATGGTTGATATAAGCTACGGTCCGGCATTGATAAAAGAAAACAAGGATATATGGATTCCCCTATCCTTTGCGGAAGCGTATTTTAACGGTCTTGAATTTGTAAAGGACGAAGAAGAGGATACCATCGAGATCTCCCGAACCGAGCTTGAAGGAAGCACAAAGGAAGAACCCCTCTATTCGGATATCACCTTCAGCATAAAGGGATCACAGACCCTTGAGGGCATAGATGAGGATCCCGATATCGGAAATATTGCCAGTCTCGGTTTTGTCAACGACCTTTCCGAATATGAGCAGTATATGAACCCCGCGGACAGGGATGCTTATCTGATACTTGTGAATAAAACCAATTATATCTCCGCCGAGACCATCCCCGAAAATCTCGTATCTATCGTCAATGTCAGACAGGATGGCAGAAAGGAGCAGATGGTGGAATGTGCCCAAAAAGCACTTGAAGCACTCTTCATCGAAATGAAAAGCGCGGGTTATACCGACGTTTCGGTCATGAGCGGCTATCGCTCCTATAACAAACAGGTATCTCTTTTCAGCACATATCTGCAAAGAGAAATGTCAAGAAATCCCTCGCTCACCGAGGAAGAGGCAAAAGAAATAGTTCTTACCTATTCTGCCGCCCCGGGAACCAGCGAGCATCAAACGGGTCTATGCTGTGATATGCACAATCTTCCCTCGGCAGATGTTTCCTTTGCAAACAAAGAGGCATACAAATGGCTAAAAGAAAACTGCCATAAATTCGGCTTTGTAATAAGATTTCCCGAAGATAAGGTGGATATAACCGGCTATAGCTTTGAGCCTTGGCATTATCGCTTTGTGGGCAGATATCACGCAACAAGAATGAAAAACCTTGGCATGTGCCTTGAAGAATATGTTGCACACCTGAAAATTGCTGAAAACAACTAAAAAAGATATAGCCGCACATGGAGTGATGTGCGGCTATATCTTTTTCCCTTTTCATAAATAAAAATATAAACAATAATTTAACAGTGCTTTATGGCCTACAATTTAATGTTCACTTTATAACTGCTCCGCCCCATTCAACCAAGGTGAAGCCTTTTCTCTCGGGGGCTGTAAGTTCCTGACTTTTTATATCAACAGGGGCCTTCAAAGGTTTGAATGTCATAAAAACTCTAATAACGGTGTCGGGGGCAGGAGAAACATCAAGCTTTGCCTGACTTGAATATGCCTCCCCTTGAAAAGAGATCAGATTATAAGGATTGCTCTCCATAATCGGCAGCCAATAGACAATAAATTCATTTGCCTCCCTGCGCTCAAGCCCCAGTTTTTCAAGCGCATCTTCAAGGAAAAGAGCAGTGTCCTTTCCGGCAACGCAAAAGCCCTCTGAAAAATCATATTCGCTTTGGCAAAGCCCCTCCCAATAAAGGTAATTATATTCCTTTCCGTCCTCTCCGCGTATACCGTTTGAATCCACAGTAACTCGCCAGCCGTTCTCATATTTTGGATAAGTACAGCTCAGCTCTCCATTAAGCTTCAGATTCAGTTCAACCTGCAGTTTCTCATCCGAATAAAGATAAATCACCGGTTTTTCTGCCACTACATCATAAGGATTGATCGTTCCCGGAAAATCAATAATCATCGTATCCCGGTCTGCGATGCAACTGTTATCAGTATCTGTCACGTCAAGATCATCGGTATCGACAAGCACATCTGTTCCTTCAGTATTCAAAACATCAGAACTGTCAAAAGATGAAGAGTCCGTTTCGTTTTGGGGCTTTTCTTCATCTCCGCTACGGGCAGCAAGTATAATGACACAAAGCAGTGCAAGGATAAAAACTGATAATCTTTTCATTTTATACCTCCCTAAATTTGGTTATGTATTAGACGAAAAAAACAAAAAAATGTTCCAAATATGTTTTTAAAACAAAAAGAGGCAGAACGCCTCTTTTTTCATATTTCATCTGTCAATCCCAAAACATAATCCGCGCTGACTTTATAATAATCACAAAGCACCAGCAGATGACGAATGGGCAATTCATTTGCTCCACGCTCATATCTCGCATACATCGTCTGCGATGTCCCGAGAATATCCGCAACCTCCTGCTGTGTCAGGTCGTGATCCTCACGCAGATCACGAATTCGCTTTATATAATAATATTCCATATTTGATACCACCAAAAAATATTCAAAATTATTATATCAAATAAAGATATTTACTATTGACTTTAGTAAAGATTTGTACTATAATATACGTGTCGGCAAAAAACTACATTTTTTTGCATTTCAAAGAGACCATATCTTCATGCTTACACATCAATAAACAAATTTTAAATAGAAAAAAGGAGAAATAATTATGGGATTTGCAGATTCATTGAAAAAAATGGGAAAAGACATTATGAAAAACGTCGGAATTATTGGTAAAGTAAACAGCTCTGATTTTCCCGTTGGTACAGTTATTCGCTTTTCCGAAACCGATGGTGATGCCTCTATGACATTCACACTTCCGAATGACACTAAGTATGTTGTTACGCACGATAAAGTTAAGAGCGCTGAAGTTCTTGCTATGGGCGTAATAGATATTGAGCGAAATGGTAATAATGGAAGCACTTCAATCTACGGTACAAAATATAGATTAGAGCTTACCGATGGTAAGATTGCAGTTCTTACTGTTGGTTTGGGCGATACATTATATAAAATTGAACACATCATTTTTTAATTAAAACCAGAAAGGATGAAGAATATGGTCTCTTTAAAGTGTAAAAATTGCGGTGCAGAACTTAGTTATTTACGCAAGGAAAACAAATATTATTGTGAATTTTGCGAATCAGCATTTGCTATCGAAAAAGATGTATCAAAAAATATTGATTTTAAGATCGTAGCAGGCATACTTGTAGAATATACCGGTATTTCTCCTATTGTCATCGTTCCTTCTGAAGCTATCGTTATCGGCGATGCCTGCTTCAAAGATATTGAAACTATAGAAAGCATAAGTATTCCCGAAACAGTAACAAAAATTGGCTGTTCGTCATTTGAAAATTGCAAGAATCTAAAAGAAGTATCGTTGCCGAATAGCATAATAGAAATTGGTGATGCTGCATTTAAAAATAGCGGACTTAAAAGCATACAATTACCTGATAGCATTGAATTCATAGGAAAAGATGCATATATGGAATGCGCAAATTTAAAATTCGCAAGACTTCCAATGAAAAAAATAAAATACGAGAGAACATTTAAGCATTGTTCTTCACTTGATACCATAGAATGCAACTTGAACGACTTTTGTCTTTCATTTAAACCATCTACCGAGGCATTAAAAAACGGTGATGATAGATCAACATTGTTTGATGCCTTTCAAGCTACCCCATTCCTAAATAATATTTTAATAAAAGCAAAAGAGGGCAACTGCATATTATGCAATAGAATGGTAAACGAAGATAAGGTCTGTACAAATTGTAATGCAAAATATATTGATTTTGGATATGAAGAAAAGCGTTATAATTGCTATATTGCTACCGCAGTGTACGGTTCCTATGATTGTCCTGAAGTTTGGACTCTTCGAAGATACCGTGACTACAAGCTTGACACCACATGGTATGGTAGAGCATTCATTAAAACATATTACGCAATAAGTCCAACGCTTGTAAAGTGGTTTGGTGATAAAAAATTCTTCAAAACGTTCTGGAAAAAACGCCTCGACCATATGGTGCTATCACTCAAAGAAAAAGGATACAAGGATGAACCATATATAGATAAGAACCATTAAACGATTGAATTTACTATTGACTTTAAATCAAATCCGCATTATAATATTGTATGATAACAAATAGTGCAAAATAATATTGTTTTCTCAACAATATTATTAGAAAGGTCAAAATCATGTTTTGTAAATTTTGCGGTAAAGAGCTCTCGGATAACGCCGTCGGCTGCACAGGCTGCGGAAATTGGGTAAACAGTCCCGCAAAAGCAAATGCAAACAGCTCCATAAAAACTTCCGGCAAAAGTAATATTTCTATTATTTTGGGCTTAGTTGGAATTATCAGTTCATGGATTTTCGTTCTTATCGGTCATATAGCCTCAATTATAGGTATCATTTTAGGAATAAATGAATATAAGAGAAGCAAAAAAATGACCGGTCTTGTGTTAAGCATCATCGGAGAGGCATGCGCAATATTGTCAACTATTATCGGCTTTATCCTTCTTAATATTTTAAGCGAAATCACTTTGGCAATCTTTTCGATCACCACCACGATTTCATCAATTGAGGCAATCATTTCTTCCACAGATGAGACCGTTGCTGTAATTAAAGAAATAATAACTGCGATATTCTAATAAACCTAACAAAAAAATTGAATATCATAAAAAATACGTCAAAAAGGCAAATCTTTTTGACGTATTTTTTATTCAAATGGTTAGGTTATCATAAATCAAATCCATGCATTACTATAACTGAGCTATAAAAAACTATTCCAATATAAACAATAATTTTTCGAAGTAACAGAGCGTCAAAAATAGATCCCCGCTGTTGCGGCCCTACGTGGTCCCTGGGGCGATCCCCGCGAGCTTTGGGGTATGAAGGGCGAGCGGCATCAGAGAGGATCTATTGACTCTTTGTCAATAGTTGGGGGAAAGAGCCAAAATAGAAAAAAGAGAAGCAATCTGCTTCTCTTTTTTCTTGACTATAATCATGATCATTGAAAACCGAATAAAGGAAAGGAGTTAAACGAAACTCAAGTAATTGCGTTAATGAGACTTGAACAAAAGCAGTTCAAGCCCTCGGGCTATTAGTATCAATCAGCTAAATACATTACTGCACTTACACCTTTGACCTATCAAACTCGTAGTCTACAAGTGCCCTTAC
>JAZOAL010000125.1:0-23128 GCA_045595425.1 Eubacteriales bacterium
CATTTCGCTTTGTCAATACCTTTTTTCAAATTTCTTCAAAAATTTTTCGACTCGGCTTCATGTGACTGCCGCCTCTTTTTGACAGCTTGACTATTATACTACTTTTTTCTCTCCTTGTCAACAGTTTTTTTAAAAAAACAGTTTTTTCGACAGCGAAGACAATGTTATACAAAAAACAGCGCACCAAATTGTGAATATTGCACAATATCATTTTGAGTTTTGCATTTTTAGCCTGTATTTCAAGGGTGAGATCCGGCAAAGCTCCCGAAACCTTCTTGAAAAATAGAACTGATCGCAAAATCCAAGTTCTTCACTTATAACTCCGATAGGGTCTTCGGTATAAGTAAGTCTTCGCATAGCCTCCATAAGCACCAGATCATCAATATATTTACCAACAGATACACCGAGCTCACTTTTAAAGCAGATAGCAAGCTTTCCCGCAGACACCCTGCAATGCTCCGCTATCTCATCCCTGCTCAATTTAATCGAGAGATTTTTCTGTATATATTTCACAGCCCTTCGAAGAACCTGCGAATATTCGTTTTCATCACCATCAACAATACCGAGGCTGTATTTTTCCGCGATCCCTGCAACCGTTTTCAGCAATTCTCCCTTTATGGCAAGACAGGAATAAGAATAATCATTCTGATAGAGCCGTTCAATTCTTTTCACCGTCTCAGCATCATCGATAACTCCTATCTTTCTAAACCCCGACAAAGCATCATATCCGTCATTTCGCTTTATACTTATATGGAAATAAACCTTTTTAACAATTCCCTCGCACCAATACCTATATCTGTAGCCGGCGGGAATTAGATATATATGCCCCGGCTTCATCACTATATGCTCATTCTCACTGCCGAGATTCGCACCATCTCCTTCAATTATATAATATACGCGATTATAGACCGAAAGAACATCATCGCACCGCCAGCTCTCATCTATAATTGCCATTCCGCTTTCAAGGACATTCAGATTGGTTTTTTCTATCCTTCTGTCAAGATCATTCTTGCGATTTATTACCATTTTTCGTTTTCTCCATATTTTTACCGTTTTCTCCATTGCTTTAGAAAGCTGTTTATGATAAGATATTCTTAGGAAACAGTTTAACACACAAATATCAAAAAGTCAATATAAAGGAGAAAGAAAAATGTCAAGCTACAAAGTCAGAAAAACCCCTGGTAATACCGAATGGTTCCGCCATGACCGCTTTGGTATGTTCATCCATTTCGGTCTTTACGCAATGCCCGCGCGTCACGAATGGATAAAATCCAAAGAAATGATGACAGACGAGCACTATCAGCGTTACTTTGATCATTTTAATCCCGATATGTACGATCCGAAGGACTGGGCAAGACAAGCAAAAGCCGCAGGTATGAAATATGTTGTACTCACAACAAAGCACCACGAAGGCTTCTGTCTTTTCGACAGCAAATACACCGATTTCAAGAGCACCAACACACCTTTCGGGCGCGACGTTGTCAGAGAATACGTTGACGCTTTCCGTGCCGAAGGACTGAAGATCGGCTTCTACTATTCGCTTATAGACTGGCATCATGAGGATTTCACAATCGATTCGCGCCATCCGAAAAAGATGCTTCCGGACGCTCTCGAGCAAAACAAAACCAAGGATATGAAAAAATATGCCGAATATATGAGAAATCAGGTGGAAGAGCTCCTCACAAATTACGGCAGGATCGATATCCTTTGGTTCGACTTTTCATATAAGCCCGAATACGGCTGTCCCGAATTTGCTCGTTTTGACGGCAAGGGCAAGGATGATTGGGAATCGGAAAAACTGATCGCACTCGCAAGAAAGCTTCAGCCCGGTATCATCATAGACAATCGCGCAGATATCGAGCAGGACATCTGGACACCCGAGCAGTATCAGCCCACAGAATGGGTAAGACACGCAGAAACAGGCGAGCTTGTCACATGGGAAGCCTGCCAGACCTTCTCAGGCTCTTGGGGCTACTACAGAGACGAAATGACATGGAAAACTCCCGAACAGCTTGTGGGCATGCTCATCAAAACGGTTTCTCTCGGCGGAAATCTGCTGATGAATGTCGGTCCTACAGCAAGAGGATATCTCGACTACCGCGCAGAAAACGCGCTGAAGGTATATTCGGACTGGATGAAGTACAACAGCCGTTCGATCTACGGCTGTACAATGTCAGAGCCCGAATTTACCGCACCGCAGAACTGCCTTCTCACTCAGAGCGAAGACGGTAAGCGTCTCTACATTCACATTATGGACTATCCCTTCAAAGCTCTTGAAGTTAAGGGACTTGCGGGAAAGATCGAATATATGCAGTTTCTGCATGACGGCAGTGAGCTTATCTATTCAGAAAAGCAGTCGGTGATGAACGATGGCAATACAATAGAAATGATCAGCGATGATGGAAATGTAACTGTTTTTCTTCCCGTTGTTAAACCTAACATTCTTTATCCTACCATTGAGATATTTCTTAAATAACTGAAATCAAGGAGTCGGCTCAGTCCGACTCCTTTTCGGATCAAAAAAATCCTTTCACAACCGAAATTGCAGCTCTTTGGGCAGTTTTAACCATATGGAGATAAAAATTTCACATAATCTTTTCAATATTTATTCCGAAAAATGATTTACAAATGTCGTTTTTTGTGATATAATTAACGATGGCGTTGACAACAACGGTTTTGGCACGCCGCTCGAATGTCTTTTAAATTTTTATCATATAAAGGAGACAATCATGGAAAACAAGATTTTGGTAGAGACTTCTGCCAGACACATCCACTTGACCGATGCCCATGTTGAGGCTCTCTTCGGTGTGGGTCACACCCTCACAAAGAAGAAGGATCTCAGCCAGCCCGGTCAGTATGCTTGCGAGGAAAAGGTTGAGGTTGTCGGAGTTAAGGGATCTCTTAAGATGAGCGTTCTCGGCCCTACAAGACCCGATTCGCAGGTTGAGCTTTCCTTCACAGACGCACGTACCCTCGGCGTAACTGCTCCCGTTCGTGAGAGCGGAGATATCGCAGGCACTCCCGGCATCGTTCTTCGCGGTCCCGCAGGCGAGGTCACTCTCGAAAACGGCGTTATCATCGCGAAGCGCCACATCCACGTAACTCCCGACGACGCAAAGGCTCTCGGTGTTGCCGATAAGGAGATCGTTAAGGTCAAGATCAGCGGCACAGGCAGAGCAACTATTTTTGATGATGTTGTTATCAGAGTTAAGGACACATTTGCAACCGCTATGCACATCGACACAGATGAGTGCAACGCGGCAGCGGCTTTCGGCGTAGTTTACGGCGAAATCGTAAAGTAATTTTAAGTCAGTAAATATTTTTCAAAGGAGAATATAAAATGAGCAATGTAAGCGAATGCCCTTACGCACAGAGCCTTGAGGTTCAGCATATGTGCACAGTTAAAAAGGGCTGCGATCACGGTCCCGCGCCCATTCCCGAGGAGGGCAAGTGGGTTCAGGCAAAGCAGATTACGGATATTTCCGCATACACCCACGGTGTGGGATGGTGCGCACCTCAGCAGGGCGCATGTAAACTGTCCCTCAATGTAAAGAACGGTATCATCGAGGAAGCTCTCGTTGAAACCATCGGTTGCTCGGGTATGACTCACTCTGCGGCTATGGCTGCTGAGATCCTCCCCGGCAAGACACTTCTCGAGGCGCTCAACACAGACCTTGTTTGTGACGCCATCAACACAGCTATGCGTGAGCTCTTCCTG
Source organism: Eubacteriales bacterium (assembly GCA_045595425.1). GTDB lineage: Bacteria > Bacillota > Clostridia > Oscillospirales > CAG-272 > SIG710. The sequence goes on from JAZOAL010000125.1 coordinate 3,719, forward strand.
CAGATCGTTTACGGACGCAGCCAGTCTGCTTTCTCTGAGGGCGGTCTCGTTATCGGCGCAGGCATGGAAGACCTCGGTAAGGGTGAGCGCTCCATGGTCGGTACAATGTACGGTACTAAGGAAAAGGGCGTAAGATACCTTGAAATGACAGAGGGCTACTGCACAAGAATGGCTCTTGACGAGAATAACGAGGTTATCGGTTATGAGTTTGTTTCTCTCGGAAAAATGACCGACTTCATCAAGAAGGGCATGGATCCAAGCGAGGCATATCAGAAGGCAATGGGTACATACGGACGTTTCAATGATGCTGCAAAGTACATTGACCCCCGTAAAGAATAATCAAGGAGGTAATGTATAATGGCTAAATTTGAAGGTTACGAGAGACGCGAGGCAAAGATCCTCGAGGCTCTTAAAGAATACGGAATCAGCTCCATCGACGAGTGCAAAGAGATCTGCGATGCTTACGGCATCGATCCCTATAAGATCGTTGAGGAAACACAGCCCATCTGCTTTGAGAACGCAAAGTGGGCATATACAGTTGGTGCGGCTATCGCAATAAAGAAGGGCGCAAAGAAGGCTGCTGATGCCGCTGCCGCTATCGGTATCGGTCTGCAGGCATTCTGTATTCCCGGTTCTGTTGCAGAGAACCGCAAGGTTGGTCTCGGCCACGGTAATCTCGGCAAGATGCTTCTGAGTGAGGAGACAGAGTGCTTCTGCTTCCTTGCAGGTCACGAGTCCTTCGCCGCTGCTGAAGGCGCAATCAAGATCGCTCTTAACGCAAATAAGGTTAGAACAAAGCCCCTTCGCGTTATTCTTAACGGTCTTGGCAAGGACGCGGCTTATATCATCTCCAGAATCAACGGCTTTACTTATGTAAAGACAGAGTTCGATCCTTACTCTGAGAGCGTTAAGGTTCTTGAGGAGAAGGCTTTCTCCACAGGCGACAGAGCTAAGGTTAAGTGCTATGGTTCTGACAGTGTTCCCGAGGGCGTTGCTATCATGCGCCTTGAGAACGTCGGCGTTTCCATCACAGGTAACTCCACTAACCCCACCAGATTCCAGCACCCCGTTGCAGGTACTTACAAGAAGTGGTGTAATGAAAACGGCGTAAATTACTTCTCCGTTGCATCCGGCGGCGGTACAGGTCGTACACTTCACCCCGATAACATGGCTGCAGGCCCTGCTTCCTACGGTATGACAGATACTATGGGAAGAATGCACGGCGATGCACAGTTCGCAGGTTCTTCCTCCGTTCCCGCTCACGTGGAAATGATGGGACTTATCGGCGCAGGTAACAACCCCATGGTTGGTATGACTGTTGCTGTAGCTGTTGCGATCGAAGAGGCTTCAAAGTAAGGGATTAACGGTCGCTTTTTGAAAAAAGCTCCGCAAAAACTTTAATAGAAAAAACAGACACATCATTATGGATTTCTCCATAATGATGTGTCTGTTTTTGTGTTTAATTTTGTTTTCTTGGACAATTTGTATCATCACAAGATTTGCACATTATAAGCCATTCATCATTGCAACAACATAACAAATAATCACATTCGTCACAGCAACATTCAAGCTTTTTTCCGTTTCCGTCGAAATGTCCGCCATTTCCGAGGCAATCATCACCATGATTTCCGGGAGTTAAAACCCTTCCCGTTGCGTCAATAATCATATTTTTTCTCCTTTTTGCAAAAATGGACTAATATTAGTCCCATTATATCACATAATAAATATATAATCAAGTAGAAAGTGCTAATTTGAGTTCTTTTTATGAGGTGTTTATTATGAAAGAGCAAAAGATCAAGCAGGATAAAATATTTATAGGAGCTAATATAAAGCGTATCAGAAAAGAGAAGAAAATAAAGCATGTCGATATAGTTCGTGAAATGCAACTTCGCGGAATAAATATTACCAGAGAATCTCTTGTTAAGATTGAGCGCGGTATACAGCATATTTACGCAAGTCAGTTAAAAGCCATTAAAGAAATTCTTGATACCACATATGATGAACTGCTCAAATGAAAGGATTGTCCAAATAGGACGATCCTTTTTATATCTTTTTGCTCGAATAACGGTAAAATAAAAAGTGCGCAGCCGAAGCTACGCACTAAAAATGCTTAGCTCCGCATAGTTGCTACACAAATGCTTTCAAATACTCATATCCAAAAAGTATACGAAAATGGAGCATACATTTTTAACAAATTAAAAACGTATACTTTTCGAAGATGAAAGTATTCATTTGTGTAGCACTTAAATTATATCACACACCATTTAATTTGTAAAGATATTTATAGAAAATATCACTAAATAAAATTGCGGGGATTTTGCTCGAATAACGGTAAAATAAAAAGTGCGCAGCCGAAGCTGCGCACGAAAAACGCATGGCTCCGTTTACTGCGACATAAACTAACTTTTTAACACATATTTTGCAACAAGCGTACAAAAAGGGAGCATACATTTTTACCAAAGTAAAAATTTACACTTGTGCAAATAATAATGTTATTTAGTTTATGTCGCAAGATTATTATATCACACACCGTTTAATTTGTAAAGATATTTATAAAAAATATCGTTAAATAAAATTGCGAGGATTTTGCTCGAATAACGGTAAAATAAAAAGTGCGCAGCCGAAGCTACGCACGAAAAACGCATGGCTCCGTTTGCTGCGACACAAATTGACTTCTCACACTTATAAACGATAGGTGTGCAAAAGGGAGCATACATTTTTACCAAAGATAAAAATGCACACCGTTACGTTTATAAGAATTATTCAATTTGCGTCGCGAGGATATTATAGCACAGAATTTTATATTTGTAAAGATTTTTAATGAATATTTTTCCCGGCATTGCAAAATCTGCGAAAATCTGTTATACTAATAAAAACGGAGGTGTTTAAAAATGAAACTGAATATAAATTTTCCAACGCAGATAATTTCCGGTGTGGATTGTGTGGCGGAAAATGCGGCTCTGATCGCCAAGCTCGGGACAAAAAAGGCTTTCATCGTGACCGGCAAAAACGGAGCGAAAAAATCAGGAGCTCTTGACGATGTTACAGCCATGCTCGCTTCGGTCGGAATGGAATATGAAATATTTGATGGGATTGCGGAGAATCCTCCTCTGCTCGTCAGCCACGAGGCAGGCACAAAATGCCGCGAGAGCGGATGTGATATAGTTATCGGCATCGGCGGCGGCTCTGCTCTTGACGCTTCAAAAGCAGTTGCAGTCTTCGCGGCAAACGATATCGAGCCGATAGATGGTTATAACGCCGAAAAATGCAAGGGTGCACTCCCGATAATTGCGATTCCAACAACCGCAGGCACGGGAAGCGAGGCTAACCCCTATGCAGTTATGACTTTGCCCGGCGGCGATCAGAAAAAGACCATAAAATATCCTTTCACCTATCCCAAGCTTGCTCTGGTCGATCCCAAATACACCTATTCCCTCGGGTATGATTATACCGTCAGTACAGCTCTTGATGCCTTTGCCCATGCGATTGAGTCTTATCTTTCGCCAAATTCCACAATTTTTTCCGAGCAATTCGCGCTTTTCTCGGCAAAAAACATTTTTGATGTGCTTAAAGAAAATCCTTCGGAATTTTCCGAAAAGGCAAGAGAGAATCTGACATATGCTTCCTGCGCGGCGGGTGCGGCAATCAGCGTTACGGGAACCGGCTTCCCCCACCCTCTCGGCTACAGTCTCACATTGCTCAGCGGCATCCCCCACGGCAAGGCTTGTGCAGTTTTTGAGGGGGAATATATTGAGCTGAACTCAAGAACCGAGATCGGCAAAGCAAAGCTTGAAAAATTCTTCGACGCACTCGGAACAAATGCAGAAGAGCTTTCATCTCTGCTCACTTCCCTTGCAGATATCCACATACGCCTTTCCGAAGAGGAAATAGTAAAATACGTTGATCTCATCAAGGGCGCAGTTAACTATGTGAACAGCCCCTATGTTCTGACCGACAAGGAAAAATACGATATCTACAGAAAGCATTTTTGTAAATAAATTAAAAGCAGTAAGCATCCTGTCTGTTTGGCAGGATGCTTACTGCTTTTGGGTCCGTGAAAACAAAACAATTAAAAAACAAACAATAATTTATCTTTGCCTCCGGCGGCATAGGGACTTCCCCAAAAGCCCCTATGAACCCCAAAATTTTAAAAGAAAAGCCTTGCCCATTAAAGTTTTTGGGATTCTAAAGACCTTTTTTCGAAAAAGGTCTTTAGCGGGGTATGGGGCGGTGCCCCATGCTTAACGGAGCAAAGGATCTCATATGCTGCAAGTTACTTTTCCCCGAGCAAATTATTCATTTCCCGATCTGCGCATTTTGTGGAGCATTTCATTTTTAATATTCCAAAGCTTCTCGGAAAGGTCAACATAATAATCATGGGGATTCTCAAAGCGCAGAACCTCATCCCAAAGGAAATCTATCTCCCGCTTGCAATGCTCTCTTATCTCATGGATATTCGGAAGCTCATAAACCTGCTTACCGTCTTTAAATATGGGCACCAAAAGCTCGCGTGCCGTAAAATTGGTCAAAACCTTGCGTTTCCATGTATGAACGGGATCAAATATCTCAAGTGGCTTTGTGTCGTCAACTACCTCGTCATAAAGGCAAATGAGATCAGCCTCCGCTTTCATATCATCGTTGCTGTAGAGACGGTAGACCTTCTTAAAATGAGGCGTAGTCACCTTCGCAGCATTCTCACTGATCTTTATCTTGGGGATTATGGTTCCGTCATCCCCTTCAACGGCGCAAAGCTTATAAACTCCTCCGAAAACAGGGTTGCTCTTTGATGTTATCATTCTCTCTCCAACTCCGAAAGCATCGACCTTCGCGCCCTGTTTGATAATATCTCCGATGATGTATTCGTCAAGAGAGTTTGAAACTATTATCCTGCAATAGTCAAAGCCTGCATCGTCCAGCATTTTACGGGCTTTTTTGGTGAGATAAGTGATATCGCCCGAGTCAAGCCGTATTCCGCATTTTTTGATCCCTCTCGGGAGAAGCACCTCTTTAAAGGCTCGGATCGCATTTGGAATACCGCTGCCAAGCACATCATAGGTGTCAACAAGCAGGGTGGCATTTTCGGGATAGCACTCGCAGTAGGTCTTAAAAGCAGTGTATTCATCAGGGAACATCTGAACCCATGAGTGCGCCATAGTTCCCGTTGCAGGAATTCCGAAAGCCTCCTCCGCAATTGTACAGGCAGTGCCGGCACAGCCCGCGATATAGGTTGCTCTTGCACCGAGTATCGCGCCGTCAGCTCCCTGCGCACGTCTTGAGCCGAATTCACTGATCGCCCTGCCCTCCGAGGCTCTGACGATCCTATTCGCCTTTGTTGCGATCATTGACTGATGATTGAGCATCAGCAGTACATAAGTTTCAATAAACTGGGCTTCGATGGCTTTAGCTCTGACGGTCATTATCGGCTCACCGGGGAAAATGACAGTCCCCTCCGTGACCGCGTATATATCGCCCGTGAAGCGGAAATTGCGCAGATATTCGAGAAACTGCTCGTCAAAAAGCTTCTTTGAGCGAAGATATTCGATATCCTCCTCTTCAAAATGAAGATCGTTAATATATTCAACCACCTGTTCAAGTCCTGCGGCAATGGCAAAGCCCGCACCGTCGGGATTCGTACGGTAAAAAACATCAAAATATGATATCTTCTCTCCTATTCCGCTTTTAAAATAGCCGTTAGCCATCGTGAGCTCGTAAAAATCACAAAGCATCGTCAGATTTCTGGAAATATCCTTCATAATTCTCCCTTTTCTCTTGCCGATTTTGAAAAATTGGCCAAAAATATTGTATTTTTTCAAAAAATGTATATAATATTATATATACTGTATCTCTTTGAAAGGAATTATACACCATGAGGGACGGTTTTGTCAAGGTGGCAGCTGCAACACCACGCATAAAAGTTGCAGATTGCACAGCAAACGCAAAGGAAATCATAAGGATCACAAAAGAAGCGGCGGCAGAGGGAGTTAAGGTTTTGACCTTTCCCGAGCTATGCCTGACAGCTTATACCTGCGCGGATCTTTTTTTAACAGATCTGCTCATCGAAGGTGCCGAAAAGGCTCTTGCAAGCATTATAGATGAAACATCGGATTGTGATACACTCGTCGCCGTTGGCTTACCAATGCTCTGCGGAGGCAAGCTATATAACTGTGCCGCTGTGGTAAAGAGCGGAAAGCTCCTCGGTGTTATACCCAAAACACATATTCCAAACTATGCGGAGTTTTCAGAGCTGCGCCATTTTGCAAGTGCACCCGAGCTTAACAGCACCATCGATTTTATGGGTGAAAAGATTCCATTTGGCTGTAATATTATATTTAACTGCAAGGAAGTCAAAAATCTTCGAATAGCTGTTGAGATCTGCGAAGATATCTTTGCCGGTGCTCCCCCATCTTGCACCCATGCAGCAGAGGGTGCAACTGTCATTCTCAACCTATCCGCATCAAGTGAAACGGTGGGAAAGGATGAATATCGCCGATTGCTCTTGAAAGCACAATCGGCAAAGCTCAATTGCGCTTATATTTATGCGGATTCGGGAGATGGCGAATCAACTACCGATCTTGTTTTTGCAGGTCATAATATTATCGCAGAAAACGGACATATTATAGCAGAAAAGCTCCCCTTCCAAAACAGCGAAAAGGATTATATTCTCACCGAGATCGATGTAAACAAGCTCTGTCACGAAAGAGCACGAATAAATACCCATTCTTCAGAGGAATCGGGCTATTATGAAAGCATACCGTTTTCCGTTAAATACTGCGAAACGCTTCTCACAAGATTCATAGACCCCCATCCCTTTATCCCCACAGAAAAGGCTGAAAGAGCTCGCCGTTGTGATACGATTTTGTCAATTCAGGCAAACGGTCTCAAAAAGCGCATCGAAGCCGCATGGGCAAAAAAATGCGTTGTTGCGGTCTCAGGAGGTCTTGATTCCTGCCTTGCGCTTCTCGTAACTGCAAAGGCACTGGATATGCTTGGCAGACCACATACCGACATTATCACAGTTACTATGCCCTGCTTCGGAACAACAAAGCGCACAAAAAGCAACGCTGAGATACTCTGTGCAGAGCTTGGCACAGACTTCCGCTGTGTTGACATTGCGGATGCAGTGAAGCTCCATTTCAGAGATATAGGGCATGATCCGAAAAAGCTTGATGTAGTATATGAAAATGCTCAGGCACGCGAGCGAACCCAAGTTATAATGGATATCGCCAATGCTGAAAACGGAATAGTTATAGGCACGGGCGATCTGAGCGAGCTTGCACTGGGCTGGGCGACCTATAATGGCGATCATATGTCAATGTATGGCGTGAACGCCTCTATCCCGAAAACTCTCATCCGTCATATAGTTGCGCATGTTGCCGATCTTTACGAAGGAGAGGGCAAGCTTAAGCTGGCAGAATCTCTGCGCGATATTCTTGCAACTCCCGTCAGCCCCGAGCTTCTGCCTGCAAAGGACGGTGAGATCAGCCAAAAGACAGAGTATCTTGTCGGGCCCTATGAGCTGCACGATTTCTATCTCTTCTATATGATCCGCTATGGCTTTTCACCGAAAAAGCTATACCGACTTTCCGAAAAGGCACTGGGGAATATTTACGATGCCGAGACAAGACTCAAATGGCTGGAAGTATTCACAAAGAGATTCTTCGCCCAGCAGTTTAAGCGTTCCTGCCTGCCGGATGGCCCTAAAGTGGGCTCGGTGGGGCTTTCTCCCCGTGGCGACTGGCACATGCCAAGTGATGCCTGCAGTGCTCTTTGGCTGAAGGAGATCGAAGAACTGAAATAATAGAAACAAGGAGCTGTAAAAAACCACTGACCAAAATAAAAAGGCTACAAACTCACCAAAAGAGGCAGGAATGTAGTCTTTTTATTTTGGTCGGTGGTTTTTTACAGCTCTTTTTATTCCTTTAGAGATTCACATTATTTCTAAAGAATGCCGCGGCAACGGCACCGGGGCCGGCATGTGTTCCGACAACGCTTCCCACAACGGTTGTGTGAAGTGCTTCAGTATGCCCTTCCCAAAGAGCTGTACTGTCCTCGATATATTTCTGCAAAAGTACATCGCTCATTCCTGTATATCCAAGCAGAACAGGCTTTTCAAAATCAACCCCACCACAGGTCTGAATTTCCTTTATAAGAAAATTATTACCCTGCTTTGAGCCGCGCGCTTTGCCAAGCATCTTGATCTCTCCATCCTCAATACAAACAACAGGCTTAATAGAAAGAATACCTCCCGCAAAAGCGGCTGTTTTTGATATGCGTCCGCCTTTTTTCAGATATTCAAGAGTATCAAGCATGGCTATAACTCTGATATTTTCGCGCTCAAATGTAAGCTTTCCTGCAATCTCCGCAGCGCTCATACCGCCCTCAGCAAGTCTCAGAGCAAGCTCTGCAAGTATACCCGTGCCTATGGCAACAGTTTTGCCGTCAACAACAAACACTCTGCCCTCATAATCTGATGCAGCGATCATTGCGCTCTGATATGTACCCGAAAGCTTTGATGAAAGGGTGATAACCACAACATCCTCACCGGCATCTACCGCCTCTTTAAGCACTCCCGAAAAAGCATCCGGCGTTGCCTGACTGGTTGTAGGAAGAACATCGCTTTCTACCAGTTTTTCATAAAATGTCTTATGATTTATAGTGACTCCGTCAATATACTCCTCCTCACCGAAGTGGATCGTCAAGGGAACAACTGTAAATTTCCCTGCCAAATGTGCCGAAATATCGGCGGTTGAATCAATAACAATTCTGACTTTCATATACATTCTCCATATTCATCTATAAAATTTGGGGCGTCACGACTAAAAGTCGTGATTCGCCCCCGATAATTATTTTGGTATGCCGTTTTTACTTAAATTCTGCAAATTTGAAGAGATCAGCTCCATAGTTTTGTAAAAAATCTCTCTGCGTTCCTCGGAAATTCCCATACCTGCGATCTCAACAGCAATATTTGCCATCCTCTTGACCTGCTCTGCCGCCGCCCTACCATCATCTGTAAGCTTTATAAGAGCCCTGTATCTGCTGCTTTCAGAATCGCGCTCCGCAAGACCTTTATTTTCAAGTTCAGACACCGATCTTGAAACGTCAGCTTTATTGCGATCGCATATCTCGCTTAACTGTGCCGAGGTTATACCCTCGGGATAACGGAGCATAGTCACCAAATATATTGCATACGAACCCTTGAGACCGTATTTTTCCATTTCATCTGAAGCGATTTTGTGCCAGGAACGGTTTATGCCCGACAAAGCAACCAAAAATCGCTCAAATCTGGTTATCATAAACACCCTCCCATAAAATCAACATTCAACAGAAACGATATAGCTGTAGACCGGCTGTCCTCCGTTTATAAGATTGATCTCAGCACCCGAAAAGCGCTCGGTAATTGATGTTGCCAAGGCTTGTGCATTTTCTTCTTTAATATCCTCACCGTAAAAAAGAGTGATAAAGCTTGCGTCAGAGCCCTTGGCGATCTCGCCTGTAAGCTTAAGTGCCGCGGAATTCACATCCGTACCGACAAAAGCCAGCTTATCTTCATTCATGGCAAGTATCTGGCCCTCTTTTATTTCCTGACCGTCAAAATCGGAATCTCTGGCGGCAGAAGTGATCTGACCTGTGCGAACATTCTTTGCGGCATCGCTCATCGCCTCTGTCAAAGCCTCAACGTCAAGCTCGGGATCAAAAGCAAGTGCTGCGGAAACGCCCTGAGGAATAGTTCTCGTCGGAATAACGATTATCTTCCTGTCGGTGGCAAGATCGACCGCCTGCTCTGCCGCCATGATAATATTTTTATTATTCGGGAAAACAAAAACATTCCTTGCGGGAACCGCCAAGCATGCGCGGAGAATATCCTCTGTTGAAGGATTCATTGTTTGACCGCCGAGAACGATTCTGTCACATCCAAGCTCTGTGAAAAGATTCAACATTCCTTCGCCGCTTGCAACCGAAACAATACCGTATTCATTCTCAGGCGCAGCAGGAGTAAGCTCCTCTTTTTTAGCTTTTTTCGCCAGCTTTTTAAGACGTTCTCTGAGCTGGACGCGCATATTTTCAACCTTTATCTTTTCAATCATACCGTATTTCGAAGCTTCATCGAACGCCTTACCAACGCTGTCGGTATGAACATGTATCTTAATGATCTCATCATCGTCAACAACAACCACGCTGTCACCTATGGAAGAAAGAAATGCGCGAAGCTCTGCTGTATCGTTCTTTACGGCAGTAGAGCGGTCAACGATAAATTCGGTGCAGTAAGTAAAGGTGATCTCATCCTCACTCATAACCTCGGGGTCAACAACGCCCTCGTCTGTGAAAACATCCTCCTCGCCAAGCTCGATGATCTTTCCCGATTTAAGATAGGAAAGTATGCCTTCAAGAATAACTATATATCCCATACCGCCTGCATCGACAACGCCTGCTTTCTTGAGCTGAGGAAGCATCTCGGGAGTTTCCGCAAGTGTTTTTTCGCCCTGCTGGATAGCCGCTTCAATAGTGCTTACATTATCAAGGCCGTCATTTGCCGCCGCAGCAGCCGCTGCAGCAGCCATACGGGAAACGGTAAGAACAGTTCCCTCCGTGGGCTTAAGCACAGCACGGTAAGCCGCGTCAACACCGCTCGCAAGCGCACTTGCGAAATCTTTAGAATCCAGCTTCTTCTTGCCCTTGCAGCCATCGGAAAAGCCTCTGAAGAGCTGGGAAAGAATAACTCCGGAATTACCTCTTGCACCGCGAAGAAGAGCCGATGCGATAGCGGCAGAAACCTCATCGATACCTGTATTATCGTCGACATCCATGTCATTCAGCACATCAATAGCCGCGGAGATCGTCATTGCCATGTTAGTACCTGTATCACCGTCCGGAACGGGAAAAACATTTAGTGCATCTATGTTTTTCTTCTGACGGCAGATATTATGAGCCGCGGAAATTATCGCATCTTTAAACTGTTTTCCTGTGATCATTAGGAAAAACCTCCAACAATAACATATTTTATTCACAAAAATCAGCATCAAAAAATGTTGAGTTCTCAACATCGAGTGTATTATACACCATAAATGTTGATTTGTCAACATCTTTTGCAAATATTTTTCAAATAATTGTGGGAATCAGCACAATCACCACTATATATAGTGAGCAGTCATACATCGGGTGACATTAAAACGTCACCCGCCGATTTGTAAAGCACCAAACAATAATTTGTCTTTGCCTCCGGTGGCTTAAAAAACTTTAAATGAAAAGTGCCTTATATTAAAGTTTTTGGGATTCTAAAGACCTTTTTTCGAAAAAGGTCTTTAGCGGGGTATTGGGCGGAGCCCCATACTAACATCGCAAATTCAAAGCGGATGCCTGTCTCTCACGATCTGAAAGGCTTCCTTTGCGATCTCAACCGTTTCGGCGATATCCTCATCGGAAAGAGCATAATTTATGAAATGATTATGATGATTTGTAAAGAACACACCGCGCTTAACACATTCGGCTATCCATTCTTGATGCAATTTCAGCGACGGATCATCCGCAATTCTGAGATAGAAAAGTGACGGCACGCCAGTGACATGCAGATCGAAATTATATTCCTTTGCTGCCCCGATAAGACCGTTTTTCAGCTTTGTTCCCTTCTCTATAAGTATTTTCGGAAGATCAAGCCTTTTCATCTTCTCAATGCAGGCGATACCTGCCGCAAAAGGTACGGCACTCATCCAATAAGAGCCCGTATATGACATTGATGAAACCGCGTTCTTCAAAAAATCCTTTCCGCAAAGGGCACTGACATTATATCCATTTGCAAGAGCCTTGCAGAAGCAGATCATATCCGCTTCAAAGCCGAAATAATGATCCGAGCCTGCAATATCAAGTCTGAAACCTGCGCGAACATCGTCAACCACAAGCACCGTTCCCTCTTCGGTACACTTCTTTCTCACCATCTGCCAAAAGCCCTCGGCGGGAAGCTCGTTATCCATGAAGTTTCCGTGCATATAAGGCTGACCTATAACTGCGGCGATCTCGCCCTTGTATTTTTCAAAGACAGCCTCAAGCTGGGTAAAATTATTCCACTCAACATAGATATTATGTATAACGTCCTCTTCTATAACGCCTGCATAATCTATCTTCTGCGTCCAAGGCGCAACGCCATGATAATATCCCTTAAAGAATACTATCTTTTTGCGGTGTGTATGCGCTCTCGCCGCCATTATCGCAAGGGTAGTGACATCGTTTCCGTTCTTTGCAAAGAACGCCCAGTCGGCAGAAGCAACTGTATCCACAAGAAGCTCGGCAAAATCTATCATAATAGTATTCGGCAGAGTTGTGCAGTCGGAAACAGCCCTCTGTTTTGCCGCCGCGGCATCAACATCGGGATCGTGATAACCGAGAATATTAGGACCGTAAGCGCACATATAGTCAATAAAACGGTTGCCGTCAAGATCCCAAAGATAACTGCCCTGCGCCTTCTGGGAATAAAGAGGAAAAGCCTCAATCGGCACATAGCATCCCTCGGCAGGACCTTGGTGTCCGTATATGCCGGAGGGTATAACCTTGCATGCTCTTGAAAAAGCCTCTCGGCTCTTTGAATAATCATTTATCTTATACATTTTCTTTCCTCCTTTACGCAAGATAGAGTGAAACTCTGTCAAGAATACGGTTCACGTTATCTATCTGCGAGATCATACCGCAGATGCGTACTTTACCCTCGCCAACAGCGGCAACAGCATTTATCTTACCATCAAAAAGATCACGAGCCACATCAAGATCGGCAAATTTCATTTCGGAGAAGCTGTTCTCCGGAGCAGCATGAAGCGCGGTCAGCTTGTGATCCTTTACATTTACTCCCACCGCAATATCATCGCCTATACCGAGACGGATATCGCCGTCAACGATATTCGAAGCCGAGAACATCCCCACCTTGTCGGTATTTCCGATCTGCGCAATTGCTCCCGCGATAACATGGAGCATAAGTACAGTAGATTTCTCAAAAAATTCTCTGTCCTTCAGCTTTTCCGCATCGGGGCGCAGATATGCGGATAGGATATCTGTCAGCTTCATAAAGGGACCGAGCAAAAATCCGAGATGATGGAAACCGCTGACAGGCAAAGGCATTGCAGTGCCGTCTATCATTCCGTTGAATTTTGCGCATGAAGAAAAATAAAGCTTAATGGAGCAGCCCTTGGTTCCTTCCCTCATTTCAGCCTTTCCGTTATCAATGGCAAGAGCTCCCGAAGGGCCTTCTTTTACCGAAAAGCCGATGGAAATCTTCTTTCCCTCAACAAGCTTTTTTGCCTCCTCATCAAGCTCCAGAAGCGTTGGTATAGCCCCAAGCACAGCAAAAAGATTGCAGTGCGCCAAAACTCTCTCGTCTTTCATTTCCGATCCTCTCTTTAAGCAACTTATTTGTCAGTAATTATACCATTTTTAACCTAATTTGTCAACAACTGTGAAACATCAACCGAAAACCTCGGCGGAAGCAATTATTTTAAGTATTTCCCTGTCAACTTTATCCCTGCCATACGCATCAAAAAATCTTTCGGTATATTCGGAAGTCTTCAGATTATACCAAAGAGTCCAAGACCCCCAGAAAAGATCGATATGTCTGTCACCCATGCCCCCGTTGCCGAGATCGATAAATCCGCTGAGCTTGCCATCCTTCAAAATAACATTGGGCAGGCAGTAATCCCCGTGTATCAAAGTGTCGTTTTTTAAGTACTTCGAGTTTTCGTAAAGATATTTCCAAGCATTATCTGCAGAGGAAAACAGCGGCTCACCCGAAAAGACAGATGAATCAAAAAGTCCCGATCGGTATCCCTCCTCGGCTGTCTTCAAATACTCCGCCGTACGGTTCTGCACAGGGCAGTCCGCACCGTCAATTTCATGAAGCCTGCGCAAAATTTCGGCAAAGCTGTCACAAAGCTTTTTAGGCTCAGCCAAATGCTCCTTCATGGCGCCGTCCTCTCCCGGAACACGCTCGGTGAGAAACCAGTCCCTCTCATCCGAAACATAGCCAAGCACCCTTGCGGCAAGCCCCTTGGAATTAAAATATGACGTCATTGAGGCTTCCCTCTCAAGCATTCCCCTCGGTGAGGATTTCAAATAATATCCGTTATCCTTATCGATATAAAAAACCCGAGCGATCTCTGAACAACTGCTGTCATAGATATCAGCTCCGCGCATAATCGGATGAAATTCTGCCGGTATGTCGGAAAAATCAATTTTTATCGCTGTTCTTTTCATATATGTACCTCCAAGGAAAAAGCCTATCACTGAAGTGATAGGCTTTTTTGTGGTGCCGGTGGCGGGGGTCGAACCCGCACCCTGTTGCCAGGACTGGATTTTGAGTCCAGCACGTCTGCCAATTCCATCACACCGGCATTGTTATTCATTATAACACTTTTTTCTCAAGAAGTCAAGAGAAAAAATGCAAGTTAACCCAAACCGCCGAAAAAACATACATTATAATAAAAATGAAAGGCGGTTTTTCATGAAAAACAATCAAATCGGCAGGCTTATAGTCAGGGTCACGGTCAATGGCTGCGGACTTCCCCTTGATGGAGCAGAGATATTTGTTAACGGCAATAGTTATATCGTTCCAAAAGACTGCGACGGTTTTTCAAATCCTATTTCACTTTTCGAAGCAGATGAAAAAGGCATAAGCCAACTGTTCACCGTTAAAGTGAAATATGAAGGCTTCGAAGATCTTACCTGCGATAACATACCTGTTACAAGCGGTTATCTTACCGTATGGAACATGCCCTTGGAGCCAAAGTCAAAGAAGGTCAAAAAACTTTTAAAAAACGAGAAAATAACGTGACAAGCTCAAATAATCACCAATAATCGTCTTTAACAGGTCGAGATCGCTCTTGTTTGACTTTGACTTTCTTTGACTTTAGGGGTATACTTAATACAGTAAAGGTCAAAGAAAGTCAAAAACAAATAAAGGATGGTAAATCAAATGCTCGCAGACAGTATTGCAAAGCTTATAGAAGAAATGCTTGACGAAAGCGGAGGATCTCTTGAGCTTCAAAGAAATGAAATGGCAAATAAGCTCGGCTGTGTTCCAAGTCAGATAAGCTATGTTATAACATCACGGTTTACACCGGAGAGAGGTTATATAATCGAAAGCAGACGCGGCGGCGGCGGCTGCATACGTATAGTACGAAAGCAGATGCACAAAAGCGAATATCTTATGCACTTTTTCTATGCCATCGGCAGCGAGATCAGTGAAAATGAAGCGGCGGCATATCTGAAAAACCTACTGGGCAATTCTATAATAAGTGAGCGCGAATACTCAATGATATATTCTGCACTTTCAAATGCCGCACTTTCGTCTATACCTGCACCGGCAAAAGAAAAAGTTCGTGCCGACATATTCCGGCATATTATTTTGGCACTCATGGGTTAAAATATATAAGGAAAGGATGATAATAAAATGTTATGTGAAAAATGCAAAAAAAATAATGCCTCCTTCTTTTTTGAGGAGAATATCAACGGCAAAAAACGCAGTTATGCTCTCTGTCAAAGCTGTGCGGAAGAGCTGAAAAAATCAGGTGAGCTTTCAAGCACAGATTTTCTTAATTTCGGATTTAGCGCTCCCCTATCCTCTCTCCATGACAGTCTTTTCGGCAGTCTCTTCGGATCGACCTCACAGATCGGTCAAATAAGTACAAAAAAATCCTGCCCCGGTTGTGGCTCCACCCTCGATGATTTTCGCAGACTTGGTAAAGCAGGATGCGGAGAGTGCTACAAAACCTTCGCCGCAGAGCTTGAAGGAACTATCCGTTCCATTCACGGCAACGCCAAGCACACCGGCAGAGCTCCCGCAAAAGCAAAAGAGAAATCAAAAAAAGAGCGCGAACTGAATTCCTTGAAAAATGAACTGAAATCAGCAATCGAAAGTGAAGAATTCGAAAAAGCGGCAAGTCTTCGTGATAAGATCAGAAGCCTTGAGGGCAAGGAGTGAGGTGAAGAATATGGCATGGTACAATGAAATGGGTAACGAATTTGACACGGTGCTCAGCTCCAGAATCAGATTTGCAAGAAATATATACGGATATCCTTTCGGTACAAAGCTATCCGATGAGGATGCAAAAAAGATCATTGCAAAGGTCTGGGCCCCATTTAACGATGTCGGCTTCAAAAAAGTTGATTTTTCAGACATCACGGGTATTGAAGCGGCATCATATATCGAAAAGCACTTTGTGAGCCGTGAATTTGCCGCAAAAAGATCCCCGCATGCGCTTCTGCTGAATGAAAACACAGGAACTGCGGTAATGATATGTGAAGAAGACCACATTCGTCTGCAAAATATACAGCCGGGGCTGGCTCTTGATGAGGCTTACAGAATCGCTTGCGAATATGACGATATGCTTGACAAAGCTCTTCCTATCTCCTATGACGAGAATCTCGGGTATCTCACCCACTGCCCAACAAATCTCGGCACAGGCATGAGAGCTTCAGTTATGATGTTCCTGCCTGCCCTCACAATGGCAAACAGGATCTCAGGTCTTGCCGCACAGCTCTCAAAAATCGGGCTCACTATGCGCGGAATGTACGGTGAAGGCTCTGAGTCAAAGGGCTGTCTCTATCAGATCTCAAATCAGATCACCCTCGGGATCACAGAAGAAGATACACTCAAAAAGCTATGCGATGTAATAGCTCAGATAAACGAACAGGAACGCAAGCTCCGCTCCTCGGTAAAAGGCGAAAATCTTGAAAGACTGCGCGACAGAATTTTGCGCAGTGAAGGACTTCTTAGATATGCCCACATGCTTTCATCGGCAGAATTTATTGAGCATTTCGCAAATATCCGACTGGGTATCGCTCTTGGAATCATCACGGATATAAGCTATGTAACGCTGGGAAGTCTCCTTGTTGAAACTCTTCCCGCTGTCCTGACTCTTTCTCTTGACGAAAAGCCCACGAGTGAAAATGAACGCGACAGGGCGCGCGCAAAGCTTGTAAAAAACACCCTTGGAAAATAAAAACAGAAAGAAGGTATTCATTTGAACCGTTTCACACAGAAAGCACAGAACACCCTAAACCGTTCGCTTGGTGCGGCACGGGAAATGGGTCACACATATATCGGCTCCGAGCATCTGCTGCTTGCTCTAATCGGAGAAAACGACAGTGCAGCGGCGAAGCTTCTCGAAAAATTCAGCGTAAATTATGAAACTGTCCGAAGCACTATAATAGGAATAACCGGAACCGGATCCCCTAGCCATGTCACCTCAACAGATATGACCCCCAGAACCAAAAAGATCATTGAAAGCTCTGCATATGAATCTATGCGTTACGGTCAGGGATATATCGGAACAGAGCATCTTCTTCTGGCTCTTCTTGGAGAAAGTGACTGCGTTGCGGTCAAAATTCTCGCCGAGATTGGAGTTTCTGTTGAAGAGCTCAAATCGAACATAATCGAATTTCTCGGTGAAATGAACGGAGAAGCCGGAGGCAGATATGAGGAAAGCCGGAACGAGCCTCACAGAGGGCAAAAAGAGCGCAAGAAATCAGAAATTAAAGGAGCTCCCACTCTATCCGGCTATGGCAGAGATCTTACAGTTCAGGCTCGTGAGGGCAAGATCGACCCTATCATCGGAAGAGACAAGGAGACTGAGCGAGTTATCCAGATCCTATCACGCCGAACAAAAAACAATCCCTGCCTCATAGGAGAGCCAGGAGTTGGAAAAACCGCCGTTATCGAAGGGCTTGCACAGAAGATCGTTGACGGCAATGTTCCCGAAACCCTGAAAGACAAAACAATAGTTGCCCTTGATATCCCTTCAATGATAGCAGGTGCAAAATATCGCGGTGAATTTGAAGAACGCCTCAAAAGCGTTATGAACGAGGTTGCAAAGAACCCTCAAATTATCCTTTTTATTGACGAGATCCATACGATTATCGGTGCAGGCGCGGCGGAAGGAGCTGTTGATGCCGCAAACATCATAAAACCCGCCCTTGCAAGGGGTGAAATGCAGGTGATCGGTGCGACAACCATTTCCGAATATCGCAAGCATATCGAAAAGGATGCTGCCCTTGAACGGCGTTTTCAATCTGTAATGGTCAGCGAACCGACCTCTGAGGAATCGGTACTGATCTTAAAGGGTCTGCGCGATAAATATGAGGCTCATCACAAATTAAAGATCACAGATGAGGCAATAGAGGCGGCGGTTTCGCTTTCGAAACGCTATATTCCCGACCGTTTTCTTCCGGACAAGGCAATAGATCTGGTAGATGAAGCTGCATCGCGAATAAGAATTTCAACCTTTACATCTCCGCCTGATCTTAAGGATGTGGAAGAAAGGCTGAAAGCGCTTTCCCATGACAAAGAAGAAGCGATAGCATCGCAGGAATTTGAGCGTGCGGCAAAGCTTCGTGATGAAGAAAAGAAGCTTCGCGAAGAATATGAGGCTAAAAAATCCGATTGGAAAAAGAGCAGTGACAACACTGAACTTGCCGTCAAGGAATCGGATATTGCCGACATCGTAACTCAATGGACGGGAATCCCGGTAAATCGTTTAATGGAAGAAGAAAGCGAAAAGCTTATGAAGCTTGAGGAGATACTTAAAGCTCGTG
Source organism: Eubacteriales bacterium (assembly GCA_045595425.1). GTDB lineage: Bacteria > Bacillota > Clostridia > Oscillospirales > CAG-272 > SIG710. The sequence continues at coordinate 22,286 of JAZOAL010000125.1, forward strand.
TTATCGGTCAGGACAGAGCCATAGAATCTATCTCAAAGGCGATCAGGCGCGGAAGAATAGGTCTCAAAAATCCCAATCGTCCCGTTGGCTCCTTCATTTTCATCGGTCCGACGGGTGTGGGCAAGACCGAGCTGACGAAGGCACTTGCGGATGTTATGTTCGGTGACCCGGGTGCGATGATACGCCTTGATATGTCCGAATATATGGAGAAGCACAGCGTTTCAAAGCTCATAGGCTCACCTCCCGGTTATGTTGGTTTTGAGGAAGGCGGACAGCTCACCGAAAAGATTCGTCGCAAGCCTTATTCGGTCGTTCTGTTCGATGAGATCGAAAAAGCACACCCTGATGTTTTCAACATCATGCTTCAGGTACTTGAGGACGGTATTCTCACCGATTCCCAGGGGCGTAAAGTTGATTTTAAAAATACTATTATCATCATGACCTCCAATGCCGGAGCATCAAGCATAGGTAATGCAACAAGACAGCTTGGCTTTGTTGCTTCCGATTCAAGCGAAAGCGAGCAAAAAAAGCAGGATGAAGTCATCATGAACGCTTTGAAGGCAACCTTCAGACCCGAATTTCTCAATCGAGTTGATGATATAATCATATTCAACAAGCTTTCACACGAAAACATTTGTTCCATTGCAAAACTTATGCTGAATGAGGTCGCAAGGAGAACGTCAGATATCGGTATAACAGTAGAATTTGATAATTCGGTCACAGAGCTCCTTGCAAAGGAGGGCTTTGACCCCGTCTACGGTGCAAGACCTCTCCGCCGTGCCATAGTACGCATGATAGAGGATACCTTCTCCACCGAAATGCTTGAAGGAAGAATTAAAAGCG
>JAZOAL010000126.1:0-14201 GCA_045595425.1 Eubacteriales bacterium
AGCTTGTAAAGTCGCGCCATATCCGCTCCGCAAAGGCGGTGACACTGCGGAATATTTCTTTTGCAACGGCTTTTGTTTCGATCTTCTCTTTGCAACGCTCGATGCTTGTTTCATTTGAGGGAATGACGGAGTCGGGAATACGCATCATGAACGGGGCAACCGGCAGCGGCGTATGCATAATCGTGTTTTTGCTGGGGCTGAATCTGGTGAAGAAGAAAAAGATTATCTTCAGGTCGTTGAATGACGCGAATAGAATAAGCAAACGCCGATGAGGGTTTTAATTCCTCATCGGCGTTTTTACGTTTATCTTACGACCGAAGAATGACTATAGATATAGAACTCCTCTTGGCTGGGCATCCACTTCTTTTCCTTGGGTGGGAAAGTGGCGTCGAAGGCTTCGACTGCGGCAGTGTCCTCACAGCAGTCAGCGGTGGTGGATGGAATGTACATCCACTTTTTGCCGTCAAGCGCGCCCGGTACAAGCTCGCAAACGAGAGGCGCTGTCGGGAAGTTGCCGTCCACGACAAAGCTGACGTTCTTCTTTTTGCAGCTCACGAATCCACGACTGACGTAGTTGCCCGGATTGCCGAAGTTGATGTTCACGTCATAGCTCATTTTGCGTGCCGCATCAAAGGAGTGCTCGATTAGCATTTTGCCGAGCTTTCGCCTCTGATGTTCGGGCGCGACGCAAAGCGGACCGAAGGAAAGTATTTCCTTCCGCTCACCGTGCTCGTTCTCAAGCCAAGCTTTGGTGTACATGATGTTGCCGACGATTTTGTCATCAAGTTCAAGCACGAATGCAAGCTCGGGGATAAAATCGGGATGACTACGCATCATGTGGACAAAGTAATGCTCATCTGCGCCCGGCTTGTAGACATTCCAGAACGCCTCGCGTGTAAGTTCTTCTACTGCTCTGTAATCTTTTTCGTTTTCTAAACGTATCGTCAAATTATTCATTTTTTGTCCTTTCATATCTGTTGACGTTCAGGCTACGAGAGGAATGCCGAGAATGTATTAGCAAGCCTCTCGCTTACGCTACAATCTCCAATGTGTTGGTGTTTTTCAAAAAGCACACTCCGATAAAAATATTCAAGCCGAAGCTTGTAATGACATTATATCATAAAACTGTGAATAATTCAATAACCGTCGCACACAAAGAGGTTGAAATATTTGCAAAAATATGGTATAATCATCTCATCGACAAATAAGAATTTATGGGAGCGATATTATATGAAAAAATATATTGTAACAATATTAGCATTTTTGTTGTTGTTCGCGTTAGCATCATGTGCTAATGAAAATGTCGTTTTGGATGATTCTCAAACATATGAAATAACATCCGATATTCACTCTTTGGATATTCAAATAAATGCCGCCGATTTCAAAATTGAACACGGAGATGAATTTTCGGTAAAAAGTAATTTGAAATACTTGTCTGTATCAGAAAAAGACGGTGTTTTGACAATCACCGATGAAGCCAAAAGCAGTAGTAACTATTCTAATGCGGTTTTAACACTTTATATACCCAACGGTATCGTATTCGATGATGTGGACATTACGACCGGTGCGGCAAAACTGACGGTGGATGCCTTGGCTGTAAACTCGTTGGAATTGAAACTAGGTGCAGGCGATGTGCGATTTGAGAGCCTTCATGCTTCTTCAAATGCCGATATTAAAGGCGGTGCGGGACAAATTACCATTGCAAGCGGTACGCTCAATGACCTGTCACTTGAGATGGGAATGGGGGAATTGAATTTAACTGCTGCCGTGCTCGGAAATAGTAATTTGAAGTTTGGTGTTGGAGGATCTAATTTAACGCTGATTGGCAGCAAAGACGACTACAAAGTAAATATTAAAAAAGGTCTTGGAAGCATTTCCGTTGATGGAAAGGATGTATCCGATTTCGACGGTAGCGGAAACGCCCAAAGTCATATTCATATTGAAGGTGGCGTTGGGGCTGTCCATATTGTATTCCGAGAAGAATAACAAATTCCAATATGTCGAGCAGTTAGATTAATAAGAATTTGAATAAACAAATAAAAGAGGTGAGAGTGTGGCAATGTGGAATCCGTGGAGAGGGTGTAAGAAGTGCAGCGAAGGCTGCCTCTATTGCTATATCCACAAGGGCGATGCCAAACGCGGAGTTGATACAAGTATCATTGAAAAGACAAAGGACTTTGCGAAGCCAACAGAACGCCTGAAGAACGGCAATTACAAAATGAAGTCAGGCATTGTATACACCTGCTTTTCCACCGATTTTCTTATTGAAGAAGCGGACGAATGGCGTCGTGAGTGCTGGCAGATGATAAAGGAGCGCGAGGATTGCACGTTCCTCTTTCTCACAAAGCGTATCGACAGATTTATGGACTGCATCCCCGATGATTGGGGTGACGGCTATGAAAACGTGGTCGTTTGCTGTACCGTCGAGAATCAAAAGAATGCAGATTACAAGCTCGGAATTTTTGAAAAGCTTCCTATTAGGCATAAGTGCATCACCGCACAGCCGCTGATCGGAGCGATTGATATGGAACGGTATCTTGACGGTATCGAGCTTGTGGTTGTCGGCGGTGAATCGGATACGAATGCAAGGCCGCTCAACTACGATTGGGTGCTTGGTATCAGAGAGCAATGTATCCGTAAAAACGTGTCTTTCGAATTTAGACAGTGCGGAACGCATTTTATCAAGGGCGGCACGGAGTACAAATTGCAGCTAAAGGATCTGTACGCGCAGGCAAGAAAAGCCGGTATTGACTTTAAGGCTGATATTGAAAGGAATTCCGATTTTGTGGAAGAATGATTCAAAACGATGGTTGACAAAACCGTCGCCACTCAAAAACTACACCGCATAATCAAAGAAAAGGGCAAACAAATCATGCTAACCTACACATACATATCAAAAGGTAAATTCGGCTTGGTGGAGAAGCCCAAGCCTATCATTCAGCACGAGCGTGATGCTATCGTCAAGGTCACTCTTGCCAGCATCTGTTCAAGCGATCTGCATATTAAACACGGCAGCGTGCCGAGAGCAGTGGAAGGCATCACGGTCGGTCACGAGATGGTCGGTATCGTGGAGGAGGTCGGCTCTGCGGTGACGAACGTAAAGCCCGGCGATAGAGTCACGGTCAACGTGGAAACCTTCTGCGGAGAGTGCTTCTTCTGCAAGAAGGGATTCGTCAACAACTGCACCGATAAGAACGGCGGTTGGGCGCTTGGTTGCCGCATTGATGGCGGCCAGGCAGAGTACGTTCGCGTGCCGTTCGCGGATCAGGGACTGAATAAGATTCCCAATACCGTGACCGACAGACAAGCTCTGCTTGTCGGCGATGTTCTTGCCACGGGCTATTGGGCGGCGAAGATTTCGGAGATTACAGAGGATGATACCGTTCTCATCATCGGAGCAGGTCCCACGGGAATTTGCACGCTCCTTTGTGTGATGCTGAAGAATCCGAGGCGCATTATCGTGTGTGAGAAGGACGAGAACCGTATCAGGTTTGTTAATGAGCACTATCCCGATGTACTGACGGTCACGCCCGAAGAATGCCTCGATTTTGTTCGCAAAAACAGCGATCACGGCGGCGCAGATGTGGTGCTTGAGGTGGCAGGCACGGACTCTACTTTTCGTCTCGCGTGGGAGTGTGCGCGTCCGAATGCGATTGTCACGGTGGTGGCACTGTACGACAAGGCGCAGACTCTGCCTCTGCCGGATATGTACGGCAAAAATCTGACCTTCAAGACCGGTGGCGTAGACGGTTGCGACTGCGAGGAAACGCTGAAGCTCATTGCCGAGGGCAAGCTCGATACCGAGCCGCTGATCACGCACACCTATCCGCTTGCGAAGATCGACGAGGCGTATGAGCTGTTTGAAAATAAACGCGACGGAGTGATTAAGGTCGCGGTGGAGTGTATTTAGAAAGGAGAATAAATAATGTCGGTTGTTTTTTCTGAAAATCCAGAGAATGATCTTTGGAGAGAATTATTGCAGTTTACATATGAAGCAAATATCAAACGCTATTTAGAAAAGAAAGGAATCACTGCAGATGAAAAAACTCAAACTTGTATAGTAGGGTCTTTTTTACAGGCATATGAATATTATAAATCTGCTGAAGGGGCTAACCTTCAAATTTCTCCGTTGTTACTATATTATGGTTCTACCAATTTGCTCTATGGCATGGTAAACTTATTGAGCGGCAGTATAAATAAAATCAGTAATCATGGCATGAAGATTTTCACCGCTGAAAAAATGGATTTTATAGCTGATGCGGATATAAGATTTTTAAGCCCAGAGGATGGTGGAGTACATGTGATAGCACGATCAATTGGGTTCGAACATGATTTAACTGGATTTGGCGATTGGAAGTTGGGAGAGTTTTTGGACTCTATAGCTGAAATATCTGCTGATTATACACGGTGCTATGATCAGCATACAAGCAAGATTGCTATGTTAGATGTTTTCAACACGCCAGAAGGTAAAGTTGAAAAACTTTATTATTCATCGGAAAACAAAGACAAGCTGCTTGCCTTGCTAGAAAATGTTGAATCATTTGACAAATCGTATTTGCGCTTGATGGAGGCTAGAGAACATGATACGGGTAGACAATACTTTGTTTTGCATCATAAATTAGTGGGAAAAGATATTAGTGAACAATCCTATTCTGGTCAACCATATTTAAGAGCGGGGCATATTAAAAATAGTAAGATGATAACAATGCCGACGATATTGAATATGTATATCTCATTGTTTGCACTGGCCTCCTTGTGTCGTTATTTTCCCGAGCATTGGAGTCCTTTTGTGCTTAAAGATACTACGGGGGAAAAATTGCTGATTGAAAAATTTCTGTATTTTGCTCGACGTCTTATTCCTAATTATGTTCTTAACCAAATTTTAGACAACCAAGTTCACTATTCTTCAACGAAATACAAAGCGGTCGAAACAATCAAATTGGTTGGGGAACATCAAGTTCAAGAAATGGTTGAAAAAAATGTAAAAAAGGAATTCGAAAGACAAAAAATAACACTTGGCAATATGAAGTGGGAAGAAATATAACAGAAAGGAGTTTTAGATATGCCAACTGATTTTAGACGTGAAGTGTTTCAGTTATGTAAAAAACTGCAGAAAGATGAAACTGCACAAAAAATAGGAAAAATCATTCATGATATGTCAGTCGTTTCTGATTCGACTAAAATAGGTGAAAAAGTTACGACTTCAAAAAATGATTTCGCATATGTTGCTAAGCATAACAATACAGAATTTCATGGCTTCTTGTTCCTTGACGAAAATATTGGAAAAATTGAATTGCCTAAAATTTTTAGCCCAGAAAGGTTGCAGCCAGAAGAACGTGATTTGTTGGAGCGAGGACACAAGACGTTAATCAGATTTGTTGAACTGTGTTTATCTGATATTAAAGTTGAGTCTGGATTGGTTGCAGAATCTTTGAGTCCATATTTTATGTATAAGGATGTAAATATCTCTGAATCGATAGTGCCATTGATATCCGATTCTGATCTGCAGCCAGCGGTCAGCGCATTCAAAAGCGGCGAGATATATACCGCGTTAATGAAAGCAAAATTCACAACGATGTTTGAAAGGCTTAATATTCAAAATCTTGGAACCTTATACGGCACATTGGAGAAAGAAGTGAATAAAAGCCTTGGTGAGGAAGTAGGAAAAGATTTGCTCGATTTTTCTAGGAAACTAGAATCAAGGCTGAGCAATGTTGCGGATATTATGTTTGCTTTTTCTATCCTAATGATTTCATTAAGGGAGGCATTAAAACTATCTTGCCGCATGCTATATAGAGCAATTTGTGGTGTTGATTTGTTTGTCTTAAATAACGACAATATCATTAACATTGAAAATAAAAGCTCAACAATTGCTTGTGAGTTTTGCAAGGTCTTTTCTCAAGGCATTCATAACGATTATACAGGAAGCGAAATGGGGAGTATTCTTTTGATTGACTGTGATTTGCCTGGTGGTACACACATTCATGAATTTGGAATGCTTATTGCTCAAACAATACATTTTGACGGAGAATTTGGATCATCTGCAAAATACTCTTTTGTTACAGTAGACAAGCAAATGATTCATATCCATCCACTTGTAAAATCAATTTTGCGCGTTGGGCTTCCGATTTGTAAAAAAGAGATACAACACTAAAGCAGTTAAGGCGGTAATCGTAACTCGAGATTACCGCCTTAAAACTATCAAAAAGTAGCCGAAAAAAAGCCCCTAATCCACAAAAGTGGTCAAACATGTGGTCAAACCCGTTTTGAGGCCACTTTCGCTCCCTAAAACATCGCCCATTTTCGAGCCGTCGCAACCACCGCCATCCCCAAAAACTCCCGTCATATAAAGCAAAAAGGAGATTCTTACGAATCTCCTTTTGTTGGTCTGAGTGACAAGACTTGAACTTGCCGCCTCTACCACCCCAAGGTAGCGCGCTACCAGCTGCGCCACACCCAGATTTGTCCAACGCATGATATTATACCACTTTATATACTGTTTGTCAAGACTTTTTTTCAAAAAAATTTAAAAAACAATTTCCCCGCTTTAGTGCAAAATTTTAAAATGATCCTCTATAGCATTTTTTGCTCCTTTCATATTACAAGGTGACAAAATGCACAAAAAATCAAATCTAAAATTGGCAATGATTTCAAGCAAAAAATTTGTCAAATCCACTTTACAATTGTCGAATTACATGTTAAAATTATAATCGTAATCCGATATCACTGCTGCGGCCGATGCGTATGCTTTGAAAAGGACTCATAAAAGCATAACCTTACAGCCGAAGAGTGAGCCCCCTCATTGTCTCGGCATTTTTTATGCAAAGGGGATCGGAAACAAAAAATAAATCGGAGGACAAAGACATGAAACTCATCTACGACGTCAAAGACAAACCAAAATTCGGCCAGCTAATCATCTTCGCTATCCAGCAGCTTCTTGCCATAATGGCGGCTACTCTCGTTGTGCCTGTTGTTATCAACACAACAGATTCAATCTCAGGCACAATTTCCCAGCATCCGATGAGCTCTGCCGCCGCACTTCTCGGCGCAGGTATCGGAACTCTTGTCTATGTGCTTTTCACAAAAGCTAAAAGTCCTGTTTTTCTCGGTTCTTCCTTTGCATTTCTCGGTTCAATGACTGCTGCTTTCGCAGGAGCCGTTTCGGTTCAGGCAGGCTATGTCGGACTCATTCTCGGCGCGATTTTCGCAGGTCTTGTTTATTGCGTTATCGCTCTTGTGGTTAAATTCGTGGGCGTAGGATGGCTCAATAGGCTCATGCCTACCGTGGTCGTAGGTCCAACGGTCGCTATCATCGGTCTTTCCCTTGCCAAAAATGCTGTCGGAGATCTTCAGAAGGCTCCCGCAGGCGGCTCCACCTATGTAGCTATCATCTGCGGTCTTGTTACCCTCGGCGTTACGATGGTTTGCGCTACATACGGCAAGAAAATGGTTCGCCTCATTCCCTTTGTGCTCGGAATCCTTGCAGGTTATGCTGTTGCAACGATATCCACCGTTATAGGCAATGCGGCAGGAATCGATGCGCTGAAGGTAATCGACTTTTCTCCTCTTACAGGTCTTGTTGAAGGCGGCGTAAGCCTGGGCACCTTCTTCTCTGTCCCCGATTTCACATTTCTCACTGCTTTCAAGGGCATAAAGGATATCGACGCAGCTTATATCGGCACTATTGCCGTTGCATATGTTCCCGTTGCATTCGTTGTTTTTGCGGAGCATCTTGCAGATCACAAGAATATCTCTTCTATCATCGAAAAGGATCTTTTAACAGATCCGGGTCTTTCCCGTACACTTCTCGGTGACGGTGTTGGTTCTATGGTAGGCGCATTCTTCGGCGGCTGCCCCAATACAACATACGGAGAGTCGGTCGGCTGTGTTGCAATCACAAGAAACGCTTCTGTGGTTACAATCATCACTGCCGCTATCATAGCTGTTATCATATCGTTCCTGACACCCTTTGTTGCATTTGTAAATACGATCCCCTCCTGCTGCATGGGCGGCGTTTGTATGGCACTTTACGGCTTCATTGCGGTATCAGGTCTTAAGATGATCCAGCATGTTGACCTTGGAAAGAATCGCAACCTCTTTGTTGCATCGGTTATCCTTATCGCCGGCATTGGCGGTCTCACCGTTTCCTTCGGAAAGGTAACTATCACATCTATCGCAGCGGCTCTTATCCTCGGTATACTCGCAAACATCCTTCTCTCGGGCAAAACAAACGACGACGCCGAAGAAGAAAAGTAATAATATAAGTAATTTACCGAAACGAAAAAGCGGTGCAATGCACCGCTTTTTCGTTTTATTATATAGTTTCCGCAAAGAGCGTAATTTAAACAAAATGCAAAAAGGCGTTTCGGTCACGAAACGCCTTTTTACCGCAAGAAAGCATCAGTCAGCGTAAACGCTTACCTGCTTCTTAGCCTTTGTCTTCTGCTCAAACTTAACCTTACCGTCGATGAGAGCGAAGAGAGTATCATCCTTGCCGATACCAACATTGTTACCGGGATGTACTGCTGTACCTCTCTGTCTGATAATGATGTTGCCTGCCTTAACGGGCTGACCGTCGGACTTCTTAACACCAAGTCTCTTGGATTCGCTGTCACGACCGTTCTTTGTAGAACCAACACCCTTTTTATGAGCAAAGAACTGTAAACTGAGTCTTAACATTATTTCTACCTCCATAATTTTTGGTTGCGGCCTTGCCGCTCCTTCAGAAAAACGAATTACTGATAGTCAATATCCTTGACCGTTACATCGAGAAAATCGTAATACTCCTCAAGCATATCATTAAGCTGATAATAATACGCCGTGAAAATGCCCGAAACCGCATAACGCTTGCGTTCATCATCCTCAAACTGAGGAAGAGCCGCACGGCACCTGACACGGATATCGGTGGTCTTTTCGTCGATCTCATATTCAACGTCCGACGCATAAGCAATTTCAATAGAGTTTATTATAAGCATAGTCATAGCCGAAAGCGCAGCGCAGAGAATGTCATTCCCTTCCTCGCCAAAGCCTGTATGCCCCTGTTCCTCAAAGCCGTAGAAAACTCCGCCGCTTCGATAAAAAACGATTTTCGTCATAGCCACAGCTTAGCCGCAGATCTTTGTGATCTGAACCTTTGTGTAGGGCTGTCTGTGACCGATCTTCTTCTTCTCGTTCTTCTTAGCCTTGTACTTCAGGACATAGATCTTCTTGCCCTTGCCGTTCTTAACGACACTTGCCTCAACCTTTGCACCCTCAACTGTGGGAGCGCCGACCTTGAAGTCATCTCCGGTAGATAATGCCATTACTTTGTCAAAAGTAACAGTTTCGCCTTCGTTAACATCGAGCTTCTCAACGAATATGATATCGCCCTCGTTAACCTTGTACTGCTTTCCGCCGGTTTCAATAATTGCAAACACGAAAAGCACCTCTCTTTCTTTTTAAGACTCGCTACGCAGGGCGATGCCAAAATGACACACTTAAAAAGCCCTATTATAAGCGGCGTATTATTATAACATTTCTTTTCTTCTTTGTCAAGGTTTTTTTGTAATTTTATGAATTTTTTTATATATTAACGAAATATTTCTCCTTCGACAGCTTTCGCCTTGACAGCGACACGAAAAAAATATATAATTATTACAGGATGTCGAAAAAAATTTAAAAATATATGCAGAAAAAGGTGATAGGGTGCCGACAAAGGAAAATATGAGCGAAAAAATAAGCCAATCAAGCATAAAAAATGAAAATACTTTAGCCATTTTCAAGGAGATAGCCGCCTCAAACGGCATCAGCCGAGCCGAAATATCCGCAAATACAGGGCTCAGCCTTATGACTGTAGGCAAGGTTGCGGACATGCTCACAAAAGAAGGAATGATAACTCAGATAAAGCCTGCTACAGGTAGTGCAGGCAGGCGTGCAGGTATGCTTGCCATATCGGAAAAGCATTTCATACTTTCTCTCGATCTTTCAACACTCAAATTCAGAGCAACGGTAATCAACCTTAAGCTTCAGGCAATAGATTCCATAGTATATCCCTACAACGACAGTCTTTTTCCTGAGGACAATCTGATAATTTTCTTCAGAGACACGAGCACCCTTCTTATGAAGCATCTCCTAAATAAAAAGCTGCTCGGCACGGGGATATGTGTTCCCGGAGAATATGATGAAAAGAATGACACAATAATCTCGCCGAGACTCAAACAGCTCTGCGATATCAAAATCTCCGAAACAATGAAGAAATCTATCGGATTCACTCCCGACAGGATAATGAACAGCGTGACCGCCGCGGCAATATCGGAGATATCAGAGCTTCCTGAGGATAAAAGAGACTGCGCTATAAATCTGAATATCGACAGCGGTGTCTGCGGATGTATAGTGCTTAAAGGCAAGGTGCTAAACCGTCCTTCGGATTTTGAATCTCTTATCTGCGAAAACGGAAAAACTCTCGCCGCAAATCTTTTTGAACGCGCCGAAAACATTGATGAAGAGAATCTTTCCCATCAGATCGGCTCTGCTCTTTGTTCTCTGATATCTGTTCTCTGCCCCGACTCGGTCTTTATCAGCGGAACGGAACGCAATTTCACGGAATGGTTTTCTGAAATGCTTTCAAAGGAGCTTTCAACAGCCAATTGCAAGCCTCAGGTTTTCTTTGAAAACAGCAAAAATTCCAGAAGCGATACGGGCATTTCCCAGATACTGCGAGACAAAAGCATAAAAGAACTCTGATTTCCTTTATATATCAGATTCACCGAATTTTTTCAGGTTTAGACAATAGAAACACCGCTCAAACTAAAACAAAAAGGATGGGCGGAAAAATGAAGATCTACATTCACAAATTTAACATAAGAACAGCCTGCTTCCTTGCGGCATTTGCCGCCGTGGGAGCAGGCTTTGCGTATAAGGCAAATCTGCTGCAAATATCTCTTGATGAAAGCAAAACAGCATATGACCGTTTGACCCTTTCCGAGAGTGCGGAAAATCTTGAAAAGCTGGAAGAAAGCCTGGATCGCCTTATCTCCGCTTCCGAAAAGGAACGCTCTGCCTGTCTTGCCGACATTCGGCTCTATTCCGAGCTTCTCAGAAGTGCCTCGGGGCATTTGGATTTTGAAAATACAGGCGGAGAAGAGCTTTTTTCCTATCTTTCCTGCGTATCGCTCCTTGCAGAAAACGCGCTTAAGCTTGGCATTTCCGAAGAAGAGCAGTCCACTGTCGATAATGAATTTGCAAGAGAAAGCGCTCCGTCTATGACTGTTTTCTCTATGCTTGCCCATTATGCAGAGGAGATCACGAAAGATGCCCTTCCCCTCCTTGCCGCCGATCAAAGCGGTTTTGAGGGAAAAATCGCAGAAATCTTTTCGGACACCGGTATCGAAACGATCCTTTATGAAAACGGATATGGGGCACTCGCTCCCGGAAACGGCTTCAAAACGATCGGTGGAGAGATAATCAAAGAATCGGATGCAAAAGAGCTTGCGCGCCGCTATCTTGGAAAAAAAGCCTATCTGACGGCAGAGCTTTCAGGCGGAGATTTTCCGAGTTATCATCTCGGAGGCAGTAATATTTCGGCAGTCATCAGCGCAAAGAGCGGCATACTGATGCAGTTTCTCTTTGATCTGCCCGAAGGCGAATCAAAAATCGATGAACCCACAGCCGCCGAACGGGCAAATGCTTTTATTGGAGAGATGGAATTTGACATATCTCATATGAGCATATCGCCGCCTATAGATTCCGAAGGGCTGTACATCTTCGAATATATACCCGTTTCAAAAAACAATGTTCTTTGCCTGAATGAAAAGATCCTTGTCGGTGTTTCCAGCGGCAGCGGACGCATTTGTCTGTATGACGCCATGGACTATTATAAATATCATGTGAAAGATCTTGCACTTCCGCCGAATATGCTGACTGCCGAGGAGATATCCGCTCGGTACGGTATTGAAGCTCCTCCAACTCTCTGCAAAATAGAGCGTTGCCCAGGCATCGAAAGTCTTTGCTACAGATTTGAAAACGCAGGCGCCCAAACCTTTATCAGCGCACTCTCGGGAATGAGAATCGACACATGATTTTTCCGAGAAGGCAAATTTCTGTTTGCTTCTTTTTATAAAATACTTGCATTTTATGAAAAATGGGGTTATAATTAGTTATTATGATTATTAGGAGCAAAACAATGACAAAGATCGATATTTTCTCAGGCTTTCTCGGTGCGGGAAAGACTACTCTTATCAAAAAACTTATAAAAGAAGCATACGTCGGTGAAAAGCTGGTGCTTATCGAAAACGAATTTGGCGAGATCGGTATTGACGGCGGTTTTATGCGCGATGCGGGCATTGAGATAACCGAGATGAATTCAGGATGTATCTGCTGTTCTCTCGTTGGAGATTTCGGTGAAGCTCTTAAAAAGGTGCTGAAAGAATTTCACCCCGACAGAATACTCATCGAGCCATCGGGAGTCGGCAAGCTCAGTGATGTGATCAAGGCTATTAAGGGAATAGGCGTGGGCGATGCTGTTCTCGGCGGCTTCACGACCGTTGCAGATGTAAACAAATGCAAAATGTATATGAAGAATTTCGGTGAATTTTTCGGTGACCAGATCGAAAATGCAGGCTGTATAGTCCTCAGCCGCACCGCGGGTGCGAAGGAAGAGAAGATAGCAGAAACCGTCAAGCTTCTCCGCGAGCATAATCCCGAGGCTGTCATAATCACCACCGATTGGGATAAGCTGGACGGCAAGCAGATGCTGGAAGCAATGGAGAGAAAGAACTCCCTTGAAAATGAGATGAAAAAGCTGAAGCATGAGCATCATCATGAGCATGATGAGGATTGCGGCTGCGGTTGTCATGATCACGAGCATCACCATCACGACCATGAGCACGAGCATGAGCATGAGCATCATCACCACGATCACGGCGAGGGCTGCACCTGCGGCTGCCATGACCATGACCACCATCATCATGCAGACGATGTATTCACAAGCTGGGGTGTTGAAACAACGAAGAAATTCTCAGCCGAAGAGATCACCGCTGTGCTTGAAGAATTTTCCGAAGGTACAGAATACGGCATGGTTTTGCGCGCAAAGGGCATCGTTGAGGGCACTGACGGAACATGGATCCACTTTGACTATGTTCCCGGTGAACACAATGTTAGAGAGGGCTCTGCGGACATCATAGGCAGACTTTGCGTTATCGGAGCAGATATTGACGAAAGCAAGATAGCCGAAAGATTTGGAGTTTGATATGGCAAGAGACATGATACCCATTTACCTCTTTACAGGCTTCCTCGAATCGGGCAAGACAAAGTTCATTCAGGAATCCATGGAGGATAAAAAATTCAATTCCGGCGACAAAACACTTCTCCTTGTCTGCGAAGAAGGAATAGAGGAATATGACCCCACAAGCTTTTGGGGTCAGAACGTCTACTTTGCGCAGATTGAGAACGAAGAGGAGCTCACCGAAGAAAATCTTAGCCGCATTGCAAGTGAGCATATGCTGGACAGAATAATAGTTGAATATAACGGAATGTGGCAGCTTAAATCCTTCTATGCCGCCATGCCGAAGAACTGGGCTATCTATCAGCAGATGTTCTTTGTTGATTCCAATACATTTCTTGCCTACAACGCAAATATGCGTTCCCTTGTTGTAGACAAGCTGAATGATGCTGAAATGGTCATCTTCAACCGTGCCGACAGCCCGAAGGTTGATAAGGACGAATTCCATAAGATAGTCAGAGGCATCAGCCGAGGAGCAACCATCATTTATGATTATCCCGACGGCAAGGTTGAATATGATGAAATTGAAGACCCCCTTCCCTTTGACAAAAACGCACCTATCATTGAAATAGGTGACGATGATTATGCCCTTTGGTACAGAGACCTCTCGGAGGATATGGAATTTTACATTGACAAAACGGTTAAATTCAAAGGAATGGTGGCAAGAAATCCCGCGCTTTCTTCGAATATGTTCATTATCGGCAGACCGATCATGACCTGCTGTGCCGATGATATCGCATATAGCGGTCTTGTTTGCCGTGTTCCCTCTAAAACGGCACTTAAAGACGGCGAATGGGTAACCGTAACAGCAAGGATAACCTTTGAAAAATGTAAGCTTTATGAGCGCAAAGGACCTGTCCTTAATGCAGATGGCACCGCCTTTGCAGTCAAACCCCAAAATGAGGTTGCAACATTTTATTAAAATTTATAAAGGCAGCAGGCA
>JAZOAL010000127.1:0-4980 GCA_045595425.1 Eubacteriales bacterium
TCGCCTTTGGCTCAGGATGACAGTACTGAACTGATTATAATGTTTCACCGGGAAATAACGGTTAATTTTCCGGTGAAAAAATAAGTGATCGCCCCTATCTTGTCATCCTGAGCCAAAGGCGAAGGATCTCATATGGTATTAACTAACTATTCGCTAAATTATTATTTATAAAAAAGTTGCGAAAGTTGTTGACAAAGTTTATTTTGTGTGCTATAATATAATTAACAATTAGGTTAAATGTTAAAGGGGGTGCGGATTTGGGATTGCAGCACACATTAAGAGCTCTTGCTGACCCGATACGCCGAGAGATCTTGAATCTTTTGAAAGGCAGCAGAATGTCGGCAGGGGAAATAGTCGATCATTTTTCGGTGACGGCGGCTTCAATATCTCGACATTTATCTGTTCTGAAGGATGCCGATCTTATTCGGGACACAAGAGAGGGAAAGTTCATTTTTTATGAGCTCAATGCTTCTGTGCTTGAGGAAATAATGCTTTGGATAAGCGATTTGAAAGGGGAAAAAGACAATGATAAAGAATAATAGGATAAAAATACTCATCTCATCAATTGTAATTTTATTGCCTATCGCCGCAGGGTTGATACTTTGGAATGATTTACCCGATAACATGGCAGTGCACTTTGGGGCAGACGGTAATGCAGACGGCTTTGCAGGAAAAAGCTTTACAGTTTTTGCTCTGCCGATAATAATGTTTGCTCTGCATTTGTTTTGCATATTTGTAACTTCCCTCGATCATAAGAACAAGGATCAGAGTAGAAAAATATTCGGCATGATCTTTTGGATAGTTCCGGTTATTTCTATATATTCAAATGCCATTATCTATGCTTTGGCTTTGGGGATGGAGATAGATATCGGCATTATAACTCTGATGCTCATAGGGGTTATGTTTATATTGTTTGGCAATTACCTTCCTAAATGCAAGCAGAATTACACCATCGGAATAAAACTGCCCTGGACGGTTTATAATGAAGAAAACTGGAATAAGACTCACCGTCTTGCGGGCAAGCTTTGGGTGGCAGGCGGTATTCTGCTGTTGGCTTCGGTTTTCCTGCCGAATGTGGTGAAACCTTTTATCAGCGTAATGGTTTTGGCAGCTTTGATAATTATACCGACGCTGTATTCTTACCTCATCTATAAAAAATCGGGTGCGGAAAAGATAATCATGAGCAAAAAGCAAAAAATAACCACAGCTTTATCCTTGACTATTTTGGTGGTCATTATGATTTTGGCGATTGTTGTGAACAGATATTTGTGAGAATGGGTTGATTTTCGGAGCGCGGAGCTATTCGGCACTGTCCTTTTGAACGAGTTTTAAAAGTGAGTTTCATATCGGCGCGAAAAAACTCCGCGCCGATAAGTTTCGGGCTCTTTTCTATTTTGCCACCGCCTTCGGTGGTGAGTAAGTGCGCACTTACGGGCAGGAAAAGCCTCCCTTTACACAAGGGAGCCTCTGGCGGTAGTGGCTTATTTAGTTTGTTGTCCAGTTAGATAAAAATGTCCTTAAGAACACACTCCGTCTTTTTGTCAGCGAAAGCTATCCTTGCAGGCTCTTTGAAAAATAGTAAATCATCATGTTTTCTTTGATTTTTTCATTCGGATATAAAGGCTGAGAAGAGCTTTTCCATTGAAGGGAATCAGCGGATAAAGATAGGAACGCTTGCGGTTTACGGTTTTATTTGTGCATATGAGGACTATTGTGAGAATGAGTCCGGCGGCATAGCCCAGGTAGTTGAAGAGAGCCGTTAGAATCAGGATTATGACTCGCAAAAATTTGAAGGCGTAGCCGAGCTCATAGCTGGTTTGTGTGAAGGTGGCAATGGAGACATAAGCCATATACAGAATGACCTCGGGAATGAGCCAGCCCACTCCAACGGCGAAATCCCCAAGGATAAGACCGCCGACGATGGAGAGGGAATTTGCCAGCATGTTCGGGGTATTCATCGAAGCAAGCTTCAGACCGTCAAGAATGAATTCCACAAGCAAGAGCTGGACTAATATCGGAATTTTAGCTTCTGAGCTTGGAAGTGTAAAGAGCAGCCAGTCGGGCACGATTTCGGGGTTCTTTATAAAGAGATACCATGTGGGGATAAGAACGAGCGTTGACCAAAAAACCAGATGCCGCACGATTCTGAGATAACTGCCCGTTAGAGGAGGATAATAAAAATCGTTTGTTTCCTGCATAAAATCGAATATTGTTGTCGGCAGGATCATTGCCTCGGGAGAATTATCGCAAAGGAGTATAACGCTTCCCTCAAGTATCTGCGCAACCGCGGCATCGGGCCTTTCTGTGTTCCTTATCTTCGGAAAGGGGTTATACCATCTGCTTTCAACCAGACATTCGGTCAGTGACTGATGACTGAGAGCGAGGGATCCCGTGTCAAGATTTTTTAGCTTTCCTTTCAGATAATCAACATATTTTGGATCGGCTTTATCTTCCATATAACAGATGGCAATATCGGTTTTTGTATGCTTTCCAACCGAGACATATGACATTGTCAGCGAAGTATCGCGGATCCTGCGGCGAATAAGGGCTGTGTTTGAGATCAGTGTCTCAACAAATCCGTCTCTTGCTCCGCGCATAACTCTGTCGTTTTCGGGTTCTTCTGTGCCTCTTGCGGGATAAGAGCGCGAGTCGATCAGAATGGCTTTGTCCTCAAAGCGGCTTCCGAGCATCAGTGTTGCGCCGCTGAGCATGGTCTGTATCATATTGTCAAGGTCTTCGGTAACTTCTGCTTCAACATAGGGCACATGTTTTTTCAGAAATTCATCGGCGCAGTCCTCTGCAGCATCCCCAAGTCCTTTGAGAGACAAAAAATATATCATCAGCTTTCCCATAACTGTGTCTTTAACAAATCCGTCAATATAATATAAGGTTATCTCATCTTCGCCGATGGTCATAACCTTTTTAAGCAGATCAAAGCTTTGATCAACTCGCAGAGTTTTGTCGAGATGGGCAACGTTTTCCTTGTAAAATTTGCTTAATCTTCTCATAGTTACCTCACATTTTTTGATTATCTTTATTTTGCCTCTTCAAATAAGGCTTTATTACAAAAAAAATCGGTATATTTTACCGCTATAGCTAATAAATTGTAATAGATTTAGCGAAAGGTGGTATAATTATGAAAAAACTGATTTTAACGGCGGCTGTTTTGCTGCTCTCTATGATGCTTGCGATTGGAATTTCGGCAAGCGAACGTGCACCTGTTTCTCCCGGACTTGCGGTACTCGCATCGAATACCGATATGGCAAAAACTGCTCTTGTGGGTGATAATATCGGATTTTCCGCAGATGATTTCAAGCGTGCACTGAATATTTCAAGTATTGATATTTTGACTCTGCAAACCGTTCCTGCGGCAACCGAGGGAAGACTGCTTCTCGGTTCTGCGGCACTTGCGGCAGGGCAGAGCATTTCTGAGGCGAATCTTGATCTTCTCACCTTTGTGCCTGCCTCCGATGCTGTGAGAAGCGGCAGCTTTGTTTTTTCGACAGGTGAAGGGTATGCGATAAAATGCAATCTTCATTTTATTGAAAAGATGAATTACAGTCCCACTGTCAGTCTCGCGGCAGACAGTGCACTTGCCGTTAATACCCATGACATGGTCTCCAGAGTCGGAAAGCTGGACGCCTACGATCCCGATGGCGATAAATTTATATATGAGATAGTGTCCTATCCCGAAAATGGTTCTCTTGTGCTCCTTGATAGAGAGGATGGACGTTATGTTTACACCCCCACGGGTAATTTTACCGGAAACGACAGCTTTTCTTATGTAGCCCGCGATATATACGGGAATTATTCTGCCGGAGCAGAGGTTTCTGTGACTGTCAGAGAAAGATCAACTGCGGTGGTCTTTGATGATATTGAGGATTGCAATGTTTATAATGCGGCACTTACCATGGCAGAGAATTCACTTATGAGCGGTACAGAGATAGACGGAGTGACATATTTTTCACCGGAGCAGAGCATTACAAGAGCAGAATTTCTCGCTGTTGCAATGCAGGCCGCGGGAATAAGCGATCCGGGCAATGTTGCAAAAACGGTATTTGCCGATGATGAGGATATTCCCGGAGAATTTAAGGGATATGTCAGTGCCGCATATCAGCTTGGAATAATAAACGGTTCTGAGATCGATGGCAAGACATGCTTCCTTCCCAATGCAACGGTGACAAGAGCAGAGGCGGCTGTTATGCTGAGCGGAATCATATCTTCGGATCGTGAGGTTGACTTGCCCGTTATGCTTCCCGTTTTTGCCGACAGCACTGAACTGCCGTCATGGGCAAGCGATGCTATTTACAGCATGAATTCTCTCGGTGTGCTTCAAACTCTCGGTGGATTTGCTTCGCCTGATGAGATCGTCAGCCGCGGTGAAGCGGCACAAATGTTTGAAGCCGTTATAAATCTTTATGAATAAAGGAGCCTTAAATAATGGATGTTAAAAACAGGGAGATCGAAAAGAAGTTTCTGATTAAATATCCGAGTGAGGATCTGCTTTCGAAGATCCCGGGCGAGGATAGGAGCTATATTGTGCAGACCTATCTGCTCTCAGAAAAAGGTGTTACTGCCCGTGTTCGCATGCGGAGATATGCGGATGGCGTGAAGTATACAAGAACCGAAAAGCGGCGCATAAGCGATATGTCCTGTTTTGAGGATGAAAGAGAAATAAGTGAACCCGAATATCTGAATGAACTTCAAAATGCCGATCCGGCTCGCAATCCCGTGCAAAAAGAGCGTGTGCTTCTTCGATATGACGGTCATGTTTTTGAGATCGATCTCTATCCGTTTTGGAATGACAAAGCGGTGATGGAGGTTGAGCTTGGCAGCGAGGAGGAAGAGTTTACTTTGCCACTTGGGATCGATATTATCCGTGATGTGACCGGGGATCGCCGTTATAAAAACGCGGCACTTGCCAAAGAGATACCAAATGATTGAAACAAGGGGTTGACGCGCCGAGGCCCCCCCGCCCCC
>JAZOAL010000128.1:0-22482 GCA_045595425.1 Eubacteriales bacterium
GAACGACATGGCTACGATCCGACTTTACTGTTACGTTATATTTTCTCATTTTAATATACCCCTTTATTATTTTTGATTCCACGGCTTATTTGTGCCGCGCTTGAAAGATACAACACGGAAACCGTCAACAATTCCCTGTTCATTTCTCATAGCGGAAATTGCCGCAACTATCGCCGCAATTACAGCTCCGTCGTCCTGTGCTGCCGCTACCGAAACGGGATCGGGTACAGACACGGAAGCGGATATAGGCTCTGACTTCTTCTCTTCTCTCTTTTTATTGGGATCTTTATAGAAAATAAATTTGAAGAGAGAAAGGATAAGCCAAATAATAGCAAGGACTCCAAAAACAATGATAAGTCCTATTAGTGTTCTTTGCAGTGCGTAACTGATTCGGTCAGACATATCCATGGTCGTTGTAAGCTGTTCGGATTCAACAACACCGTCCACCACTCTGGTTATAAATTCGCCTGCACTGAGTAAAATACCTTTCATATCATCCCTCCTATGTTACAGAGGAAGCACTACATGTCTTCTATCGGGGTATATTTCCGATTTTGAAGCGAGCATAGAAACTGCCGCACAGATTCTCTGGCGGAGCTCACTGCTTTCGATGATATCGTCGATTTCGCCCTTTTCTGCCGCATCAACGGGAGAAGCGCACATCTCTTTCCACTGAGCCTCAAGCTCTTCTCTTGCCGCCTTAGGATCGCTTCCTCCAACCTTATCGTTCCAAACAAAAGCAACCGCGCTTTCGGGAGGAAGAACGCTGATAGCCGCACTGTCAAGTGCAAAAGCAACATCTGCGCCAAGCGACTTTGAGCCCATGAGAGTATATGCCGCACCATATGCCTTGCCAATAACGACCGTAACCTTCGCATTCTCGGAGGATGTATAAGCCACCGCAAGCTTTGCAAGCTCGGAAGCATATGGAGCATTTGCAGAAGTCTCGGAAACATCAAGTCCTGCGGCATCAACGAGAGTTACCACGGGAATACCGAAAGAATCGCACATAGAAACAAACTTAGCAGCCTTTCTTGCCGCCTTTGCGGTAAGAGTGCCGTCATTTTCCTTAGGCTGATTTGCAACAACGCCTGTTACAATGCCACCAAATGAAGTAAGACCAACGATCATTTCGGGAGCATAAGCCTCATAGAGCTCGGTGAACTTGCATCCGTCACCGATAAGTCCCAGAACGTCCTTCATATCATAACCTTCGGAAGCTACGATACCGCCGATATCAACCTTACGGTTAAGATCGTCATTCATAGCAACCTCAATTACGCCCTCTGCATTATTGGAGGGAAGAATCTCGAGAAGATTGCGTGCCTTTGTATAAGCATCACGCTCATCTGCCGCCACGAGAGCCGCGAGACCGTTCTCTGCCGCATATTCTGCCGTTGCTGTCTTATCGCCGAGAAGGAAAGGAGAGTTTACATACATGCTTGTCTTATCCTTAACTGTGATAACAGCATCGAACATAGCCGCCGCTGTTGCCGCAGAGCCTGCGCAAACGCCGGGAATAACCGCGATCTGGGGAATAACCCCCGAAGCATCCGAAACGCATTTCATAAGGAGTCCGTAGCCGGCGAGAGCTGAAACTCCGTCATAAACTACCGCGCCGCAGCTGTCAAAAATGCCGACAACGGGTGCACCGTTCTTAATAGCGGCTGTATAAACGCTTGCTATTTTCTTTGCATGTGCCTCATCAAAAGCCCCCTTCATTCTGGAAGAGTCCTGAGAGAAAGCAAAGACCAGCTTGCCGTTTACCGCACCGTAACCGCAGATAACGCCCTCAAATTCATTTTCGTTGTTTTTGCGACGAACATAAGCCCCCATCTCGGCAAAAGTACCTTCATCGAAAAGTGTCTCGATACGGGAGCGAGCGCAAAAACCATTCTTCGCACCTGCCGCCGAAGCATTGTCGATGTCGCGGAGCATTCCCTTGAGCTTTTCTGCCGTGGTTGCTCTGACATCCTTCTTTGTCAGGTTCGCGGAATTTACATTTCCGTCCATGTTTTTTACCTCCGTATATATTACATTTTAACAGATATCATCGAATCGGGGCTGATATAAACCAGTCTACCCCAATATATACAAATTTTATCACAATTTGACCGTTTTGTCAATATATTTACAAGCATTAAATATTATTTACATTTATTTAATTTGCATGAAACATATGCTATAAAAATTAAACACAAGTTCTTAATTATCTCTTTTACAACATTAGAAGTGGCTGTTGTGCGCTTCCGCACACAACAGCCACTTCTAATTATTCTATTATATGATCATTCCGTTATCATAATATTACCTTCACCGAGATGGACATTTATAATGGTTTGAACAACTCCCGAAACACCTGAATATTCCATTCCTTGGGAGAAGCTGCCGTTTTCGTAAATATCACCGCCGAAGCGTACTCTTCCATTATCGCTCTCAAGGCGCAAAACGCTTGAAAGAAGATCATCTCCGCCTGTTTCATATTTAAAATATCCCTTTGCAATATCGGCGTTTATTTCAGTGAGAGTTGAATCGGTTATGCTTTCATAGCCCAGAGCAATTGCCGATGTATGAGAATAAATCTCGGAATCCTTAATTTCAAGATTTCCCTCGGCAATTTTTACAGCAAGCTCTCCCGAGCTGATAATATCTTCCATAATCAAAGAACCATAATCAATTTCTATCTCAAAATCAGTATCCGAATGAATATTGCTCACAGCTATGTCTCCGCTGTAAACATCAATATCCATAAGCTTTACCGCGCAATCCTGGGGCAAATATACATTCACACAACGATTTTTACTTGCCATCTTAAGAGAATTATAATAATTGCGCAGACCGTCAAAATTCAAGCTGAAAAGAGTGTCAAGGGTCGATTTTTCCTCAAGCGCAACCGTTGTGGCACTGACTGTTATCCCGAAATTATCAATGGGATAATTGATCAGTTCAATTTTTGCGGAATCGGAAGCGCTGACAATTTTCACCTCCGCATAGGATATATCAAGAGAAACCTTCTTTATAAGCGACGCATCAAATTCATATGTATAAACATATTCCCCAAAATCATTCTGAGTTTGGCTCAGAAGTTCGATATCATTTGCCTTTGCCGTTGCAAATGCCACAACACAAAGAACGATACCTATAAGTGCAAGAACGGCAGAGGTTATAAGCAATCTCTTCATTTTTTTCGTGAAAATCATATGCTGCAAGCCCCCTTGATCTTTCTTATGCCTTTTTTAAGCTTCCGAATCATTTTCCTTACCGTTTTCCAATAATTCTTTATTGCTCCCGACGCATATTTAGTGCCAAACCGATAGATAAGTACCGATAGACAAAGCGTCAGTGCCACGATAATAAATCCGAGTCCAAGCTCCAAAAGTCCGATCTGAACTTCACCCGTAACAAACTTTATAATAGAGTAAACAAGCTCGGCAAGAGCTGACACAGAACCGCCCAAAATAAGAGCGATCAGCAAAGGAATATAAATGACAAGAAAAATCGGCAAAAGAACATAGCCAACACCGATCAGCAAAAAAGCCAAGGCACCAAGCGATATCCACAGAGGGCTTAAAATAACAGTCAGTATCCAAAAGAACACGGGGTTCCCCTCAGGCCTCGAATAATCATCCTCGGCATAATAATCATCCTCATCGCTTTCGGAACAATCAAAATCCTCAAGCTCATCCCCTGCTATGTCGACCACACTGAATTCTCTTGTTGCGCCTTCCTCAATAGTTTCTTCCCCGTCATAATAATCAGAAAGCTCCGCCTCAAGCGAATCACCGAGCTCGTCATAATATATTTCTGCTGTATTCTCACATTCGTCTATATCAGCTTCCGTCAAAGGTGCTTTGCCCCCGTCATCGTCGGCTCCAACCACTTCATTTGAAGGCTGAACTGTAATATCAAGCGCAGGCATTTCATCAGATGCGGCAATCTCCCCGGTCGTAAACAATTTCACATCATCGTCTTCATCTGATAAATCAGAAGCAGGTGCAAAAAAACCAATATGATCTTCCGACGGTGTCTCGGTAGTCACATTTTGATCAGGGCTGACAGCAGCCTCGGATATTTCTTCTGTTGCAGCTTCAGTTATCTCTTTTGCAGTCACGATCTTTTTTGTCTGCTTTGAGCGTATAACTCCAAATATTTCTTCGGCAAACTCCTCGGGGCTTTCATAATCAAGCTCTTCTGACTCCTCGCCTATTCCCAAACTGCCAAGATAACTGTTTATATGAGCACGCTGTTTTACTATTTCGGTTTCATCCACGCCAAGACCTGCGAGATGCTCGCACACAAGATCAAGAAAATGTTCTTTTTTCATATACGACCTTCCCTTTCATAAAAATAAGTAAAAAAACAAAAAAACTCTTTTATTAAAGTCAAATATATGTTATAATATAGTCAGAAAATTATGCCATATAAGGCAAATCAATAACCACTCTATTTTATTATATCAGAAAAAGGAGAAAATTTCAATATGCGTGTAAGAAAAAAGAAGCACGGAAGCGAAAGAATTCTCGCTTGCTCACGTTTTCTCATTGAGGATCCCCATTCTCTCATGGACGATCCCACCTCTGCCTTCACAAAAAAACGTCCGATTCATCTTGAGATCGGCTGCGGCAAAGGAAGCTTTGCGGTTGGTCTTTCCACCGCCAGACAGGATATAAATCTCATTGCCATGGAAAAGATATCCGATGTTGCGGTTACTGCCCTCGAAAGAACCGCGCTGACGGAAAATGAGAGAGACGATAATCTGCGTTTCATCATCGGCGATGCAAAATTTCTTCCCGAATACTTTCCCGCCCATTCCATTGACACCATATACATAAACTTCTGTGACCCATGGCCAAAAAAAGGTCATGCCAAGAGACGTCTTACACACCGCGGCTTCCTTGAAATATACAGAGATCTGCTACGAGATGGCGGCATGCTTATCTTCAAAACCGATAATGAAGGGCTTTTCGATTTCAGCATGGAGGAATTTGAGTCGGCAGGTCTCCAAATAGTATGGCACACAAAAAATCTCCACGCAGAGGAAAACGAGATCGCAAAGAACAATATCATGACCGAATATGAGCGCAATTTCTCGGCAAAAGGCTTTAACATTTGTTCGGCACATGTAAAATTTACGAAAAGGGGATCCGAAAATGCTTAAAGAACTCATTATAAAAAACAGAAGCTACCGCAGCTTTTCTCCCGATCGAAAAATAACTAAAGAAGAGATATCGGAACTGATCGACATTGCCAGAATGTCCCCCTCCGCAAGAAATCTCCAGCCTCTTAAATACAGAATTTGTGTTTCGGAGAAAGAGTGCGCAAAAATGCTTTCGCTCACATCATGGGCAGGACTGCTCCGTCCTCTCGTTCTTCCTCCCGAAGGTCATGCTCCGGCGGCTTATATAATCATTTGCACCGATAACGAGCTGTCTCCCGAAGGTACAAATAAATTTCTCGGCGTTGACATTGGCATTGCGGCGCAGACTATAATGCTTGCGGCAACCGAAAGGGGGCTTGGCGGCTGTATGCTTGGGGCATTCAGTGCCGAAAAAGTCTCAGCGGCTCTTGGGATTGATAAAAAGTATATTCCGATGCTTGTGCTTGCTCTCGGCGAACCAGATGAAACGGCTGTTCTTCAAAACTGTGAGAACGGAGATATTAAATATTACCGCACAGAGGACGGCACACACATAGTTCCCAAGAGAAAGCTTGAGGATATAATTATATGAGTGCGCAGACACCGCTCTTTGAGCCCAACGGCGTTCTTGTAGTAAATAAGCATGAGGGCCCTACCTCCCATGATATTGTAAATATGGTGCGCAAGCTCTACCACACTAAAAAAGTCGGTCATACAGGTACTCTTGATCCTATGGCAACAGGCGTTTTGGTGGTACTTATCGGCAGAGCGGCAAAGGCGGCGGAATATCTTGTGAGCGATGAAAAAAAGTACCGTGCCACCCTTCGTCTCGGCCTCGTTACCGATACACAGGATATCACGGGAAAGGTTATAGCGGAGCATATCGGTGCTCTTCCCTCCTCCGATGAAGTTATTGAGGTCTGCAAAAGCTTTGTCGGTAAAAGCGAACAGCTTCCGCCCATGTACAGCGCGATTAAGGTCGGAGGCAGAAAATTGGTTGATCTTGCGAGAAAAGGGACGGAAATTGAGCGAGAAATGCGTCCTATCGAGATTTTTTCCATAGAATGTTCGAAAGTAAATGAAACCGATTATTCGCTTGATGTTCATTGCTCCAGCGGCACTTATATAAGAACGCTTTGCCAAGATATCGGCGAAAAGCTCGGGTGCGGCGGCACTATGGCGACCCTTTGCAGAACGGAAACCGGGGGATTTTCCATCTCTGAAAGCTTTACGGTTGATGAGCTTAAGGGAATGGCAGAGCAAGAGCTTTTGTCAAGGCTCATTAAGGCAGAATCACTCTTTTCTTCCCTGCCCTCAGTAAATCTTCCTGCTTTTTATGAAAAGCTCTGCCGAAGCGGCTGCGAGATTTATCAGAAAAAGCTTCGAACGGATATTCCCCTCGGCACAAGAGTTCGCATCTGCTCCGAGGATGGTGAATTTTTCGCCCTCGGCGAAGTCTCAGAATATGAAAACGGTTCAGCAATAAAAGCTATAAAGACTTTTAAATTGTAAAACGGGCTGTAAGAATCGAGATTAGAAATGATATAATATTTTTGACAGGTTAAAAGATGATATCTTTGATTGTTGCATATGATAAGAACCGTGTTATAGGAAACAATGGCAGAATTCCTTGGAATATACCGGGCGAGCAAAAAAGATTCCGAGATCTCACCATCGGTAATGTTGTCATTATGGGCAGGCGGACTTTTGAGGAAATTGGCAGACCTCTTCCCGGAAGGACAACTATTGTCATTTCAAAAAGTGCTGATTTCACAGGCGAAAACTGCTTTACCGCCCGTTCTCTTTCCGAAGCGATCAAAATAGCAGGCGATCGCGATATTTTCATTTCAGGCGGTGCGGCTCTTTATGCGGAAGCACTTCCCCTTTGCGAGAGGCTGTATATAACCGAGATCGACAGTGAATTTGAAGGCGACACCTTCTTCCCTTTCTTTGACGAAAGCCTTTACAAAAAAGAAATCGCCGCTTCAGTGAGCGGCGAAATTCCATATATTTATATTACCTACACCAAAATCAATTCTTAATAAATATCTACTGATTTTTTACACAAAGCTATTTTAATAGAACAGGATGTCTCTAAATTTAGAGACATCCTGTTTTTCATTCTATACATGCGCTTTTGATTACTTCAACTGCCTCGGAGAGAACGTCCATGGGAATATTCAGTGCCGGAAGAAGACGTACCTTATCCTTTGCGGTAAGGCATAGAACGCCTTTTTCTATGCACTTTTTTACGATCTCTGAAGCGGGCTTTTCTGTCTTAATACCGATCATAAGTCCCATTCCGCTGACGTCAAGGATGCCCTTTGCGCCCTTCAGCGAATCAAAGACAAATTTACTTTTTTCCTTCACCTCTGAAAGAAACTTACCGTCAATTCTCGAAACGATACTGCAGGCAGCGGCACAGCAGACGGGATTTCCGCCGTAGGTCGAGCCATGATCCCCAAAGCCGAGAACATTCTGCACCTTTTCGCCAAGCAAAGCCGCACCTATGGGAAGTCCGCCGCCAAGTCCCTTTGCGGTGGTTACCACATCAGGCACAATGCCGAAGTTCATATAGGCGTACATTTCGCCTGTTCTTCCGTTTCCGGTCTGAACCTCGTCTACCATCATTACTATATCATTTGCCGCCGCATATTCGGAGGTCCTTTTAATAAAATCAGCTTCAAGGACATTTACTCCGCCCTCGCCCTGAATACATTCAATGAGAATACCAGCAACCTTATTTTCCTCTGCGACCTTCTTCAGATCCTCAAAGTTGTTGACTTCGGCATGAACAAATCCCGGTGTGAGAGGCTGAAACAGCTCATGATAATGCGCCTGACCGGTTGCGGCAAGAGTTGTCAGAGTTCTGCCGTGGAAGCTGTTTTTCAGCGTGATTATTACAGAATACTCTGCTCCCTTTTTCTCTGCAGCATATTTTCTTGCCACCTTGATAGCACATTCGTTGGCTTCCGCACCCGAATTTGAGAAAAATACCTTCTTCATGCCTGTTTTCTTGCAGAGCATTTCCGCAAGATCACCGCAGGGCTTTGTATAATAAAGATTTGACATATGCTGTAGGTGCGCTATTTGCGCATTTACAGCCTTCTGCCATTCGTCATCGGCAATGCCGAAGGCGGTAACGCCGATTCCCGAGCCCATGTCGATATATCTTTTGCCGTTTTCATCATAGACCACCGAGCCCTTGCCCGATGTGATGGTTACGGGAAAACGCGCATATGTACCCGCAATAAATTCTTTATCCTTTGCCTGAATATCACTCATTGTTATCACCCATCAGCATAGTGCCCGCGCCTTCGTCTGTGAGAAGCTCCATCAAAATCGAATGAGGCACTCTGCCGTCCATAATTATGACCTTGTTTACTCCCTCGCGAAGAGCCTCAATACAGCACTCAACCTTGGGGATCATTCCGCCCGAAATAACGCCCTCTTCACGAAGCTTTGCCGCCTCGGATACCGTCATTGCAGGGATAAGCGTGGATACATCGTCCTTATCGCGGAGAATTCCCGCAATATCGGTCATCATAATAAGTCTTTCCGCGCCGAGAGCACCTGCAATATATGCCGCCGCAGTATCTCCGTTAATGTTATAGGCATTTCCCTCTCTGTCACAGCCTATGGTTGAAATTACCGGAATATAGCCCTTTTCAAGAAGGTCGATAACGGGATCGATATGTATCTTTGTTATCTCGCCCACATAACCGAGACGCTCGTCCTTCATTCTTGCCTCAATAAGACAGCCGTCCATGCCGGAAATGCCCATTGCCTTACCGCCCTTCATTTCAAGAAGGTTTACAAGGGTCTTATTGATCTTACCCGCAAGAACCATCTGAACGATATCGACTGTTTCCTTATCGGTAACGCGCAGCCCGTCAACAAATTCGGGCTTCTTGCCCAGCTTTGCCATGAGATCGCTGATCTCGGGACCTCCGCCGTGAACGAGAACTATCTTAACTCCGATAAGCCACAGAAGAACTATATCCTCCATGACCTGCTGCTTGAGAGTTTCATTTATCATAGCGTTTCCGCCGTATTTTACTACAATAATCTTTCCGTTATGGTGGCGAATATTGGGCAGTGCCTGGGTCAGCACGTCGGCACGCTGTGCGTTTGTAAAATTCTTATCCATTTTCGTCTCCTTATTATGTACGATAGTCGCCGTTTATCTTGACATAGTCATATGTGAGGTCGCATCCCCAAGCGGTTGCGCCTGCATCACCGCTGTCAAGGGTCACAAGAATTTCAATCTCCTTTTCGAGAAGGATCTCCTTTGCGATCTCCTCGGAGAAATCAACGCCTGCGCCGTCCTTGCATACTTCAATGCTTCCCTTCGCACTTGCAAAGGAGACACCTACCTTATTTACATCAACCTCCGCACCGCTGTAACCGATGGCGCAAAGCACGCGTCCCCAGTTAGCATCCGCACCGAACATTGCGGCTTTAAGAAGGCTGGAGCAGATAACGCTCTTTGCAACGGTCTTTGCTGTCTGCTCATCGGGTGCGCCGCTGACCTTACATTCAAGGAGCTTTGTTGCGCCCTCGCCGTCAGAGGCTATCATACGGCAGAGATAGACTGTAACGGTATTGAGAGCCTTCATAAAATCGTCAAAATCAGCACCCTCAGCGGTGATTTCGTCATTTTCCGCCATGCCGTTTGCAAGAACGGTAACCATATCGTTTGTGGATGTGTCGCCGTCAACGCTTACCATGTTGAATGTATTCTTTATATCGCTTGAAAGTGCCTTCTGAAGCATTTCGGGAGCGATTGCACAGTCGGTTGTGATGAAAACGAGCATTGTTGCCATATTGGGATGAATCATTCCGCTTCCCTTTGCTATACCGCCGATGCGGCAGGTCTTGCCGCCCACAGTGAATTCAACTGCGATCTCCTTTTTAACGGTATCGGTGGTCATGATACCCTCAGAAGCATCGTCACTGCCGTTTTTTGAAAGATTCTTTACAAGCTCGGGAATACCCGCTTCGATCGGCTCAAGACTGAGAGGCTGACCGATAACGCCTGTGGAGGCAACAACCATATCATCGGGAGCAATTTCCAGTGCCTTTGCCGCAAGCTCGCTCATCTTTTCCGCTATCTCAATTCCGTTTGCATTGCAGGTATTGGCATTTCCGCTGTTGCAAATAACTGCCTGTGCTTTGCCGTTCTGAAGATGCTTCTTTGTTACGAGAAGCGGCGCACCCTTAACAAGATTTGTTGTATAAACTGCCGCCGCGCTCGCCCGCCTTTCGCTGTAGATCAGCGCGATATCCTTCTTTGTCTTATTCTTACGCACACCGCAGTGAACTCCGCTCGCAGTAAAACCCTTTGCGGCACAAATGCCGCCCTCTATAATATTCATTTTCATATCTCCTTTATACATCAAGACCCGTTTCCTCGGGAACTCCCATGATTATGTTCATATTCTGAATCGCAGCACCTGATGCGCCTTTGCCGAGATTATCAAATCTCGAAACAAGAAGAATTCTATCTTCATTTCCGCTGACAGTGATCTGCATATCGTCTCTGCCGCTGTAAGCATTTGAATAAAGAGATGCACCCGAGTCAGAATCGGTATATCTGACAAGTCCGCTCTTATAATGCTCGCGGTAGACAGTCTTTATATCATCTGCCGTGCCCTTGATCCGACTTACGAAAAGCGGAACAGTCACCTGCATACCCGAATAGAAGGGCGCAACAATGGGACAGAACACAGGAAGCTTCTCAAGACCGCATATCTTCGCCATTTCGGGAAGATGCTTATGACACTGACCATTTGCATACATTGCAGGAGAATCGAGGGCTTGATCTCTTCCCTCTTCTTCATACTGCGCGATCATCTTTTTGCCGCCGCCGCTATATCCTGTAAGCGAGAAGCAGCTGAGAAGCGCATCCTTGGATATGATTCCTTCTCTCACAAGAGGCTCAACAAGAGAAACAAATCCGCTTGCATGGCAGCCGGGATTAGCAATGCGCTTTGATTCTGCTATTCTTTCTCTTCTGCCCGAAAGCTCCGCAAAGCCGTATTCCCAGCCGTCAGCCGTTCTGTGAGCGGTTGATGTGTCAATTATTGCTGTATTTTTATTCACAACCAGTGAGACCGCTTCGATCGCCGCCGCATCAGGCAGGCAAAGAAAAGCGATATCTGCGCTGTTCAGTGCTTCTCTTCTCGCCTCAGTGTCCTTGCGGAGCTCCTCGGTAAGCTTTATAAGTTCAATATCCGAACGGCATGAAAGACGCTCATATATGCGAAGTCCTGTCGTACCCGCACTGCCGTCAATAAAAACCTTTTGCATGAATTTTCATTCCTTTCAATGGATAAATATGCAACACAGTCGCACAAAAAACTATTATATATTATAAAGCATTTTTCGTGAAAGTCAAGGGGTATTTTGAATATTTATACAACTTGGTGAAATTTTTACATATTTTTTCGCAAAAGCTCAAAATTATTATAAAAAATTCCTATTTTCAAAGCATTTTAATCTTTAAAAGCTCAAGATTTATGTGCTAAACAATAATTTAGCGAAGTAGTTGGTTAATACTCGTATAACGAAAAGAATCTCCGAGGACAAGTCCTCGGGGATTTGGCTGGGGCACTAGGATTCGAACCTAGGTAATGACGGAGTCAGAGTCCGTTGCCTTACCGCTTGGCGATGCCCCATCGCAACGGATGATATTATAACAGATTTGGATCGATTTGTCAAGAGATTTTTTGCATTTTTTTAAAAATATTTTTTCGGTGTCCTTATATAGCGTATTATAAGACTTTTTTATTATTTTTATTCAAGAAAACACTTTACAAAAAGGTCAAAATGTGGTAGAATATATTCATCCGCCCATAGCTCAGCCCGGATAGAGTACCAGATTCCGATTCTGTGGGTCGAGGGTTCAAATCCCCCTGGGCGGGCCACAAAAGAGCTGTCTCACTGATTTTGTGAGACAACTCTTTACATATGCAGAGAATCAAATGCAAAACTTTGATATAATATGTTTATATGAGGAGAATGAAATTATGACAAGCATGAAAAAAGAACAGCTTGAATTTCTTAATTGGGAATTCGGCGTATTTCTGCATTTTGGTATAAGAACCTTCAACGAAGGTCACCGCGATTGGGACATGAAGCATATGGAGCTCTCCACCTTCAATCCTACAGAGCTTGATTGCGAGCAGTGGATAAAGACTATTCATGAAGCCGGTGCAAAATATGCCATTCTCGTATGTAAGCACCATGACGGCTTTGCAAATTGGCCCTCCGCTTACACCGATTATTCGGTAAAAAACACCCCTTGGAAGAATGGTAAGGGTGACGTCGTCAGGGAATATACCGACGCCTGCCGAAAGTACGGTCTTAAGGTTGGTCTTTACTATTCGCCGGCGCAGTTTGGTTCCGCCAATATGAGCGGCAAGGAATATGACGATTATTTCGTAAATCAGATAACAGAGCTGCTAACAAATTACGGTAAGATCGATTACATATGGTTTGACGGCTGCGGAAGTGAGAATCATCAGTACGATACGGATAGAATAACAAAAGAGATAAGAAGACTTCAGCCCGGAATTCTCATCTTTAACATGTGGGATCCCGACACAAAATGGGTCGGCAACGAGGCAGGCTGTGCTCACAGTCCAAATAAACTGACTGTAGGCGCACTTGATTTTTCAATAAACAAGGATATAGAGGATCTGCTGGACGAGCCGAGATTCCTTCCTTCGGAATGTGATTTCAGAATGAGATCTCTTAACTGGTTCTACAGCGAAAAGGATGAGGACACTGTCAAGAGCCTTGATGAGCTTATGGGACTTTATTATTATTCGGTGGGAAGAGGTGCAAACTTCCTTATCAACATAGGTCCCGACCGCCGTGGCTTGCTTCCCGAAAAGGATGCCTCCGCTTTGCTTGAATTCGGTCAAAAAGTCAAGGAGGTCTTCTCCGACAGCATCGAATGTACGTGTGAAAAAGGTGATAATATGCTGACACTCAGCTTTGAAGAACCTCAGCTTGTCAACCATCTTATTCTTACCGAAGAGATAGATCCAAACTGCGAGATCGAAAGCTATGAGATCAAGATTTCCCCCTTCCCTTACGGCAGACCTATAACGGTATTCAGAGGTACAACCATCGGACATAAATCGATTTCTTCTTTCCCAACGCTTAAGGCTAAAAATATCGAAATCTATTTTGACAAAGATAAAAATGTTGAGGCAAAAGCCCTTTACATACCCAGATATTAAATAAAATCCACGCGGTGCAAAAAGTGCACCGCGTCGGTTTTATAATATAAACTATGTGACATATGAGGCTGAAAATTATGATGAGGGAATTTTTATAACCGATAGCTTTGTTATATAATACTGCATGAAAGCGAGATATTAAAATGTTAGGTTATATGTTCATATTCATTTCCGCCGCCTTCGCTGTTACAAAAGGCTTCTGCTCAAAGAAGGTCAGCGGTTCTGTAAAAACGCTGAGAGACAATCTTGACATAAGCCTCTTCAGAAATATAATCGTTTGCCTTTTTTCTTTTGTAACATTACTGCTTCTCGGAAAACCCGATTTCAGTATCTCTCCTTTCGAGATGATCATTTGTGCCATTTCGGGCATATCCATGGCGGTATTTATTTCAAGCTGGCTCTTTGCGATCAAATCGGATTCTTATATGCTGGTCAGCGCATGTGCTTCTTCAAGCTTTATAGTTCCTGCTGTTCTCGGCATATTTTTCCTTGATGAAACACTTACATGGAATAAGGTAATTGCTTTTATCATTATAGTTGCCGCGCTTTTCTTTTTGCTTAAATACAACACAAAGCTCAATGGAAAAATAACGGTCAGATCCTTTATCCTGATGGCAGCGACACTTCTCTTTCAAGGCATTAACCAGGCTATGCAGAAAATGTATGTATATTATATCCCCGATAAGGATATGAGCTATTATACTCTCTATTCGGCGATATTTACAGTGCTTGCCATAATGGTGACGCTCCCATTTTCAAGGAGAGATAAAAAAGAGGAAGAATTTACTGTTTTGCTTGACCGCAAGGTTCTTTTATACGCAACAATTATGGCACTCGCTCTTTTTGGCAATTCATATTTTCAGACTCTCGCAGCAAAGAGCATTGATGCTATTATTCTTTATCCTGCTACCAACGCGCTCTCGCTTGGAGGCGCAAGCATTATGTCCAGCATATTCTTTGGAGAAAAAATGAACCTAGACAGCATTATCGGTGTGGTCTTGGTTTTTGCCGCGATGCTGTTCGCAAGGTAAAGTAAAATAATTTTTTTCTTATATAACAAATAATTTTTTCTTATATAATAAAATCCGTTGACTTAAATATATATTTGTGGTATAATATCGGGTGAAGATTCAAGAGAAGGATCTTCACCCAATATGTTTTATAAGGAGGTCATTTAAATGACTATTACAAAGCAGTCTATAATCGGCGATATCCTTGATGCTTGCCCCGATACAGCTCAGTTCTTCTTTGAAATCGGTATGCACTGCCTCGGCTGTCCTGCATCCAGAGGCGAGAGCGTTGAGGACGCTTGCAAGGTTCATGGCACAGATGCTGACGCGCTTGTTGAAAAGATCAACAAGTATCTTGAATCAAAGTAAGCAGAAATGCAATACCCCGCGTTTTTTCTGCGGGGTATTGTTATAATTTCGGGAGTAAAGTTTGAAAATAAATTTTCAAACACGGTTTTTTGGTTTTCGCTGTCTGAACTACAGCGATTTGCAAGCAAAACAGCCAAAATGCCCGAAGAAAGGAAGCTTTCGAATCGAAAGCCATGATCATAAAAATGCAAAAGCTTGACAGCAGACTTCGAACTGCCTTGAAATATTTAAGAAGAGGAAAGAAGCTTGCGGATATCGGCACTGACCATGCCTATCTGCCTATATATGCAGTTGAAAACGGGTATTCGGATTCTGCCGTGGCTTCTGATATAAATGAAGGGCCCACAGAGAGAGCAAGGATCAATGTTTCAGCGGGCGGTCTTTCAGATAAGATAACAGTTCTCAAAACAGACGGGCTGAACAAAATAGATGCCTTTGCCCCCGATGATATAGTGATTTTCGGCATGGGCGGTGAGCTTATCGCAAGCATTATCGATGCCGCGCCTTGGGCACAAGCCAAAGGAAAACGCTTTATCCTTCAGCCCATGACCTGCGCGGATGTTCTGCGCCGTTATCTTGCAGAAAACGGTTTCAAAACTATAGGTGAAACACTATCCGAGGAGGGCGGCAAGCTTTATGTGACGATCTGCTGTGAGATCGGCTGCGAGATGCAAAAGCTATCTCATGCAGAAGCTATACTTGGGGAATATAACATTAAAAACTCAATGAATTCACCGCTTTTTGATGAGCTTCTTCGCCGCGCCGAAAATGCTTACAGGGTCAGACTTGAAGGAAAAAGATCTGCCGGAAAGGATATTTCCCTTGAAGCTGAAATTCTATCGGAGCTGGAACCTATCAGAAAGGAAATTGATAAACTAAAATGAAAGTTAT
This sequence comes from Eubacteriales bacterium, assembly GCA_045595425.1. Lineage (GTDB taxonomy): Bacteria > Bacillota > Clostridia > Oscillospirales > CAG-272 > SIG710. The sequence goes on from JAZOAL010000128.1 coordinate 15,660, forward strand.
CGAATTATATAAATATCTTGACAGCGCAATACCCTCCGCGCTTTCTTGCGATTGGGATAATGACGGTCTTATGTGCTGCAGCGATCCCGACAAAGAGGTTAAAAAGGTGCTCGTTGCGCTCGATATAACAGAGCGTGTTGTAAAATATGCTATCGACGGTGGTTTTGATGTCATAATTTCTCACCATCCGATGATATTCAAGAAGCTCGGCTCTATCGATCCCTCGCTTGGAACTGCAAGAAAAGCAATAGAGCTTATAAAAAACGGAATTTCGGCAATGTCTTTTCATACACGTCTGGATGCCCTTCAGGGGGGCGTTAACGATACTCTTTGCAAGAAGCTGGGAGTGAGAAATGCCGTACCCTTCGGTCCCGAAGGAGAAGCAATCGGCAGAATAGGCATGCTTGACGCACCGATGACTCTCGAGGAAATTTCCGCAAGAATCAAAAACGAACTCGGAGCCCCCATAGTTCTGGTTTCGGACTGCGGAAAAGCAGCTCACAAGGTGGCAGTTCTCGGCGGAGACGGAAAGGATTTTGTTTCTGCCGCCATAAAAGCAGGTGCCGACACATATATCAGCGGAAGGATCAGCTACAACATGATGGCGGAAGCTCCTGAAATGGGCATCAATCTGATCGAAGCGGGACATTTCTTTACCGAAAATCCCATATGTGAGATGCTGGCAAGACTTGCGAAAACCTTTACCCCCACTGCCGAGACAGAAATATTCTGCTCTAATGAAATAAAGTTCTTATAATGAAATCGCATAATCTTAAAAAGGACGATATTATTATAGTCCGTATAAATGAAATAAATAATCTGGGCAGCGGTGTTGGCAAGCACGGCGACAGTGGCATAGTTGTTTTTATAAACGGAGCTGTTACGGGTGAGCTTGTTAAGGCTAAGCTGATAAAAGTCAATAAAAGCTACTGTGTCGGCAAGCTTGAAGAGGTTATCGAGCCTTCGCCATTTCGCGAGGATTCCTTTTGCTCCGCACCTCTTTCCTGCGGTGGCTGTGTTTACCGCCATGTGAACAGAGAGCATGAATTGGAGCTCAAAAAGAACTATGTTAAGCACGCCTTTATCAAGGTCGGTCTGCCCGATGTTGAGGTAAATGATGTGCTTCATCTCCCTGAACGTTCAGGCTACAGAAATAAGGCTCAATATCCTGTCGGAATAAGCAAAAGCGGTGTTATAGCAGGCTTTTATGCGCCGAAAACCCACAAGATAATCCCTTGCGACATCTGCGCACTCCAGCCGCAGATATTTTCGGACATTCAGCGCGAATTTTGCACCTTTGCCACAGAGAAAAAGATATCTGTCTATGACGAAGAAAGCGGCAAAGGGCTTTTGCGCCACCTATATCTGCGCATGGCGTCCTCTACAGGTGAAATAATGCTATGTACTGTGATAAACGGTGATGCTCTTCCCTATTCCGATGAATTTTCGGCTCTGATGACGGCTGAATTTCCGCAGATCAAAAGCATAATGCTTAATATCAATAAGAAAAATACAAATGTTGTACTCGGCGATGGGTACCGCTGTATTTTAGGCAATCCATATATTACAGACGTGCTTTGCGGAAAAAAATTTCGAATATCCCCCGGTTCCTTCTATCAGGTGAACCATGATGGCGCAGAGCTTCTTTACGGCACTGCGGCAGAGCTGGCAAATTTCAAGGGTGATGAGACTGTTCTCGACCTCTACTGCGGCATAGGAACAATAGGTCTTTCAATGGCAGATAAGGTCGGTGAGATTATTGGCATAGAGATCGTACCCGAAGCGGTGCAATGTGCTAAGGAAAATGCGGAATTAAACGGCATCGGGAACACCGAATTCTATTGCGGCGATGCTTCCTCTGCCCCTGCCCTGCTTGAAAACGCTTCAAAAGCAAGAGGCGGTCTCCATCCGGATGCGGTCATCCTCGATCCACCGAGAAAAGGAAGCACCCCGGAGCTTATAAACTATCTCTCCGAGCTGAATGTTGCGAAAATAATATACATCTCCTGCGATCCCGATACCCTTGCGCGCGACTGCGTTCTCTTCCGAGAATTGGGTTATAAAATCGGTAAAGTTACACCTGTAGATATGTTCCCTGCATCGGGGCATGTGGAGTGCTGTGTGCTGCTATGTCGGGAGTGATGATTTTCAAAATATAAAAACCAAAGACAAGGGGATATTGTATGATGTTTATAAATAGTATTCAGAATTTTGAGATAATGTCCTCTGATAATTCTAGTATTATATTGGGCGATAGCATGGATGTACTTAAACAAATGAAGTCAAATTCAGTAGATTTGATTTTTGCCGACCCTCCTTATAATATAGGTAAAGACTTTGGTGTGAACAAAGACAAATGGGAAAATGTTGATTTGTATATATCTTGGTGTAAAAGCTGGATTGATGAATGTATGCGAATCTTAAAAGAAAACGGCACAATGTATTTTATGACTGCTACACAGCATATGCCGTATCTTGATGTTTATTGTATGGAAAAGTATAATGTGTTATCTAGAATTATTTGGAGTTATGATAGTTCTGGAGTTCAGTCAAAAAAAATATATGGTTCTTTATACGAACCAATAATAATGATAAATAAATCTGCCAACAGACCTTATACATTCAATTACAATGACATTTTAGTTGAAGCAAAAACCGGTTCTCAAAGAAAATTGATAGATTATAGAAAAACACCTCCACAACCATATAACACGCAAAAAGTACCAGGGAATGTGTGGGATTTTAGTCGTGTAAGATTTAAAATGGATGAATATGAAAATCATCCCACTCAAAAACCTGAAGCATTGTTAGAACGAATTATTTTGGCTTCCAGTAATGTGGGAGATGTCGTTTTGGACCCGTTTGGTGGGACATTTACTACATTAGCAGTTGCTAATCGTCTGAACAGATACGGAATTGGAATAGAAATTAATCCGGAATACTACGAAATAGGACTTAGACGATTAAATATAGCAAGTGAATATAAAGGGAAAACACTAATAAAGGAAAAGGAACGAAAAACCAAGAATAAATCAAAGAAGGATCATGTTGAAGTGGCGTTATGAAAGAATTTATTGAACAAATACTAAAAGAAGATTTTAAAAATTCTTATAATGAGTATTATGATAAAAGTCCGTTGATTTCTTTTTTGGACTCAAAAATGGGTGCTATATATGGTAATTCAAAATCCAGAAGAAGTTTAGGGACAATTTATGCTATATATTCTATATTACATTTTTATCAGGATGAGTTTTACCAAAATCCAAACAAGTACAAAAAATTTATAGGATACGATTTTACAAAATTGTTTCATTACTGCAGCAGTTTATATGGCGGAGAAAAATTACAAAATCACGCTTTGAACAGTAGGGTAAATGGAGAGTTTGCTAATAAATTTAAAGAAGAAGAAAAACCCCTGATTATCATTAACAATGGAAAATATTTGCTTCATATAGATTATCTGTATGTAAATAATACCGATATTACAAAGACGGTTATACGAATAATAGAGGAATACATCAATATCTTGAAAACAAAAGATAGTAGTTTAATATCAGATATTAATGAATTGTTATCATTAAAAGACACGCATACCAAAAAACGAAAAATAGAAAGCTTAATTAACGAAAAATCAGAGGCTAGAATTTTCGAAATAATATCATATGCCATATTAAAAAATCATTATAAAAACATAAGTGTTTATATAGGCTATGACAAAGAAAGTTTAAAAAAACAATACTTAACATTATATAAAACAGGCAGAACGAATGCTAATGATGGTGGTATTGATTTTGTTATGAGACCATTGGGGCGATTTTATCAAGTTACAGAAGTAGATAACTATAATAAATATACTCTTGATATGGATAAAGTAATGCATTTTCCAATTACATTTATTATCAAAACCCTTAAAGACAAAGATGTTATACGCAAAGAGTTAATGGACTATATTGAAGAAAAATCAGGCGGAATGGAAATTATAAAAGAAAGATATATAAAATCCATTGAAGAAATAATAACAATTAATGAGTTAAAGAAATGGTTGTACTCCTTAGATTGCACAGATATAAATGAACTACTTAAAGATATTGATCTGTATTATAGAATGGAACTTAATTTAGATTACATTTAATCCATAGTGTAGCAGACACCACGCCATCCATGTGGAGTGCTGTGTGCTTCTATGTCGGGAAAATACAAATAAACCTAAGAAAGCTGAAAAAGATAAAAAAACGGTCATCCTACCAAGCTTGGAATGAAACAAATTTCCGAACAAGTTACTGAATGCCTGTATAAAAAATAAAGCTAAAGCTTTCCATATATAAAATTATTGAGCTTGCCGATGCCAATCGAAGCGCACGGCAACCGGCTCCAAAAATATCACTGAAAGGAATTTTATTAAATGTCCATCATCTTTGACGAGAGCAGAAATATTTTCAAGCTCGACACAAAAAACTCCACTTATGCAATCAAGATAAGCGAAGGCAACTATCTGCTTCATATCTATTACGGCAAGAAGCTGAATGACACAAATCTTGATTTTCTCATTCCCCATAATGTTGACGTAAGCTTTTCGCCGAGAGCAAAATCGGTAAAGAGCGATGACACCTTCTCCACCGATATCGTTCCAATGGAATATTCGGTAAACGGAACGGGTGACTACCGTGTTTCGGCGCTGCAGATCAGAGCAGCTTGCGGAAATGCCGCAACAGATGTGAGATATAGATCTCATAAGATATATAAGGGTAAATATTCCCTCCCCGGACTGCCTGCAACCTATGTGAATACTGAGGACGAAGCTGATACACTGGAAATCGTGACAGAGGATGTACATACCGGTGCTGTGGTGACGCTCTATTACGGCGTATTCAATAATTATGATGCTATCACCCGCGCAGTTAAGGTTGAGAACACCGGAAAAGACCCTTTTGAGATCGAAAGAGTTTACAGCACCTGCGTTCATTTCAACCGCATGGATATGGATATGATCGGTCTTTGGGGCTCTTGGGCAAGAGAGCGTACAGTGGCACGCAGACCTCTTGAGCACGGAATAAGAGAGGTCAAGAGCAAGAGAGGTTCATCCAGCCATTATCACAACCCCTTTGTTGCTCTCTGCGATCATAACACAACAGAGCAGATCGGTGATGCTTACGGCTTCAGCTTTGTTTACAGCGGAAACTTCTCGGCTCAAGTTGAGGTTGACGCATATTCCCAGACCAGAGTTATCATGGGGCTTGAGGATACCGACTTTGGCTGGCATATGGAATGTGGCGAGACCTTCTATGCCCCCGAGGTCGTTATGGTATATTCTGATGAAGGTCTCGGCGGAATGAGCCGCACCTATCATAAGCTTTACCGCTATAACCTTTGCCGCGGAAAATACAAGACCGCCAAGCGTCCCCTTCTCGTGAACAACTGGGAAGGCACTTATATGGACTTCACCGGAGACAAGCTGATATCTATAGCAAAAGATGCCGCAGAGCTTGGTATTGAGCTTTTCGTTCTCGATGATGGTTGGTTTGGAGAAAGAAACAACGACAAGTCATCTCTTGGAGACTGGTTTGTAAATGAAAAGAAGCTCGGCAGAACAATGAAAGAACTGGTTGACGAGATAAACGGCATGGGGCTGAAATTCGGTCTTTGGTTTGAGCCCGAAATGGTCTCTCCCATCAGTAAGCTTTATGAAGCGCACCCCGATTGGTGTCTCCATGTCGGCGACAGAGAGAGAAGCGAGGCGAGAAATCAGCTCATTCTCGATATGTCGAGAGAGGATGTCCGCGATTATCTTGTTGAGACTATCTCAAAGGTTCTTGACAGCGCAAACATTGAATATATCAAGTGGGATTTCAACAGAAATCTTACAGAGGTAGGCTCTGCTTTGCTTCCTCCCGAGCGTCAGAAAGAGCTCTTCCACCGCTATGTTCTCGGTCTTTATGATCTCAATGAAAGATTGCTCAAAAAATATCCATATCTGCTTCTTGAAGGCTGCAGCGGCGGCGGCGGGCGCTTTGACCCCGGTATGCTTTATTATGTTCCTCAGATCTGGGCGAGCGATGACAGCGATGCAATGGAGAGAATACGTATTCAGTACGGTACCTCCTTTGTTTATCCGGCTTCTACCATCAGTGCGCATGTCTCCGCTTCTCCGAATCATCAGACAAGCAGAGCTACCTCCTTTGAGACAAGAGGAAATATCGCTCTTGCCGGTGCTTTCGGATATGAGCTTGACTTAAATAAACTGACAGACGAGGAAAGAGCACTGGTAAGCAAGCAGGTTGAGAATTACCATAAGTATTATGACGTTATTCAGAACGGCGATCAGTACCGACTGGTCAGCCCCTTTGAAAACGAGCACTATTCCGCTTGGGAATATGTTTCCGAGGACAAACGCGAGGTTCTCTTCACCTTCGCTGTGATGCGCGGATTCTTTGCTACCTCTGTTCAGATAAAGCTTCCCGGTCTTGATCCCGATCTTATTTATGTGGATCAGGCGACAGGCAAGGAATACAGCGGAAGCGCGCTTATGTACGGCGGTCTAAACATGACAAACGTTGATGATTGCACGAGCCAATTTTGCCGCCCCGACGGCTATAGCGAGGTCGTTCACCTTATAGCTAAATAATAACTTGACTTTTAGATTTCGATGCTTTATAATGTAAGCATCGAAATCTTTTTTATGGAGAAGGAAAATGACGGAAGCTGACAGAATATTCGGGCGTTTCCCGAGCTTTATACAGGAATTTATATACAGTCACGGTTGGGAAAGTCTGCGCGAGGTTCAGCTCAGTGCCGCAAGGACTATTTTTGACACTGAAAACAATCT
>JAZOAL010000129.1:0-11462 GCA_045595425.1 Eubacteriales bacterium
ACGTGATTTTTTCAAGTATATTTATCAATTACATCAAAAAAAATTTATTTTTTTGTAAAAAACATTTGCATTTTTCTTAAAATGTGATATAATATTAAACGGTATATGGAATCTTCAACATAATTTCTTCATTTTTACGACAAAATTCCATGAAAATTCAAAAAATTATCACATGGTTTTCCCATTGATAGACTAAAATGGTAGCATAAAGTAGAGTACATATGCGGAGGTAAACTGTTATGATGGATACGAAAATTTTGCTGATCGATGATGACGCTAACATATGCGATCTTGTGAAAATATATCTTGAAAACGAGGGATATGAGGTTAAGGTCGCAACCGATGGCAGTGAGGGTCTCAGCTATTTCAAAATGTATGAGCCTGATCTTGTGCTTCTTGATATCATGCTGCCTAAAAAAGACGGCTGGCAGGTTTGCCGCGAGATCAGAGAGCAGTCATCAAAGCCCATAATTATGATCACGGCAAAGAGCGAGGTCTTTGATAAGGTTCTCGGTCTTGAGCTTGGTGCAGATGATTTTATCGTAAAGCCTTTTAATGTAAAGGAGCTTTCAGCAAGGGTTAAGGCTGTGCTTCGCCGTTATAATGCCCATTCTTCTCAGAATGATGATGATGTTATCAAATTTGAGAATATTGAGATCAGCCTTCAAAAGTATGAGCTGAAGCTTTCGGGCAAGAGCGTTGATGTACCCCCGAAAGAGCTGGAGCTGCTTTACTTCCTTGCGTCAAACTCCAATCATGTTTTCACCCGCGATCAGCTTCTCGACAAGGTTTGGGGATTTGACTATCTGGGCGATTCGAGAACTGTTGACGTTCATGTTAAGCGTTTGCGCGAAAAGCTTGAGGGTGTTTCGGATAAATGGATACTCAAGACCGTTTGGGGTGTTGGCTACAAATTTGAATTGCTTGCATAAGACATTTTTACTTTACGCCGATGCTCAAAGAGCATTGGCGTAAATTTTAGAAGGGGGCAGACATATGGATGCGGAGAATATGACAGGTATGAAGGAAATGCTGGCGTTGATTTCAGCATCGGTGCATGATATGAAAACTCCGCTTACATCAATAGTGGGCTTTGCGGATGCGCTTCTTGACGGAACGGTGCCCGAAGAAAAAAGGGAGCATTACCTTCGGGTGATAAGAGACGAGGCGAAGAGGATGGGCGGACTTTGCGAGGAGCTTCTTGATGCTTCAAGGATCGAATCGGGCACAAAAAAATATGAAATGAAGCCCTTTGACATCTGTGAAAGCGCAAGGAGAGTTATTATATCCCTTGAGCAAGCGATAGAGAAAAAGCGTCTTGATGTTTCATTTGAAGCAGAGGCTGACAGCATAACTGCACTCGGAGATGAAAACGCAATAGATCGTGTTTTGTATAATATTTGCGATAATGCGGTAAAATTCTCTTATGAGGGCGGATGTCTTTCTGTTTCGATCTCTTATTGCGGAGACATGACTAATGTTCGTATTCGGAATGAGGGGCAGGCAATGGAAGAAGAAGAGCTTTCACAGGTCTTTGTTCCGTTTTACAGAAAGGGAGAAGGATGCGGCACGGGACTCGGCATGTATATTGCCAAAAACATAATCGATGCTCATGGCGGAGCTATTGAAGCCGAGAGCAAAGCAGGAGAGGGAACAGCCTTTTCCTTTAGAATTTTCAGAGGTTAATTATGGAAGATAATAAGTTTGAATTGAATCCCGAAGAGGAGAACGCATCGGCGCAGGAGCCTTTGTCGGAAGAGATCGATACGGAGATGCCGATCGCAGAAGCTGAAGAAGCTAATAAAGATATCTTTACGCCGGAAGAGCGCGAACATATTCAAGGCTCAGAGGCTAAAAATGAGGATAAAGACGCATTTTATGCTTTTCGTTGGAGCTATGACGAGCAGGACAGTGCAAACAGGGCACATGCAAAGAAGAAACAGAAAAAGGGAGTGCTGATATATGCCATAGTGATGACGGCTGCTTTTGTTGTTTGCTTCGGATTTCTTGCAGCAGTTCTTCTTATTGATGATTTTGCCAATATCACCGAAACACAGATAATTGAGCATGAAAGGACTATATACGTTCGTGAGTACGACAGCGAAAGCGGAGTGCTGACGGTTCCCGAAATTGCCGATAAGGTGAAGCCCTCTGTTGTCGGTATAGAAATAACAACAGGGTCGGGAAGCGGCGTTGGAACAGGTATAATCATGGAAGAGGACGGGTATATTGCCACAAATGCCCATGTTGTTGAGAATGCACAGACTGTCAAGGTCATTATGCTTGACGGAACAGAGCATGAGGCGGAGATCATTGGCAGGGATACTCTCAGCGATCTTGCAGTTGTCAAAATAGAGGGAGAAGGCTATCCTGCGGCAGAGTTTGGAAAGTCGGAGGAGCTTCTTGTCGGTGAGCTGGCAGTTGCAATTGGCACTCCTGCAGGGCTTGAGCTGGCGGGAACGGTTACATCGGGTATTATTTCGGCGATAAACCGTGATGTTAAGATTTATGATGAGACAACAGGAGCTCTTAAAAAGACCATGACTCTTATACAGACAAATGCCAGCATAAACAAAGGCAACAGCGGAGGCCCTTTGATAAATGACCGCGGTCAGGTCATCGGGATCAACACTCTGAAGCTTGCCGACGGATACGACGGAATAGGCTTTGCCATTCCGATCGACGGTGCACTTGAGATACTGAATAAGATCATTGAAACAGGTGAGGATGTTTCCGAAAACATGACGGAGATAGCTTCAAAAAGAGCAGTTATAGGAATTTCAGGCGGTGCCGTAAACCAACTGAGCGGTTATCCTGTTGCAGGTGTTTTTGTATCTGAGGTGAATGAAGGCTATGATGCGGAAAATCATCTTCAGACAGGGGATATTATCGTTGGTATCAACGGATATGAGGTGCTTGAAATAGCTGATATTTCGGAGGTTATAAATACCTTAACTGCCGGCGATACCGTTGTATTGAAGGTTTACCGTGATGGTACTCTTTTCGATGCAGAGGTGGAGCTGGGTTACGAGAAATAAAGATGGGGCTGTTGCGACAGCCCCTTTCTTATATTGTCCTTAAAAATATATTGACAAAAAGGAAATTTTCGGATATAATGTATCTATACCAATACTTTTTACGGAGGTGTAACCATGACAACTATTGAAATTCGTCTCAAAACATTGGAGGATGTTCGAAATTTTGTGAACATAGTAACAAGATATGATATTGACATTGACCTATGCTCAGGCCGTTATATTGTAGACGCAAAGTCCATTATGGGTATTTTCAGCCTTGATCTTCTCTCACCTATAAAGCTCACAGCTCACAGTGAGAACACCGAGAAGCTTTTTGAGGAGCTTAAGCCCTATATTATCTGATAAAATTTAGAATCGGAAGTAAAAAGGACAATGCGAGAATGCGATTGTCCTTTTTTGCTTTTGGAAAGGAAATAGAATGAATTATTCAGAGATTACCCCATATATAAGAGAGCTTTCCGAGCTGTCGGGAAGAAATAATCACATAAGACCCGAGATGTATGCCGAGCATGATGTCAAACGCGGACTTCGCGATGTTGATGGAAATGGTGTCGTTTCCGGACTTACCGAGGTTTCTCATATACTTTCAAAGTTCAAGGATGACGAAGGTAATATACACCCTTGCGAGGGACAGCTCTATTACCGAGGGGTCAATATAAGAAATATTGTTGACGGATTTCTTGCCGATGACCGTCCCGGCTTTGAAGAGGTAATATATCTATTGCTCTTTTCAAAGCTGCCCACAAAGGATGAGCTTTCGGAATTTTGTGAACAGCTTTCACTTTACCGCTCATTGCCGCCGTCTTTTGTCCGCGATATGATCCTCAAGGCTCCCGGCAGAGATATGATGAATATCCTGTCGAGAAGCGTGCTTGCTCTTTATGCGTATGATGAAAACCCCGATGATATCAGCACCCCGAATGTGCTCCGACAGTGCCTGCAGCTTATATCGCAGTTTCCGCTTCTTTCGGTCTATGGGTATCAGTCCTTTCAGCATTATCATAACGGAAACAGTCTGTTCATCCACTATCCTAAGAAGGAGCTGAATACTGCGGAAAATCTGCTTTATATATTGCGTGAAAACGGGGAGTATACTCCGCTTGAAGCAAGGCTGCTCGATCTTGCTTTGGTACTTCATGCGGAGCATGGAGGCGGCAACAACTCAACCTTCACCACCCATGTTGTGACCTCTTCGGGCACCGATACCTATTCCGCGATCTCAGCTGCGCTCGGCTCTCTGAAAGGACCTCGTCATGGCGGCGCAAATATCAAGGTCATGCAAATGTTTGACGATATGAAGCAGTCGATAAATACAAAAGACATCGGTGCGGTGAAGGATTATCTGGTTCGTCTGCTGGACAAGGATGCCTTTGACAGGGCAGGTCTTATATATGGTATGGGACATGCGGTTTATTCTCTGTCCGATCCCAGAGCGGATATTCTGCGCACGTATGCGGAAAGGCTTTCGGAGGAGAAAGGAATGTATGAGGAGTTTATGCTCTATGAAACCGTGGAAAAACTTGCTCCCGAGATCATCGCGGAAAAGCGAAAAATGTATAAGGGCGTAAGTGCTAACGTGGATTTCTATTCGGGAATGGTTTATAAGATGCTTGGATTGCCATATGAGCTTTTTACGCCGATATTTGCCGTTGCACGAATTGCCGGCTGGAGTGCTCACCGTATGGAGGAGATACAGAATGCGGGTAAGATCATCCGCCCTGCCTATATCAATGTTAAAAAGGAAGAAAAATATGTAAAATTGGCAGACCGTTAATTTTTCCAAACAAAACGGACTGCAAAAACACCCTTTTGATAAACAATAATTTGTCGGTGCCGCCGGCTATGGTGCTTTTGAAAAAGCCCATTAGAACCCCAAAACTTTAAAATAAGGGACTTTTCATTTAAAGTTTTTGAAATTCTTAAAAACTTTTTACAAAAAGTTTTTAAGCCGCCAGAGGCACTTATAAATTATTGTTTGCTTTTTAAAGATTGAGTATTTAAAATATTAGGCAATAAAAGCCCTGTCAAATTATTTTGACAGTTCTTTTATTGCTCTTTTTACTTATTTATTGTTTTTCTTTAATTCAGCTTTTTCAAGTCTCGCTCGTTTTGCTTCATCGCCAACCATCTTTGCAAGCGCAAAGAGTGCTATGGCGTTAGGGAAAACCATGAGGAAGTTAAACATATCTGTCAGCTCCCAAACGAGGTTGTTGGAAAGGACAGAACCGAGAAAGATGAACACAAGAGCAATAGCAGAATAGACCGGAACGGCTCTCTTGCCGAAAAGGTATTCGATATTTACCTTGCCGAAATAGTTCCAGCCGATGATGGTGGAGAATGCAAAGAAGAGCAGACAAACAGCAACGAAAATATTACCACCTGTCTCGCCGAAGACAGTGCCGAATGCCATCTGAGGAACTGTTGTTTTATCATATGAAGCGGCAATGCCGTGTGCGGAAAGAGGGCCGTTTCCGGCATACATTGTTGAGATAATTACAAGAGCTGTCATTGTAAGAACGATGAAGGTGTCTATAAACACGCCGATCATAGCGACAACGCCCTGCTCGTGAGGTGTCTTTGTGTTAGCAAGAGCATGCGCGTGAGGTGTGGAACCCATACCTGCCTCATTCGAGAACAGACCGCGCTTTGCGCCCTGGCTGATGGCGTTCTTAAGCGCGATACCGATGCCGCCGCCGATGATGGCTGTAGGCTTAAACGCATACTTAAAGATCATACCGAAGGCTTCGGGGATATACTGAATTCTGCAGACGATAATAACGAGACCGCCGAGAATATAAAGAACAGCCATAATGGGAACAAGCTTTTCGGCAACAGCGGCGATTCTCTGAACTCCGCCGAGGAAGATAAAGCCGGAAATGAGAACCAGTGCGATGCCTGTTACCCATGTGGGGATAAAGGGGAAAGCATTATTAAGTGACTCGCCGATAGAGTTCGATTGAACCATTGAGCCCATGGAGCCGAGAGCCAGAATGGGTGCAACAGCAAAGAATACCGCCAGCGCTTTACCAAACTTGTTTTTAAAGGCGGTGGTTATGTAGTAAACAGGGCCGCCGTGAACCGTTCCATCCTCATCGACCTTCTTTGTTTTCTGGGCGAGAACTGCCTCACCGTAAATAGTTGCCATGCCGAAGAAGGCGATGACCCACATCCAGAAAATTGCACCGGGACCGCCGATAAGGATAGCACCGCAGGCACCGATGATGTTACCTGTTCCAACCTGCGCGGCAATTGCGGTTGCAAGGGCCTGGAAGGAGCTGAGCCCGCCATTTTGCTTTCCACCGCGGAGATTGATATTACCGAAAACCTTCTTCATACCTTCGCCAAAGAAACGAACCTGTACAAAGCGTGTTCTGATGGTGAAATAAATGCCTATTCCAACGAGAAGAATGATGAGAATATAGTCCGAGAGATAAGCATTGATCTTTTGGACTATAGGGAGTAGCGCGGATTCGAGTTTAGAAAAAAATTCCTGCATGTTTTCCTCCAAAATTTTTGGCATAAAGCCTCCGAAGAAAAGACATGCAGAAATTTACATAAAATATAATATTCGCATTATCTGCTCCATCCTTTTGCCTGAGAGATTCGGCGATTCCGCCTTTCACCTTCGGCACCCGCAAATCGGGATTCTCCGGAGTCCCCTCTGCTTCCGGTTTCCTTAAGGATTCCGAGAGCCTCACAGGGGGTATTACCATTTAACGCATAGATTATATCACTTTTTTTGACAAATTTCAACACTATTATGGACAAAACATAGATTTTGTTGATAGTGTTGTAAATCTGTATATATAAGCGCATTGTTTTGTGCAAAGCGACAGCTGAAGCTTATATTCCCAGTATGATTCTTGCAAAAGCAAAATAGATAATAAGAGATACTGCATCAACTATAGTAGTTATAAATGGGCTTGCCATAACGGCGGGGTCAAAGCCTATGCGTTTAGCGAAAATGGGCAATGACGCTCCTATTATTTTTGCCACAAGCACAGTTACCAGCAAGGTGAGCGATAGCACAAGAGATGAAAGCGGATCAATGCCGTTGCCGAAAACGAGATTGTCGATCAGGATTATTTTTATAAAATTACATATGGCGAGAACGACACCGCAAAGAACCGCCACGCGAAATTCCTTCCAGACTACTCTAATTATATCTCTCATTCTGATCTCATCAAGAGCAAGACCTCGGATGATAGTTACAGATGCCTGACCGCCCGAATTACCGCCTGTGCCCATCAGCATGGGGATAAAGGCAATTAGCATCGGGAAAGCTGCCAGTGCCGTTTCAAAGCCTGCGATTATCTGACCGGTAAAGGTCGCCGATATCATCAGCAGAAGCAGCCATGGAATTCTGGTCTTGAAGGTCTCAAAAACACCCGTTTTCAGATATGGCTTGTCGGTCGGCGTGATAGCACCCATCATTTCGATATCCTCGGTAGCCGCTTCCTCTATAACGTCGATAGCGTCATCAACGGTTACGATGCCGACAAGTCTTTGCTCTCTGTCTACGATAGGCAGAGCAAACAGGTCGTATTTTGATATCATTGCCGCAACGGTCTCTTCATCGTCATGAGTTCCCGCAAAGGCAAATTCTGTATTCATAACGTCCGCAATGACAGTTTCATCCGTGGAGAAAAGAAGCTCTTCCAGTCGTATCGTACCTTCAAGAATTCTTGCGTTGTCGGTGACATATGCAACATATACGGTTTCCTTATCAAAGCCTGTTTTTCTTATATGAGAAAGGGCTTCACCGACAGTCATTGTCTTGCGAAGGTCAATGAATTCAGCCGTCATTATGCTTCCGGCACTGTCCTCGGGATAGCTGAGGAATTTATTTATAAGAGTTCTTGTTTCGGGTCTTGCAACCTGCAAAATGCGCTTCACCATATTCGCGGGAAGCTCTTCGAGCATGTCTACGGCATCGTCCACATAAAGATTCTCCAGCATTGCGGAGATCTCTGTGTCGGTTGCGGTGGAGATTATGCGCTCCTGTACCTCGCTGTCAAGCTCCGCAAAAATATCTGCGGAAATATCCTTTTTGAACATACGGAAAACAGCGAGCTGTCGCTCTTGGGGCAGTTCAGAGATAAATTCGGCAGTATCAATGGGGTCTTGCTCGTCTATGGCTCGCATAAATGCGGAATAATTCTTGTTGTCAAGCAGTGTATAAAGGTTTTCAAAGTTTGCCATAGGCGGATACCTCCGTTTCGTGGTTATAATTTTAGTATATCACGCTTTTTGGAAAAATACAATACGAATTTTAAACAAAGGATATGTAAAAAACTATTTAGAAATAAATAAACTGTAAACAATAATTTAGCGAATAGTTAGTTAATACCTATGAGATACTTCGCCGAGGCTCAGGATGACAATAAAGGATCGTTAACTTGGTTTCCTACTGTTAAGTCAACCGTGATTTAACATAGAAAAAATTGCGAACAGTTCAGTACTGTCATCCTGAGTCTCGGCGAAGGATCTCATGAATTGTTTGTCACTCTACTTCGTTAAATCATTGTTTAAACATAAATCCCCAAATTTCCTTTTCATTTAAAGTATTGGAGATTCTAAAGACCTTTTTTCAAAAAGGTCTTTAGCGGGGGGTGGGGCAGAGTCCCATGTCGCTAAATTATTGTTTGAATATTGTTTTCAAAGTAAAAAAACAGTAAGCATCCGATCAATTGATGGGATGCTTACTACTTTAATTTATGAACTGTTTTTTACAGCCTATTTTTTGCATTTATTCAGCAAGCCATTTTTCTGCATTTGCTTTGGACATTCTCTTAATGTCTTCCTTTTTGTAGGGAGATTCCTCACCGCCATTGAGGTAAAGGAAATAGTTGCCTCCCTCTGTCTGATAGAGCGATTCCTCATATCCTGCGGGATCTCCGAAGGCTCCTACAGATTTTCTTTTGATAAGAGTTGCATTGTCTGTGTCATAGACTTTTCCGCAAATTGTTTTAAGCATGTATATAGTCCTCCTAAATTTCTTTTTTGTCATTTTAACACATAATAGAGGGTTTGTCAAGCGGAAAAGGTCGACAAAGATGAAAAAAATTGCTCAATTAAAAATTTTTTTCAAAAAACTCTTGCAATTTGAGATAAAGTGTGCTATAATATGGCGTATTGTGTGAATATCAGTAAAGTGAGGTGTAAAAAATGAAGGAAGGAATTCATCCTGAATACAAAGAAGTAGTCATCAAGTGTGCATGCGGCGAGACCGTAACCACCAAGTCTACTAAGGGCGAAGATATTAAGGTTGAAGTTTGCTCCAAGTGCCATCCCTTCTTTACCGGTAAGCAGAAATTCGTTGATGCCGGCGGTAAGGTTGATAAGTTCAAGAAGAGACTTCAGGCCAGCGCAAAATAAGCAAAACTTCGCAGTAGCGGGCAGGAGTGCAGATGCACGTCCTGCCCTTATTGTTTTTTATCTGAAGGGAAGTGTTTTTTATGCCACAAAATTATAATGAAAAGAGTCTTGATTGCCGTGCCGTGCTTGTGGCTCTGCAGATGAGAGGAATGACGGCGGACGAGGTGGAAAAGAGCCTTGACGAGCTGGAGAGACTTCTTGATACTGCGGGCGGAGAGGCCTTTGCAAAGGTCGTACAGGTCAAGGATACTCCGGATATAAGAACAGTTGTGGGCAGCGGAAAGGTGAAGGAGATCGGCGATCTGTGCAAGGCTAATGATATCGATCTTGTTATATTCGATAGCGAGCTTTCTCCGTCTCAGATCAGAAATCTGGAAGAGGGGATGGATGTTCGCGTTATCGACCGCAGTATGCTTATTCTGGATATTTTTGCGCTGCATGCCGTGACGGGAGAGGGCAAACTGCAGGTTGAACTCGCTCAGCTTAAATATACGGCCCCGAGACTTATCGGTAAAGGGCTTGAAATGTCACGCCTGGGCGGCGGTATCGGAACAAGAGGCCCCGGTGAGAGCAAGCTGGAGAGCGACAGGAGACATATGAAGCGCCGCATCTCTGCCCTTGAAGCGGAGCTTGAAGAACTGGATAAAAACCGCAGTACCATGCGTGCGGCAAGAGACAGAAGCGGCATTGCAAAGGTCGCCATCGTCGGATATACAAATGCCGGAAAGTCTACACTTCTTAATCGGCTTACCGATGCCGGAATCCTTGCCGAGGACAAGCTTTTTGCAACCCTTGATCCGACAACGAGAAAATTCGAGCTTCCGTGCGGAGAGAGCGTTCTGCTTACCGATACGGTCGGATTTATCAGAAAGCTTCCTCACCATCTTGTAAAGGCTTTCAAATCTACTCTTGATGAGGCTGCTTATGCCGATATTCTTCTCATTCTTATCGATGCTTCGGACGATGAGTGTGAGGACGAGCTTGAGGTAACCGATAAGCTTCTGACGGATCTCGGAGCATCCGGAAAGCCCACTCTTTATGTTTTCAATAAATGCGATAAGGCAGATGAGCTTCCCACTCTTGCGGATGGTGGAAGAGATAATATTTTCTATATTTCCGCAAGGACAGGCGAGGGCTTGGATAAAATGATCGCCCGCCTTGAAGAGCTTGTGCAGTCGGGAAAAAAGAGACTTGTTTTCACGATTCCCAATGCAGAGCAGAGTGCACTTAATATACTTTATAAAAATGCGGCTGTTGAGGATGTTGAATACGGTGCTGAGGCTGTTAAGGTTACGGCAACGGTTGATGCAAAGGTTCGCGGTATGCTTGGAAAATACCTGCCCGAGTGTGACAGAATAAGGAAAGAGAGCGAGGCAGACTGGTAATAATGGCTGAACTTTATACCACTATCGAGAGGGAAGCGGTTGCCGAATTTGAGGAGAAAAAATCTATCTTCATTGGGCATGCTCTGCCCGTGAGGACCGAGGAGGAAGCGGCGGCATTTGTAAAGGAACTGAAAAATAAATACCGCGATGCGACACATAATGTTTATGCTTACGTTCTCGGTGACGGAACAGTTCAGCGTTATTCGGATGACGGAGAGCCTCAGGGAACGGCAGGTATGCCTGTGCTTGATGTTATCCGCAAGTCGGGCTGTACCGATACCGCCATTGTCGTGACCAGATATTTCGGCGGTACTCTTCTCGGTGCAGGCGGTCTTGTAAGGGCATATTCCCATGCGGCTAAGCTGGCACTTGATGAAGCTCACGTTATCACATATGAAAAATATACTGTTCTTAAGCTGATATGTACCTATTCGGATTATGGCAAATATCTCGCCGAGACAGAAAAATTCGGACTGATAAATGATGGTGTTGACTTTGCGGAAAACGTCACTATGAACCTCGCCGTAAAAAATACACGCCTTGCAGATTTCGAGAAGCTCATAAGCGATATAAGCAACGGCAAGCTTGCACCTGAAAAGACAGGCGCAAGATTTGATTACAGATAAAATGGGGCTGTAAAAAGAATTTTACAAATGATAGC
>JAZOAL010000130.1:0-4426 GCA_045595425.1 Eubacteriales bacterium
CCTCCTTCGAGTTTTGCCGTGACAAGCTTGGTATGCACAGCCTTATAGAACTGCTTGAGCTTTCAAACGGTACAAGGCTGACCGATATTGACTATGCGGCTTTGGCTCTCGGTCAGATGAATTACGGCGTCACGGTCAGAGAGATCACCGCGGCTTACACCGCTTTCGCAAATGACGGCGTATTCAATTCAGCCAAATCATATATCAAGGTGACCAACGCCGAAGGCGATGTGATCCTTTCAAACGAAGATCACGGAAATATCGTTTTAAGCGAAGAAAACGCGGCGATTATGACAAGGATGCTTTCTAATGTTGTAAATAACGGTACCGCGAAAGCCATAACTCTTCGAAAAACGGTTGACTGCGCGGGAAAGACAGGTACAACCAGTAATGACTACGACCGTTGGTTTATAGGATACACTCCTTATTATATCGGCGGAGTTTGGTATGGTTATGAATACCCAAAATCTCTTTCGAGCTTAACCTCAAACCCCTGCGTTTCCATTTGGGATACTGTTATGACAAAGCTTCATCAGTCATATGTAGACGATGCGGCAAACGGTGGGGAAGCACTGAAAACCTTTGAGACGCCGGGTACGGTAGTTAAAGCTACCTATTGCAAGGATTCGGGCCTGCTTATGACAGATGCTTGCCGAGCGGATCCGAGAGGAAACCGAGCTGAAACAGGATATTTTGCGCAGGGAACGCAGCCGAATTCTTATTGTACAACGCATGTGCTTGTTGATTATGACCTGGCCACAGGCTGTATTGCGAGCCAGAGCTGTCCGAGAGAGAACATTATTAAGGTTGGTCTTATAAATGTTACTGACAGAAGCTTTCCTGTTCAGGTGACGGTCACAGACGCGCAATATGTTTACAGAAGCTTGCCTGACAATGTCGAGCCGGGCGGATGGTGGGGAGAACCCTTCTTTATCCATACTATACCTGAAGGTACCTATGTCGGAATTTCAGGATCCTCAGCTCAATATAACCAATTCTGTTGGCATCACTTTGATTATGATGCCTTCCACAGAGGGGAGCTCACCTCTTCGGGTGTGTGGCTGATCGATTAGTTAATAAAAATCAAAATCACCTCATATATTCTATGGGGTGATTTTTTATGAGATTTAATAAGAATAAGCTTTTGGCATCCTGCCGCCGAGCAAAAACCGATGGAAGGGCAGTGATCGCAGGAATTACGATCGTCCTTCTTGCAGGTATCTTATCAAGGGTGCTGTCGGGGAGTCCGCTTTATATGCTCCGATTAACGGGACTTTGGCATAAAGTTCCGAGCTCATGGGTATTTGTTTTAGTCTGGACATTTTGGTATGCCTTGCTTGGCTTCATTTTCGGATTTGTGCTGGGAAGCCGAAAAACCGGGAAGGAAGTTCATAAATATAAGGGGAGTCTTTGGTTTGTTATAATGCTGATATTCAATTTGATTTGGTATCCGCTGTTTTTCAAAGCCGGGACTGTATTTTTGGCATTGGTGGATTCTGCGCTGATATTGTTCTTTTGTGTACTTGCGGCAATTGAATATTATAAGGTATATAAAATTTTCGGTATTGGTATGATTTGCCATGCAATTTGGCTTGTTTGGTGTTTGACGATGAATTTTTCGGCATTTTTAAGTATTTGAGAGCAAAAAATAACCGTTTTCGGAAAAAATATTGAAATTTGACTTGACAAATACATATTTATGCCGTATAATCTTACAGGCACTGAATTTAAAATATATTTATTATTTAGGAGGAATTCAAAATGAAATTCACAAAGATTTTATCTCTTGTTCTTGCATTTATGATGCTCTTCGCTTTTGTATCTTGCGGAGACGCTAATGCAGATGGTAAGGACACCGATACCGATGCTGCAAGTGATACCAATGCTTCAAGCGATACAGCTTCCGATACTGCTGAAGGTACAGACACAGAAGCAGCTCCTTCCGTTGATGGCGAGGATGTTATCGTTATGGCAACAAACGCTTATTTTCCCCCTTATGAGTATTATGAGGGCGAAAATATTGTAGGCATTGATGCCGAGATCGCCGCTAAAATAGCTGAAAAGCTCGGCAAGACTCTCAAAATTGAGGATATGGAGTTTAACTCAATCACAAGTGCTGTTAACGAAGGCTCGGTTGATTTTGGTATGGCAGGTATGACAGTTACAGAAGACAGACTTCTTGAGGTCGACTTCTCTGTAAGCTATGCTAACGGCGTTCAGGTCGTTATCGTTAAGGAGGATTCTCCTATCACAAGTGTTGACGATCTTTTCGCTGAGGGCGCAACATACAAAGCAGGCGTTCAGCTCGGCACAACAGGTGATACCTATGCTACCGGTGATTTGGGCGAGGATCGCGTTATACAGTATGCAACAGGAAACGAAGCTGTTCTTGCTCTCGCAGGCGGATCCGTTGACTGCGTTATCATAGATAACGAGCCCGCAAAAGCTTATGTTGAGGCAAACGAAGGTCTCAAGATACTTGAGTCGACTTATGCTGATGAGGACTATGCCATCTGCGTAAAGAAGGGCAATTCCGAGCTTCTCGATCAGATCGATGCAGCAATCGTTGAACTCACAGCAGACGGAACCATAGATGAGATCGTAGCTAAGTATATCAAGTAATATTTGCCAATAAAAACAGTGCGGCAAAAAAGGAATGAGCAATCATTCCTTTTTGCTGTGTAACGGAGATTTTAAATGAGTAATATAAAGCAGAATAAATCTATAGGAAAGCCCCTTAAA
Source organism: Eubacteriales bacterium (assembly GCA_045595425.1). Classification (GTDB taxonomy): domain Bacteria; phylum Bacillota; class Clostridia; order Oscillospirales; family CAG-272; genus SIG710. Next base: position 2,743 of record JAZOAL010000130.1, read on the forward strand.
GCACTGATTATAATTGCTGCCATTGCGGTGATCATAGCTGTTGTTTTCATTGTTGACAGCTTGGGAAATCGCATAAGTGCAACTCTCACTGTAGGACAGGCTCAATCCCTAGTGGATGAAGCATTTGGGGCTTTGCCAAAGTCTGTGGCGTGGTCTTCGCAATTTGTTTATGAAAACACTTCCATCAAGGTTGACACTGTTGACTATGGCAACGAACAGGATATAATTCTCGGCTGTACATACAGTACACTCAATGTCGGAAAAACCGTAAGCGATCTGAAGGCTGAGCTTTTTGATACCGCATATGATTTATATCTGGAAAACGGAGAAAAGAAAAAGAATACAAACGCAACAGACTATATGCTAAAAGTTTCGCCGATAATTCTCTCTGCTCTTGAAAAATCAGAGCCTGTTTCCGGTGAGATAGATATTTATGTTTATCAAATGGCAGATGGAACGCTTCAGGTGCATTTAAGTGACGAAACAGTAAATGCTTGCTTTGGCGGAATTATTGATGCACAGAAGCTTATTAAAGGTGTTAATGAAATCGAATATAACGGTGAAACAGTATCGATTGCCAATATTGCTACTATCAGAACCGGTATTTCCGACTGCATTGCATTAAAGAATTATGATACTGCAAAGCCGAATACAGCTACACCGCTTATGAAGTGGTGGGATGACATTTGCGATGAATTCAGACGGAATTTTATCGTAAATAGTCAATGGAAATATCTTGCAAACGGTCTCGTTACAACGATAGAAATCACTTTCCTTGCGCTTTTGCTGGGTGTTTTTCTTGGGTTCCTCGTTGCTATCATAAGAGTAACCAACAGCAAAACCGGCAAGCTGAATTTTTTAAGCGGTATTTGCCGTCTTTATATAACCGTCATTCGCGGAACGCCTGTAATGGTGCAGCTTCTCATCATCTATTTTGTCCTATTGCTTCCAATCGGAATCGAAAAGTTTCCCGCGGCGGTGCTTTGCTTCGGACTTAATTCCGGTGCATATGTCGCAGAGATAGTCAGGGGCGGCATCATGGCTGTTGATAACGGGCAGACAGAGGCGGGCCGCAGTCTGGGCTTCAACTATGCCCAAACAATGCTTTATATCGTTATTCCGCAAGCATTTAAGGCTGTTCTGCCTGCTCTCGCAAACGAATTTATTACGCTTCTAAAGGAATCCTCCGTTGCGTTTTACATAGGTGTTGCAGATCTTACGCAGGGTGGTATCAAAATTCGTTCAATAACATATAGTAACTTTATGCCCCTTATAGCCGTTGCACTGATATATCTTGTTGTGGTGCTCGGGCTTACAAAACTTGTCAGTTTGCTTGAAAAGAGGTTGCAAAAAGGTGATAGATAAGAGTAAAAAAATAATCGAAGTTAACAAATTGACAAAAGCCTTCGGCGATCTTGTTGTCCTCGAAAATGTAGATCTTGATATCCATAAGGGTGAGGTGGTCTGCATCATCGGCCCCTCCGGCGGAGGCAAATCGACCCTCCTTCGCTGCCTGAATCTTCTTGAAGTGCCTACAGCAGGTCAGATTTTGTTTGAAGGCACCGATATTACCGATAAAAAGACCAATATAAATAAGCTCCGCCAAAAGATCGGCATGGTTTTTCAGCAGTTTAATCTTTTTCCCCAAAGTCGGAGGCCAAGCGGTCTTAGGAAGACAATACTC
>JAZOAL010000131.1:0-14255 GCA_045595425.1 Eubacteriales bacterium
ATGATCCGGTGGATCATTCGCGCAGTCGAACTCTATCGCCTGTAGAGGCTCGAAGCGAGCCCTGCGAGCTTTGAGGGCGATAGAGCCGCAGCAGCGGGGATCTTTTTCGGCTCTTTGTTACTTCGCTAAATTATTGTTTAGCAATTAAAGCGATCAAAGAAGGATTTAGAAATGAAAGCAGAAAAAATAAATGTAAGAGGAGTAAATTTTGACAACCTGACCCTTACTGAGGCTGCCGACATCCTCGGCGGGCATCTTGAAAAGGGAACAGGGATAAAGGCTGTCTACACTCCCAATGCCGAGATAGTACAGCTCTGCATTGACAAAAATGAATACTACGATCTGATAAATTCCGCCGAAATGACAGTGCCCGACGGAATCGGCGTCATAAAAGCGGCAAAAATTCTCGGAACACCTTTGAAAGAGAGAGTTCCGGGCGTTGAGCTTGGCGAAAAAATGATAGAATATTGCGCAAAAAACGGGCACAAGGTCTATTTTCTCGGCGGAAAGCCGGGGGTGGCTTCTCTTGCAGCAAAAAACATGACCGAAAAATATCCCGGGCTCACCGTTTGCGGAACAGGCGACGGATATTTCAAAAAAGAGGGAGAGGAAAGCGAAGAGGTTATCGGCAAAATAGCCGATTCGGGCGCGGAGCTTCTTTTTGTATGCCTCGGTGTACCTGTTCAGGAAAAATGGATTCATGATAATAAAGAAAAGCTTTCGTTTGTTGGCGTGAAGGTGGCAATGGCACTCGGCGGCAGTCTTGACGTCTATTCGGGAACTGTGAAAAGAGCACCTGCCTTCTTTTGCAAAACAGGCTTAGAATGGTTCTACCGCCTTATTAAGCAACCCTCACGCATAGGCAGAATGATGAAGTTGCCAAAATTCCTCATTGGAACTTACAGAGAAAAAAGAAAAAAAGGATAAATCAAAAAAGTGGAAGCCTCACAAATTTGAGGCTTCCGTTTTTTTATTATCCCAACTCTACATCCCATCCTGCGATAAACTGCGCAAGAAGGACAACATCCTTTGTGTTCACAATGCCGTCACCACTGCAGTCGATTGCCGCCGTATTTATGATTACATCCCAGCCGGCAATATACTGAGCGATAAGAACAACATCCTTTGTATTTATTTTTCCGTCGCCGTTACTGTCGCCGATGATGTAATCTAAAACTCTAACAGCTCCCGCTGTAATTGACAAATCAATATCCGAAGGAGTTAGATTGCAGGCATATGATTTAACAACATTTATCGGATGCTCGCATATTTCTGCATCATCCTTAACTTTGAAGACTAATTGAATCAGATTTTCACCTGTGAAATTTTTGAGCGGCGAATAGAAAGTGAATTGCAGTTGACCTGCAGGTCTTTCTTGCGTCAGATTATCTATTCCGGCCCAGCTACCATATTCAATAGCGACAATTTCAAGGGCAGAAGAATCAAATTCAAGGGTAAACTCCAATCCTGCAATTCCGGGATTATTGGGAAGGGTTATCGGTACGCGAACGGTTTGACCCGCTGTTGCCGTCACTATTCCGATCACCATATCTGCGCTTTCGTTATCATTTTGAGCTTTTGTAACCGTCACAGCACATGTAGCAATTTTGCCGCCGTCTGCGCTCTTAACTGTAATTGTTGCAGTGCCTGCCGCTTTTGCTGTAACAACACCGCTTGTATTAACAGTTGCAACGCTTGTGTTTGAGGATGTCCATGTAACATTCTTGTTCGTTGCATTTGAGGGAGCAATAGTTGCGGTAAGGGTGAGGGTATCGCCCTCGATGAGAGTTGCCGCGGTTTTACTAAGCGTTACGCCGGTGACGGAGACTGTTTTCGCCTTAACCGTGACAGTACAGGTTGCGGTCTTGCTGCCGTCAGAAGTTTTTACCGTAATCGTTGCAGTGCCTGCCGCTTTGGCTGTAACAACACCGTTTGTACTAACAGTTGCGACGCTTGTGTTTGAGGAACTCCAAGTTACATTCTTGTTCGTTGCATTTGAGGGAGCAATAGTTGCGGTAAGGGTAAGTGTATCGCCATCGGTGAGAGTTGCCGCGGTTTTACTAAGCGTTACGCCTGTTACGGAAACAGTATTTGACTTCCAAACAGCATAAAGCGTTACATTTGCATTTTCCTCAAATCCAGCCCCAGCTGAATATTCAACCGCGCCTGTGGAAGATGTTGCCCAGCCTTGGAACGCATATCCCGTACGTGTGGGCTGTGTGGTACTAAGTGTCAGCGTAATATCGTGTGTTTTTACCTGTGCTGTGGGAGCGCCTGTTCCGCCATTTGCGTTGAAAGTTACGGTATATGTGTTGGGGGTTACTGTGGCATAAATATGTTCCGGCCATACATTTCCGGTAACAGTAAAGCCCGTCTTACCCGTTTCACTTAAAGTATAACCAGCATTTGCAGCATAAGTTATGCTTAACACATCTCCATAATATACCGCTTGTCCGCTCTTAAGGACTCCTATTGATGCACCTGCACGAGGCGAGGAAGTTCTTTCAACTGTTATAGTTGCTCCGGCGGGAACAGTCCAAGTTGCCGTATACGCATTTATTGTCCACTGCGCATATAGAGTTTTATCTCCTGCAGTATTTAATATGGTTTGGCTTGTCACTTCTGTCCCACCGCTTTGACCGGTATACCATCCCTTGAATGTGAAGCCTGGTTTTATTGGGGTAGGCAGGTCTCCGTACGCACTTCCGAAATATACCTGTTTGGACGTCGGAGATACTGTTCCGCCGTTGCAGGCAAAGGTTATAGTGTAAGAATTGGTAGTCCAATGTGCATAAAGTGTCTGATTTGCAGTTAGCGAAACTATCGAAGAGCTTGTAATCTTTGTTCCATCGGTTTTTGCCGTATACCAACCGGCAAAGGTGTATCCAACACGTGTGGGTATCGGAAGAGCTCCATAAACTGAATTGTATGTTACAGTCTTATTATTCGTTGAGCATGATCCACCATTTGCATCGAATGTTACTGTATAGTCTTTTCCAACTATTCTTGTGTCTTCTCTATACCACGAAACGCCATTTGAATCAACATATTTCCCGCCAACCCAATCTTCTTCGATACAACCATAGTCGTCACAATAATCCTGTACAGTGTGGTTATAACTTGTAGGAGAACTGGAAACTAATTCAAGGGGAGTATCAAGCCAACCGGTTTCTTCTCGTTTCGAGGAAGTCCATTTACCAAGAACGATATTCATACCGCCACATACGCTATAATTTCCGTTTCCGTCTGTATAGTGATAATATTTGTACTGCGTTTTATATCCTTGCAAATTTGTTACTGTAACCGTGCAAGTAGCAGTTTTTCCCCCATCTGCAGTCTTGGCAGTAATTATAGTTGTTCCTGCAGTCTTTGCAGTTACAACACCGGATGCCGAAACGGTAGCAACGTTTGTATTTGATGACGCCCAAACAACATTTCTATTCGTTGCATTAGTAGGCTTAATCGTTGCAACAAGCGCTACAGATTTTCCAACTTCAAGCGACGAAGATGTCTTATTAAGGCTAACGCCGGTAACAGCTACAGATGAACTCGTAGTATACTTAGGTCGTCCGTATCCTAATATGTTTGCATTTGTCAATGAATAAGTTTTTGTTCTGACACAATTTGCAGTACTATTTCCATCAATAAACGTTACGTTTGAACCATCGTTATTTAAAACGATACCAACGTGATCCGAATTTCCATCTCTACCATCCTCAGCCCAGTCGAAGAATATCAAATCACCTCTCTTTGGCGTAGCTTTGCTTCTATCTGTAAAAGGAACGTTCAAATAATTGCTTTCATATGAGGCAACCAAACTGTAATTAATTATACTTCTTGAAATTCCAGCTTGTCTTGCACACCAAACAACAAATGCTGCGCACCACTGATGCTTAGCATTCCCATCGCACCAATATCCGTATTCCGTATAATTGTTTGAACCATTAGTATTGTCTCCGCCCAAATCGGCCGTACTATTCCCTTCATGATAACCAAGCTGTGATTCAGCAACAGCAATCAAATCCTCAATTTGATTGCCTGACAAGGTGATTGAGCACAAGCGATCATAATAGATACTGTTTACATATTCAGTTGATGGTTCGCTTGGCGTTCCGGTATAGTATGGTGTCAAATTTCCAACGTTAACGGTTCTGACGTTATTACATATAGGGCAAGTATAGGTTTTTACATTAGTTGTTTTTGCACTGCAATATTCAGTCCAATGATCGCAGTTTAATTGTCCTGCTACAACCGCGTCATAAATTGCTGTTGCGCAGCATTTGACGTAGACAGGAAAGCTCAAATCGGTATCAGCAACAAGCTCCAATGTTTTACTGTAAGCTCCAGTTTTGTCACACGCAGCGCATTTTCGTATGTATTGTTTATATGCGCCGACAAACGAATTCCAAATAAACTTGTAATCCTCTAAAACTGAATCATTAATACTTGTGTGATTTACAAAACAATTATAAATATTTGATCGTCTTTCAAATACTGCAGAATTCAACGTCGCGGTAAAATCATATAATGTGTATAACTGTATTATGTCGTCTATTTTTACATCAACTGCGTATTTGTATAAAAGATCTACTGTTATATTTACTAAGGCTAAGGGAGTAGCCAAGTTAACATTGAATATACTCTTAACTGAACTGACTGCAAGGCTTTTAAGTGCACCAAATACTTCATCGGCTATTGTAGGGGCCAAATAATTTTTCCAAATAAATGATTCTGGTGATTGTGTTATTTCGTTGCGTAACAAAGTAAGTCCTTCATACAATTTACTGTTTGAAGGTATACTTCCCATTAATCTGTCTATTATTTCAACATTTAAATCATAAAGCTGAAATACATAGACTACACAGTCCACAACATCAACTACTTTGCCTGTTGCATCAAAAACTGCGCCGACTTTTTCAAAAGAACCTTCACTCATAGCATCATCTATCATTTTTTCGATCTGCTCAGATGAAAGTTTGGCTTTAGAAGACTTAGATAGGCTTTGAGCCAATGCCAACTTTGTTCCGGAAGTGGTGTTTTTATATATGCCAGTAAATCCGGAATAACCACTTTTTATTTCTTGCCAACAACTTGAAACAAGATCAGGGTTATTTTGAACACTCTGAACAAGAGCCTTAGTTGTATCTAACAACTTTTCTTCTTTCAATGTCAGTCCACCCATACCTGAAAACAGTTCATTTAAAATAATACTCGAACCATTAGCAAACGACTCAGCAAAGGATAGCCACATTATTTCACTATCAGAATACTGGGATAAAACATCTGAAGCCATGCCATAGCCATGCGATATGTAGTTATCTATCACTTCGTTACCTAAATAATAAGGCAAGTTGCCGGCAATTATTTTAAATGAAGTATCCACATCTGCGCCAAGCGATGTATTTTCCGTATCACTCGATGTGGATTCGGCAAACACCGATGGAATCGTGCCTGTTATCATCAGCACTGCTAAAATTAACGACAAAAATTTCTTCATAGTCTTTTTCTCCTTACAAAAGGGATTTTTAGTAAAAATTCTACTAACCGCCTTGAATTATATCATATTTTTGACTAAAAGTCAACGGTTTTAGTCAAAAATGATATAATATGTTTGAACTTAAACAATAAGGAAGTGAAATCATGAATATTGGAATGAAATTACGCAGTGCGAGAGAGAATTTGGAGCTTTCGCAGGAGCAGGTGGCGGCGCTTATTCCAATGAATCAGTCCAGCTATTCAAAGATAGAGAGGGATGTGCAAGAGCCAAGCCTTGACCAGCTTCGTCAGCTTTGTCTGATACTTAAGATCAGTCCAGAATATCTGCTCGGTCTTGAAAAAGATGTTTTTTCAGATGAGCGCGATCTGCGTTTTGCTCTTGCCGTCAAGAAGCTCTATAAGGAAATTTACAGATGAAGATACTCGTTTGCAGCAGCGAGTGTCTTTTTGTTTTGCAAAAACGACGGATATGGGGCGGTTTTGCGGGCGATTTTTGATATTTTTAACAAAAATGATAAAATTTTCTCAAAGCCCTTGTATATTTGAGAATTTTGAGTTAAAATATACATGTGAAAAAATGCTTTCATACAGTTTTCAAAAAATTTTTATATAAAACGGAGGATTCCAAAAATGTCAGTTAAAGTTGCTATCAATGGTTTCGGTCGTATCGGACGTCTCGCTTTCAGACAGATGTTCGGTGCAGAGGGTTATGAGATCGTAGCTATCAACGACCTTACAAAGCCTTCTATGCTTGCTCACCTTCTCAAGTATGACACAGCTCAGGGTCGCTATGACGGCCACACTGTTGAGTCTGATGACGAGGCAAACACAATCACAGTTGACGGTAAGGTTCTTCAGATCTATGCCGAAAAGGACGCTTCTAACTGCCCTTGGGGCAAGCTCGGCGTTGACGTAGTTCTTGAGTGCACAGGCTTCTACTGCTCCACAGAGAAGTCCATGGCTCACATCAATGCAGGTGCAAAGAAGGTTGTTATCTCTGCTCCCGCAGGCAAGGATCTTAAGACTATCGTTTACAGCGTAAACGAAAAGACTCTCACAGCTGATGACAAGATCATCTCTGCTGCTTCCTGCACAACAAACTGCCTTGCTCCTATGGCAAAGGCTCTCAACGATTATGCTCCTATTCAGAGCGGTATCATGACAACTGTTCACGCTTATACAGGTGACCAGATGATCCTTGACGGTCCTCACAGAAAGGGTGACCTCCGCCGTGCAAGAGCAGGCGCACAGAATATCGTTCCTAACTCCACAGGTGCTGCAAAGGCTATCGGTCTCGTTATCCCCGAGCTCAACGGTAAGCTTATCGGCAGCGCTCAGAGAGTTCCTACCTGCACAGGTTCTACAACAATTCTCGTAGCTGTTGTTAAGGGCAAGGATATCACAGCTGAGGGCATCACCGCTGCAATGACGGCTGCTTCTTCTGCTTCCTTCGGCTACAACGAGGATCAGATCGTTTCTTCCGACGTTATCGGAATTTCTTACGGTTCTCTCTTCGATGCAACACAGACAATGGTTGCTAAGATCGACGACGACACCTATCAGGTACAGGTTGTTTCTTGGTACGATAACGAGAACTCCTACACAAGCCAGATGGTTCGTACGATCAAGTACTTCGCAGAGCTCGCTTAATTTGCGAAAAATATATACGGAGCTGTCAAATGACAGCTCCGTTTTTTGTATAACGAAAACCACGTGATAGTCGCGCGGTTGGATAAAGCTTTAGCGATGAAAAAGTTCGCTGCAGCGGTAAGGCCCCCTTGTGTAAAGGGGGCTGTCAGCCGTCAGGCTGACTGGGGGATTGTTATGGGTATGAGAACGCGTGATATTTATTTGTTCAACAATCCCTCCGACCTCGTTAGCTACGCCTCCTCGGTCACCTCCCTTTACACAAGGGAGGCTTTATTAGGCGGTACCCCAACCCATTTATGGGTAGTAAGTAACAATTGCATGGCTGGCAGGTAATATAAAGCGCACTTGTGCGCAGCCAGTAGTTGCGGGTGGATTTTTATTGTTTGGAGCATTGGTATATAATAATTAAAAAAACAAGCTAAAGTTCACCTTTTAAGATTAAAAAGTGTTGCAATACGGAAAAATATCCTTGACGGAAATAAAGAGAAATGTTATACTGATAATAATAAAAACAATAATTTATCGGGCTGTGAAAGCGAACCACATTTGTTATCCTGAACGAAACGAAGTGCAGTGAAGAATCTCATAGGCTGCAACTTACTTTTCCCCGACAAATTGTTGTTTATACTACCAAATATTCAGAAGGGAAAGAATATGAAAGAAATCAAAACAGCCGAGATAATCTGCGTTGGCACAGAGCTTTTACTTGGCGATATAGTCAATACAAATGCGGCATTTTTGTCGCGAAGGCTTGCGGAGCTTGGGATATCTGTCTATCATCAGACAGTTGTGGGAGACAATCCCGATCGTCTCAAAAAAGCCCTTGCCGAGTCAGCGGCACGCGCCGATCTTATCATCATGAGCGGAGGGCTCGGCCCCACCTATGACGACCTGACAAAGGAAACAGCCGCGGCATTTTTCGGCAAAAAGCTTGTTAGGGATGAGAAAATAATAGAACATTTGAAAGCCTACTTTGCAGAAACGGGGCGCGTTATGACAGATAACAACAAAAAGCAGGCTGACATCCCCGAAGGGGGAATCGTTTTCAGGAACGATTACGGCACTGCGCATGGCATCGGCATTGAGGATGAAGAAAGCGGTGTTACCGCTATTATGCTTCCGGGCCCTCCGAGGGAGCTTGAACCCATGTTCTGCGAGCAGGTGATGCCATATCTCGAAAAACGCAGCGGAGCTGTTCTTGTCAGCCGAAATATCCACATTTTCGGCATGGGTGAATCTGCAGTTGAAAATATACTGCGCCCAATCATGGAAAGCTCGGAAAACCCCACTATTGCCCCCTATTGCAATGCCGGAGAGGTTCGTTTGCGCGTAACATCAAAAGCAAAGAACAAAGAGACCGCCTATGCGCTGTGCAGTGAAATGATCGAAAAGATCATGCAGACCGATGTCAGAAATGCAGTTTACGGCATCGACTGTGACTCAATTGAAGCTGCTCTTGTGGAAAAACTGATAGAAAAAGGTAAAAAAATCGCCGTTGCGGAATCCTGCACGGGAGGACTTATCGCAAAGCGAATCACAGATATTTCAGGCTGCAGTGAGGTATTTCTGGGTGGTTGCGTCACCTATGCAAACAGCGCAAAGGAAGGGCTGATCGGGGTGAATCACAATACCCTCCAAACCTATGGTGCAGTTTCAGAGGCGGTGGCTATCGAAATGGCGTGCGGAGTGCGCAAAGCTCTCGGCGCTGACATTGCAATTTCAACAACTGGAATCGCAGGTCCGGGAGGCGGTACTCCGGAAAAGCCTGTTGGCACCGTTTGGGTCGGAATTTCAAGTGACAACGGTGACCGTGCAGTGCTTTTGAAGCTGTCCTCGCGGCGCGAGCGAGCTTATATTCGCACCCTTGCCGCTTCAAATGCGCTCAATTTAGCTCTCGGTGAAATTATTTGACTTAAAATTTTGCAAGGATGTTTTTCTCCAAACAAAACAGTCATAAAAATCCCCCGGAGGCTAACAAAAATGTTAGCCTCCGGGGGATTTTAAGGTAATCCTTCGGTTTCATATGCAGTTGCAAGGGGGCTTTTTCGTACCATGCGCTACAAAAAACATATGCAAACAGAAACTATTGTGAAAATTCACCACCAGCCCAACGACTTGTTCAGCTCCTCAAATAAAGGAGCAAAGTTCTTCTCATCTGTAGTGAGTTTAAAATATGCTTCAAGCTCCTCTATGGTCATGCCGTCTCTGAAAAGATTGTCATCAAGGCCAAGTTCAATCAGATACTCATTTGAGCGCCCAAACTCTTCTCTAATACTTCCAAAATAGACAGAGGTATCCTGTCCATATCCTATTGGTTGAAGTTCATTTGGAATTACGAGCTTTAAATCAACGATCGGATATGCCCATAAAGGGTCCTCATCTGTCCCCATAATCGGAATGGTCAAAAGCGTTGCACTTCCAACAAGATCGCAATGCAATATGTTAGGATATAATGATAGCATTACAGTATCGCCCTTTTTGATCTCATCCGCATAAACTGTGGGAACGAGAATAATATCGTCATATTTGTCCGCAATATCATGTTCAGCCAAAGCCATCAACTTTTTCCGCAAATCCATATCACGGTCGAGATCATCAACAATATCATCACGTCGCAAAATTGTACTCTCAAATATTTTGACAAAATTTACTGCTATACCAACAAACTCATATTCTTCGTCCTCTTCAACCCATATATCATGATCATCCAATGCTATAAAATCGCCAAATTCCACAACATAAAGACTTAGTAAACGCATGGAATATGAATATTTTCCGTAATCTATAAGTGCTGTAACCACTTCCGAATCGGTAGTAGCATCATCGGTATTTATCGCATCTGTATTGTTAAACGTTTCCGATGTATCATAAATCTCTCCTGTGTCAGAAAAGATTCCAATATCGTTAGTAACGTTCTGTTCTCCCAAATCACGGCACGAAAACAAGAGAATTGAAACAGTAAATAACAGTAAGAAAGCTATGATTTTTTTCATAAACACCTCATTGAGACAAACTTGGAGTAATTATATATCTCACAGCACTGTTTGTATAAACAGAATTAACAACAGCCAGAATAAAATTTTCACAATCCGAATGACCAAAATTAGTTACAGTTATTCTTCCGCCTGTTGGAACAACTGTTGATACAACTATATCGCCTGTTGTGCTTTGACATATTTTTTTATAAATCAGACCGCTTGAACTTCCGCTAACAATTTGTATCGTCAAATTTAGCGTCATATCATGTGCTGCACTATTATACACTTCATATTGCGTTGCCATCGGATTAACAACGCTGTCCTCGGATGGCAAATCTACCAAATGTCTTTCCCACTCTTTTACATACCCCCAGTATTCGCCTCCATATTGTTCATAAAATTGCCCGGTATTATAGTTGTATGCGGCCATGGCAGCAAATGCAGTTGAATATGTACCGCTGCTGAGCGCACTGGTAATAGATAAATATGGATTGTTATAAGTAGAATAATTAGCCATTATTTGACGAATAGTTGACCAACCTCCAAGATATTTATGTATATATAGAGGGTAAAGAACTGCTCCATACGGATGATAGGGTGCGTCGTTCCCTGTATAATTTATGGATAAATCACATTTTTGTTTATAGGCTTTTATTTGATTTTTTGTCGAATCAATAGTGCCGTTACTAAATACAATACCATTCAAATTAGCTAAACTTTCAGAAAACCAATCGGGAAGTGTAAATACATTCGTATATCTGTGCAATACCGCATGCATAAATTCATGCGCAATAATTTCCTCATATCCCAATGCCGCCTCTTCCCTTATTATTGCTAAATATGAGCCTTGATATATTCTCATAAGTCCTTTGGAAGATGACGACATTGTCTCTACATCGTTGTCATCAATAACGTATATAGGAAAATATTGTTCTGAACTTGAATTTGTATACATAACCGGAGCTAAAAAAGAGTTTTCATAAACGAGCATTTTATAAATTTTCTTTAAATTCTCTCCGAGTAAGTTTTTAAGGTCATATTCAATGAAAGTGTCTTGATAAAATACTCGGAAACAATATGGTCCACCGTTAGCAGCTGATATTTCTATATCAAAATAATCTACATACGTTGGTATAGAACTCATTGTTGAGTATATCGTACTACCTTCAGCAACATTTAAATTTTCACTGCTTTTGGAGTTCAGATAGGTTTCAAGTTCTCCATATATAGCTGTTCCGCAAAAAATATGTTCCACAGTATCATCATCAAGATAATCAATATAGAAGCTATATTTTTGATCTTCGGTTATGATGCCCTTTGAGTAGAGAAAATCGGCTTTTCCCATTTCGGAGTAATCTGAAAGATCATATGATATACTATAGGGGAAACGCTTTCCGCCAGCGGATATTATTCCGCTGTATGTATAAGAATTATATGCCTTCAGCGCAGAATATGTCATTACCATCTCGGACGTGCTGAAACTTCCGAACCCGCCTGTGCCGGGTGTGAGCTTGCCGCCTGGTATGACCTCATAATCGGTGTAAAGTCTGTTGCCATTTGCATCGGCAAACTCAGCTTTAATTCGGTCTCCGTCAAGAGAAGCCTCGGCTGTTGCTATGGGAGCTGCTGTCACCGTATCACTCTTTCTCTGTGGCACTATAAACTGAGTGTGCTTTGAAACACCCCAGCCCTCGGGCAGTGTGGCTATATCAATAGTGTATGAGCAGTATTGGGAGGGCTTTGTAAAGCTGAATACCCCTATAGAATTTGTATATACAGAGCGGTCATAGCTCTCGGCATAATACAAAAGCTCACCGTTCTCGTCATATATTGGCTGTGCAGAATATATCCTGACCTCAATTCCCTAAATATCAGCTGTGTCCTCGGATATAACAGTTGCTGTAAATACCTCGGCGGTGTCTACTGCAAATATGGGAAGCGCAAAGCTGCAAAGAGCGAGTGAAATAATGGCTGCAAACAATATAATATTTATATGCTTCATTGTGTTTGTCATTTCTGTCGGTTGATGTAATAAATTGTTCATTCTTTTCACATTCTGAACATCCCATTGGTCACACCCTCTTTCTTTAAGCATATTATACCAAAAAAAACTTAATTTGTCAATGATCTTGGACAATATAACGATCCCCCAAGACCGGTTAAACAATATCTTGGGGGATCATTATATATCAGTTTTTAAGGCTATGAATAGGAGCGGGTATTCTTCCGCCGCGTGCAATGAACTTTGCAGGCGAAGCACCGCTTAAAGGCATTATGGGAGCGTGACCGAGAAGTCCGCCAAAATCAACGCTCTCGCCAACACCCTTGCCGTAAACGGGAATAACGCGCACTGCAGTTGTCTTTGTGTTGGCAACACCGATGGAAATTTCATCCGCAATAATACCGCAGATAACATCCTCGGGTGTATCGCCCGGAACCGCTATCATATCAAGACCGACAGAGCAAACAGCAGTCATTGCTTCAAGCTTTTCAATGGTAAGCGCACCCTGCTCAACGGCACTTATCATGCCCGCATCCTCGGAAACGGGAATGAATGCACCGGAAAGACCGCCAACGTGAGAGGAAGCCATAACGCCGCCCTTTTTAACTGCGTCGTTGAGCATCGCCAGAGCCGCAGTTGTACCGTGTGAACCGCAGACCGTAAGACCCATGTTCTCAAGAATATGGGCAACGGAGTCGCCGATTGCAGGAGTGGGGGCAAGAGAAAGGTCTATAATTCCAAAGGGCGTGTCAAGCCTCTTTGCCGCTTCATGAGCAACAAGCTGACCCACACGGGTAATCTTGAAGGCTGTCTTTTTAATGATGTCCGCAAGCTCGCTGAGATCGCAGTCACCTGCCCTTGCAATAGCAGAGCTTACAACACCAGGGCCTGAAACACCCACATTGATAACACAGTCAGGCTCACCGATGCCGTGAAAAGCACCTGCCATAAAGGGATTATCCTCGGGCACATTTGCAAACACAACCAGCTTTGCGCAGCCGATAGAGCGGTCGTCTCTTGTTAGATATGCGGCACGCTTTATAGTTTTACCCATAAGGGCAATTGCATCCATATTGATGCCTGCTTTTGTTGTTGCAACATTTACAGATGAGCACACCAGATTTGTTTCTGCCAGCGCCTCGGGAATCACCGAGATCAGATTCTGCGCGCCCACAGTCATGCCCTTATGCACCAGCGCACCAAAGCCGCCGATAAAGTTGATGCCGAGAGTTTGCGCCGCTCTTTCGAGAACTTTTGCGATCTTGATATAACCCTCGGGCGAGATAGCTCCGCCCACAAGGGATATGGGAGTTACCGAAACTCTCTTATTAACTATCGGGATTCCGTATTCCTTCTCAATATCGCATCCGGTTTTGACCAGATTTTCCGCGCGTTTTGTGATCTTATCGTAAATTTTGTCGCACAGGCGGTTTTCGTCCTCGCTTACGCAGTCGAGAAGAGAAATGCCCATGGTTATGGTTCTGATATCGAGGTTTTCCTCGCGTATCATATTTATTGTTTCAAGAATATCAGACGTATTAAGCATAATTTTTCTACCTTACTTGATTAGATATGGTGCATTGTATTGAAAATATCTTCGTGCATTGCGTGGATTGCAAGACCGTTTTCCTTGCCGAGTGCCTCAAGAGCATCAACAAAATCAGAAAAAGGGATTTTAAGAGAGTCAAGATCTGCCAGCATGATCATTGCAAAATATTCGCTGAGAACGCTCTGTGTGATATCAAGAATGTTTGCACCCTTTTCCGCGCAAACCGCGCTGACCTTAGCAATGATACCCATCGTATCGCGTCCTGTTACTGTAATTACCGCTTTCATAATATACCTCCGGGGTGTTTTTATATATTTTACTACATTTTTCCGTGTTTTTCAAGTAGTTTGTTAAATAAAAGACTAAAAAAGGATTTTTACAATAAAATAGATGCCTTTTCGTATTGACATTTGGGCTTTTAGGATGTAAAATAAGCTGTAATGATTTTCAAACAGAGTATTGTAAACAATAATTTATCGGGCTGTTTGTAGAGTGACGAATTAACAAATTTAGATGTACGAACGCAAGCCTTCCCTATCAGGGAAGGTGGCGCGGAGCGACGGATGAGTAGAATCCAATT
>JAZOAL010000132.1:0-26840 GCA_045595425.1 Eubacteriales bacterium
CGAAGGAGGCCCTCGGAGTGATATCCTCAAGAACCTTTACCGCGATAGTGTTGACCGAACGCTCGATCGCGCTGTTGATATTGGTCAGACCTCCATAGACATTCGGGAGGTTATGAGGCCACGGCGAATTATTGTTCGTCCCGAAATTTACCGGTGTATCATCGTAAACCGTTGAATAGGTGATGAGTCCGCTTTCAAGGGCAGGCGCATATACCGATACCGGCTTTATCGAAGAACCTGCCGGGCGAACCGTATCTGTAGCAAAATTCTGTATTCGGTTCCCCTTTTTTTCTCCCTTTGCACCTGCAACGCCAAGAATATCTCCCGTATTAGGGTCGATAAGAATCATTGATGACTGGGCAGGCATGCCGCTTGTATGCGCCGGAAAATATTCTTCGCTTGAATATACCTCATCCAGTACGGCTTGTACATCGGGATCCATGCAGGTATATATATTCAGACCACCGGAATAAACAAGCAGATTTGCCGCCTGCGAGGTATAGCCGATCTCAACGAGATCATCAACAACATCGTTTATAACCATATCCGTATACCATGAATTTATGGTATTACTTACCGAATCAACAGTTGTGAGATTAAATTCCGGCTCCAGATCATAGAGCTCGTTCATGGTCTCTTCGCTGATCATTTCCTGCTGGTACATAGTCCAGAGGATAGTCTGACGGCGCTCTTTGTTATGCTCGGGGAATCTGATAGGGTTATAATATGAAGGGTTGTTTGTAATCGCGGCGATACATGCACATTCGAGCAGGTTAAGCTCACTTACATCCTTGCCGAAATAGGTATTTGCCGCCGCCTGAACCCCGTAACAGTTTTGAGAAAGATTGATAACATTAAGATAAAGCGTCAGAATATCCTCTTTCGACTTTTTACTCTCAAGATCGAGCGCCCAAAAGATCTCCTGTATCTTACGCTGGATCTTATAATCATCCTCTCCCGTGATGTTCTTTATAAGCTGCTGTGTTATGGTCGAGGCGCCGAATTCCTCCTGAAATCCAAGGACGAAGTTGGCACCCGCTCCGATAGTTCTGTACCAGTCAACGCCCTTATGATCCCAAAAACGCTGATCCTCAATCGCAATAAAAGCATTGATAAGCTCCTTTGGAATCTGCGAGTAAGGCACGAAAATACTGTTTGAACCGCCGTACAGACGGGCATCCTCGATCTCAACAGCTTCGCCTATGCGGTTCTCGCGGTCGGTGAAATCATAATAATACAGCTTGGTTGTGGTATTAGTTGTGTTAAGCTCAAATTTTGTTTCGTCAACCTTGATATCAACGTTATTTTTAACGTATATCGCAAAGGCACTTCCGACAATTATCATGGTGATTATTCCGACAAGCATTATGGTGAGAAAGGAATTCAGAATGAACATCAGAATTCTTCCGACCATACCTCTCTTCTTTTTGGGCTTGATATTATTATCTCTGTTTTTCAAAAGCAACGCTCCTTTCAATGGAGAGATTCATAGGAATCATGGTAATATTATACACCCTTTTTTTGAATATATTATGAATTACAGGTAATAATAAAAATATCTGGATAATTTTTTACAAATGAAAAGGGCTTGGAATATGAAAAAAATAATTTTGGGGGCTGTTTTATCCCTAAGCGCATTTCTTGCGGTATTCGCGATCTCGTTTTCCCTTGACAATACAATGAAATACAACCGACTCAGTGCAAGTTCTTCAAATCAGCTATCCGATATTAAGCTGAGGCTCACCCGTCTTGAGAACGAAAATGACTGCTTTGTGGTTCTTCTTGAGTATGATGGGATAATCGGGATCTACGACAGCGGACGAAAATTTCTTCTCGGAACTATAAATGTAGCTGTTAAAACTCTTCCCGAATCCGACAGAAAGCTTCTGATCGACGGTATCGAAGTTAAGGATTCCGAAAAATTCATTTCGCTCTTCGAGGATTATTCAAGTTGATCTTTTCACAGTCATGGGGTTGCGCCGAGCGCAACCCCTATTCATTTATTTGGAACATTTTTGGCAGACACGTTCTTTCCCTTCAGCGAGCGCCTCAGCCGCCGTACCCGATTTGATCTCCTTCGATTTTTTCAGTGAGGGACAGTCCTCTTTTATATGCCATACTCCACCGCCGTCTGACCAAAACACCCTTGCAGCTTCATCAATCTCAGCAGAGAAAATTTCTGTTGTCGCTCTGCAAAGCTCGTTTATATCAATTGTTTCTCCTATATAGGATACAGAAGGTGTTTTTTCACATGACAAAAGCAGACCAAGAAGACTAAATATCAGCAAGCATTTTTTCAAAAAGCTGAATTTTTGCCTGCGAGATTTCATAGGCATCCTTATAATCTCCCGTTTCCTTACAGCATTTTTCATATTCGTCAAGAACAAGATAAATAATAGGCTTTGGGAGCGAATCTTCCTCTAAAATATGCGAGTAAAGGGCGATCGCCGCTCTGTAATTCTCATTTTTCATCAAGGCCTTGGCGCCCAGCGCATAGCAATAGCTGGGATTTTTCCATTTTTCCTCATCGGTGCAATATGAACCGTCACCATCACCGAAAAGAGCCTCTGAATATTTGCAAATGTCGCTTGTACAGACAAGATCGCTCTGCGGATCAGCCTTAGGTATCTCTAAAGTGAGGGTTGGAGAAATGGCAGTAAGTATTTCCGCGTAAGCAGCGACGCATGAGATAAGTCCACCCGTATCAAGAACCGTCATTTTCGAATAATCAAGAGTCTCCTCAAACATTTTTACTGCAATTTTCAGTTTCCCGTCATTAAAACCGTCAATTCCCAAATTCATTGAGGTATATGCAAGCATGTATGTTATTTCGTTATCTCCGCCGTCATCTGTCAAACATTCAAGGCAAAGATCGCGGCATATTGCCCATTCACCGCTTTTAAAGGATTTGATTATATTCGGATAATTTGAGTATTTTTTATAAAATGTTTCGTTTGCACCGCCGTCTGTAATAAGATAACCTGCCGGAACACCGAGCCTTCCCGCGAGATAAACAAGTGTTTGCAGAGAGGGGGTTGCGCAGCCGTTCTCTATCTGACTGAGCATATTTCGTGTTATCTCTTCGCCCGCCAGCTCCTTCTGTGTCATCAGCTTGGAGGTGCGCAGATTTTTAATTTTTTCACCGATGTTCATCTGTTAAATATATTGTTGCCTTCTCCGTCTATCCCGACGATGAGGGCAAAATCCTCAATGTACATTTTTTTGACCGACTCACAGCCAAGCTCCGGAAAGGCAATTATATCGCAATTCTTGATCGCTTTTGAAGCGAGAGCTCCCGCACCGCCTATAGCGCAAAAATAGATTGCCCCGTGCTTTTTCATGGATTCGATCACCTCGGGGCTCCTTTGCCCCTTGCCTATCATTCCGGTCAAGCCTCTTTCAATAAGGATCGGGGAAAAAACGTCCATTCTCGAAGATGTGGTCGGACCGCAGGAGCCGACAGCAAGACCGTTTTTGGCGGGTGTCGGGCCTGCATAATATATGACAGCTCCTTCAAGGTCAAATGGCAGCTTTTCTCCGTTTTCCAGCATTGAGATCAGACGTTTGTGCGCTGCATCTCGTGCTGTATAAACAGTGCCAGAAAGAAGGACACGGTCTCCGGCATGAAGCTCCGATATACGTTCTTTCAGTTCGCTTGTATCTATCTTAACCATTATTTCTTAAACCTTTTAATCTGTTCGGCGGAAGGCTTTTTATGTATAGGCTTCTTTATATCGTTTTTTTCTGTGCCGACAGCATCAAGATCATCCTTGATACTTTTCCAAAGATTATCTTCATAATTTTTCAGTCTGGTATTGATGCCGTCATTGCGGTTTTTAATATCAGCCAAAGCCTTGTCTATTATCTGATAAGCATAAGCAGATGCTCCAGCGACCTCTTTGCGGTTTTCCGATGCGGCGGAAGCCAGCTTTCCGAAAATACTTTCAAGTGCTCTGCGCGCGCTTTCCTCAAGCGCACGTCGCTTTTCATCAAGCTCCTTCTGCGCTTGTTCGGCAAGCAGTCTTGCCTCTTCCTTTGCCGCCGCAATGATCTCTTCGGCTGTTCGATTTGCCGAAATTATCGCGTCCCCGATATTTGCGCTGGTCTTTTCATAAAGTTGAGCTTTTCGGGAAAGCTCCTCATATTTTTCATTAGCACTGTCAAGCTCCGCAAGCATTCCGCGATTCTTTTCAAGCTCCTCGCGAAGACTGTCGATCTCCTCAAACTGCTTTGCGATAACGGCATCCTGCTCTTTGATCCTCACCTCATATTCGGAAACGGTTTCCTTATCCGCCTCGGCTGCTTTATTTTCAAGCTCAAGCTTTTCCCCCAGAGCATTATCAAGTTTCGCAGTTATTTCCGCTATCTGAATTTTGTAATTTTCGGTGCATCCCTCAAGCTCGGCTAATTTCTCTTCAAATGCCAGCGCCTCTTTTTCCGCGCGCTCGGCTCTTTCTCTGACAGCAGCTTCTCTTTCGTTAAACTCCTGCGACATTCGAACAAGATATTCATTGACATCTGATTTATTATAACCGTTAAGAGAGCTTCTGAAAACCACATTTTTTATGTCAGACATATAAAATCCCCCAATGCAGATTTTTGAGAATTCATTTACGTTATTTAATATAATACCACATTTTTCACCGATAATCAATCACTTTTTCGATATTTTAACATTTTCTCTTTACTAATTCATATTTTTGTGGTATACTGTTATGGAAAATCATCCAAAAACGGAGGATTCTACATAATGAAATTGCTTGAACAAACGATCCTAAAATACGGTGAACTGCGAGACGGCGGAATTCTGAAGGTTGACAGTTTTCTCAATCACAGAATAGATGTTGAGATCATGCAGGAAATAGGAAAAGAATTTGCAAGGCTCTTTAAAGAGAAAAATGTCAACAAAATCCTTACAATAGAAGCATCCGGCATCGGCATCGCATGTATCGCATCTCAATATTTCGGTAATGTTCCGGTCGTTTTTGCGAAGAAGACCGAATCGCTCAATTTAAGCGGAGATGTATATTCAACCGATATCCATTCATATACAAAGAATAAGGATTATACTGCCCGTGTGGATAAAAAATATCTTTCCGAAGGCGACAAGATTCTGATAATCGATGATTTTCTTGCCAACGGAGAGGCGGCTTTGGGACTTATGAGGCTTGTCCGCGAGGCGGGTGCAGAGACTGTAGGCGTAGGTATCTGCATCGAAAAGGCTTTTCAGAGAGGCGGCGACCTGATCAGAGCAACAGGCACCGAGCTCCACTCACTTGCTATTGTTGATGTCAAAGACGGCGGAAGGATTGAGTTTATTCAAAAATGAGTTCAAATATTCTGAAAATGATTGCCTGCATGACAATGCTCTGCGACCACATCGGTTATTGCCTGCAATCGACAAGCTATGGTTCGATCTCCCCCCACATCGGGTCTGTCCTGCGCTTGATCGGACGCATCTCTTTCCCGATTTTTGCGTTCCTTATAGCCGAAGGCTTCAAAAAAACTCATAATGTAGTTTTATATGCAGGAAGACTTATCCTTGCCGGTATCATATCGGAAATTCCCTTCAATCTCTGCTTTTACGGTGAGATCAAATATACTCCGACACTGAATGTCATGTTTTCCCTTGCAACAGCCTTGCTTGCACTGGTCTTTGCAGATATGTGCATCAAATCCTCAAGAAAAGAAGTTCGTTTTTTGTTCGTTGTACCCGTGTTTGCTGCCTGCTATCTTGCAAACACCTCCGGAATGGATTACGGTTATTGGGGGATAATTCTCATTTTCCTTTTCTATTCTGTTGATACAAATTCGATCCAGAAAAAATTGATCCTCATCCCCGTTACTCTGCTCTTCGCCGCAAGACGGATCATTGAAGCGACGATCAGGGGACAGACTGCGGATGAATGGGGAAAAAAACAGCTGTTTTCTCTCCTTGCCCTTATTCCTCTCATGCTTTATAACGGAAAGATCGGCTCTTCCGGCGGCACAAAATCGGTGCGGAAGATAAAACAGTATCTTTTCTATCTGTTTTACCCCGCGCACCTGCTTATACTTTGGGCTGTTTTTTCAAACCTTGATAAAATTACGGCTTTGTTTTGATTTGTGAGATTTAAATGATCATCGGGGCTTCGAACAACATTCTGCGAAGCCTGCAATATATTTCAAACAGCGAATCGATAGGCAACGGGTTTTCCCCTCTGCCACATTCTACCGTGAAGCAGGGCTTTCGCAGTTCGCGAACCACCCAATCGGTGAAGCCGCCGAAGCTCGCTGAGCCTCCGGTTTCGCATAGCTTATATCCCGACATTCGAGCAAGCATCTGACCGGCGCGAAGGTTTTCTTTCGGTGGATCATATCTGTCGCCGTAATATATCTCTTCCCCCTGAGAATGAAAGGAAATATACAGTCCGATATCATCGCTAAACCGTGCATAATTTGCAAGCAGACCGCTTTCCGGCTCGGATTCCGGCATTTCACCGCACCATTTGGAGGGGGCTCCACCCGAAAGCGATCTCGCCCCGCCGCTCTTCAGATAGTCCGCAAAGCCGGCATCATAATTATGATTGAGATCAACCCCGCGCGCATTCGCCTGCCAACGTGAAAAATCCTCAGAACCGCCGTTCATTTTGATCAACCGATCACGAAGCGGATTGTTCTCGCTTATACCCTCAAGCTGATAATTAACTCCGTCCGGGTTTAACATGGGAATAATGCAAATGCTTCTGGAGGAATTCAGATAGCTTACCGATGTGTGCCCCACATGCCCGTTCGCTTCAAAGATTTCGCAATATTCATTTGCAAATTTCAGAAGGAGTGCCGTTGTTATCCATTCCATTCCATGGTGAGCTCCTATATAAAGGACTGTCTTCTTCCCTTTTCCGAGCGTTATCAGTGGGATGTTTTTCCCAAGCATTGACTGTCCGAGATAGGTAACATGGAAACAGCGGTATCTGTCGGCAAAAATGTTTATGTAGTCCATCATTCGCTCATAAGTCATGGGCGCATCCTGCGGTATAATGGCATATTCGGTATTTATCGGCATTCTTTTACTCAAATCTATTCCACCTCTTTCCGACACATTGTCATTTCTATGCTATGCACTGTCGGATTAAAAAATGAAAGGTATTTATGGAAACAAAGAAGCTTTTGAAAAGAAATATTATTTTTATTGCTATTCTTGCTCTGTTGTATCTTCTTTGCGATGGAGTACTGTCTCCAATCTATACTTTTGTCTGCTCCGATATATTATACAGCGAGGGGTATCTTCCTTTTGTTTTGGAGCTGGCAATGGATATCTGCCAATTGTTTATTTGGTGTCACCTGTTTTCTTACATAATCTCATCATTTTATCTTTGCGGAACAAAAAACTCCTTGTTTATACTCATAAGCTCTCCTCTAATGCTTCTGTTGCGCTATTTTTCGATTTTGGTACTAACGGCCGTTATTGGGAACATTCCAATCGGAAGTGAAGATATTTTTGATGCTTTGCTGTATTTTTCCCTTGATGCTATTCAACTTGTGGGTGCTTTTCTTGCAGCAAGTATACTGATAAAATCAAAAGATAATACCTCAGAAAAGCTCTCGCCTTTCGGTCAGATCGGTGGTAATTTAAGCAAGCTCCGCATAAGCGCCGGTATCTGCGGAGGCATAATTGCCGCAGTGAGAGTTGCAATGAGAATCAGGTATGACATTTTTTACGGTGCACCCGAATCTCTGATTGATCTCTCTTGGATGATTGTATATTATTTTTCGGATTTTGTTTATGGATTTCTCTCATATTTGTTTATCCTGATGTTCATAAACATACAGTGCAAAAATAAAGCTTCTCCATGATGGCCGCTTCTCTCAAGGATGCTTGAAAAATAATGAAAAACCATTACAGACAAAGGGGTCCGTAATGGTTTTTTGATGTAAACGGAGAGCTATCTTTCTGATTCCCATTCTGATTTCAGCAAGCTATACATACAAGCATCAACAATTCCCTTATTGTTCCAGTCTGCCTGTCGAAGAGTTCCTTCGTATTTCAATCCGCATTTTTTCATTACCAATCCTGAATTTGGATTGTTCGGATCATGCTGATATTAAATTCTGTTAACACCTATTTCTTCGAAGAAAAAAGGTATGATAGCTTTGAACGCTTCCGATGTAAAACCTCGATGCCACCAGTTTCTGCCAATGCAATATCCAATATGAACGATATTTAGTCTTTCATTTTTGCTCACAACGCTGATATAACCTATCGGCTCGCCAAGCTCTTTTAAGACGATGGCCCATTGATAAATATCCATAATCGTAGGGCGGGGGCTTGCTCCCGCCGCTTCATGATCTAAGATCAAGACAACATGGATATGGTTGGGCATAATAACATATCGGTCAATCATAAGGCAGGGATACCGTTCTTCAAGCAATAATAATTGACTTTCTGCAATTTTGCCGAATGCAGTGTATTCTATACCGTTCGTTTCGGCGGGAGCAAGCCCCCGCCCTACGATGCGAGATAACGCACAGCGTCTGTTTTGTGTGCATATCGTTATGAAATATGCACCTGCGGGAACTATAATCATAATAATCAAGACGCGGATGCTTCCTTTTTGGTAATTTGTTCTCCATTTTCATCACCCACATCATTATACCGCAAAATCGGCAGAAGCTTTATTTTATGTTGTGCAGTAATATGCGGTAGCACCGTATTCCGAGATAGTCTCCAAAGCCTTTTTTGCACTCGACTCATCTTCAAAAATCCCGAAAACGGAAGGTCCGCTTCCACTCATGAGAACAGCACTTGCACCGCACCTCAGCATCAGGCTCTTGAGCTTCCCTATCTCGGGACGTTCCGGCTCAACGACAGCTTCAAAAATATTGTAAAGATTGTTTTTAATACCTTGCCGGTCGGATTTTTCAAGTGCACAAATCAACGCATCAAGCTTATCTCCGCTACCCGTACTGCTGAAATCACCGAATTCCGCATCCAGTCTCGAATAAGCCCAAGGCGTTGAAATTCCCTCGCCTTTAATTACGGTAACACAGTGCATTTTGGGACATGGAGAGAGCGCGGTCAGCGTTTCCCCACGATCCTCTGCAAGAATAGTGCCGCCCAAAAAGCAAAACGGGACATCCGCACCGATCGAAGCGGCAATCGCGATTATTTTTTCCTTCGGGATATCCTTTTCCGAAAGTCTTTGCAAAAGCCGCAGCACCGCCGCGGCATCTGAGCTTCCGCCCGCCATTCCGGCACAGGAAGGAATATTCTTTTCTATATGTATTCTTGTTCCGAAATAAGCTCCCATCGCATCCCTGAAAGCATTTACTGCTTTGATGGCAAGATTGCTGGCATCTGTCGGTATTTCCTTTACATTGCATGTGAGAAAATCTCCCGCCGTCTCGGTCAGCTCGAGTTCTATCATGTCGCAGAGCGATACGGTCTGCATAACGCTTCTGATATTATGATAACCGTCTGTCCTTCTCGCAGTTACATCAAGATAGAGATTTATTTTTGCATACGCTTTCTCTCTGAAGCTTTTATTGAATATCAATCTATCACCACCCGTCCATTATGATACCATATCCAAATCAAAATGTCAATTTATATTGGTAAAAAACAAATCAAATTATTGACTTATCATCTATTAGGAGTTATAATATATATAACTAAAATTAAGGAGTGCCCAAAATGAATAACGAAAAAACACCAAAAAATGAAAAACAAAAGCTCTCGATAGTATTCTGCATTTTCGGCGCAATTTTTCTTCTTCTTTTTGTATTGGTTAACCGCTCAACTCTCTCTCAATGGCTTTCATCGGTAATATCGGTTCTCAACCCCGTTATCGTCGGATTTATAATTGCTTATCTCATCAACCCTGTATATAACTGGTTTAATAACAAGGCTTTAAAGAAAATCAACCGCGCCAAGCTTAAAAAGACCCTTTCTATAATTTTTACATATGTATTTATAATCTTAGTTATTGCACTTCTTTTGATAATAATCCTTCCTCAGGTCGTTGTTGCGGTTACAGATCTGGTCACCAAAATAGACAGTTATATAAATGCCGCCGTCGATCTCGCCAACAATTTCATCCGAAATTCCGAGTTATTCAATGGAGAATATGCAAATTTATTTGATCTTCTCGATGTAAATGATATCACGGCAAATCTGACAATGGTTATTCAAAACTCCGGTAATCTGCTAAAAACCGTCGGCAATCTCCTGATAAGCTATGGCAGTAATATTGTCGTTGGCGTAAAAGATATTTTCCTTGGGCTCTTTATTTCGATCTATATCATAATTTTCAAAAATCAGATCGCCGCATGGCTCAAGCGTATTCTTCGTGTTCTAATGTCAAGACCACGTTATGATTCCTTTATGCACAGAGTCGATCATGCAAACGGAAAATTCGGAAACTATATTATCGGTGCTATAACAGATTCTATAATCGTTGCAATTGAATGCTTTATAGTATTTTCTATTTTCCGCATACCGTATGCTCCTTTAATTGCCGTTATCGTCGGCATCACAAATATTATCCCCATTCTCGGTCCTTTTCTCGGAGGAATCCCGAGTGCTTTCATAATCTTTATTGTTGAACCCGAGAAGGTCATTCTCTTTATAGTGCTCATATTGATCATTCAACAGATAGACGGAAATCTGGTAGCACCGATGATTCTCGGGACAAGTCTCGGGCTCAGTTCCCTCGGCATAATTATCGCCATCACGGTTATGGGAGGATTCTGGGGAATTCCCGGAATGTTTATCGGCGTTCCTCTCTTTGCATTTTTCGCAGACATTATCGAAGAATCGGTTAATGCAAAGCTGAGCGTTATCGATGACCCGGACTTCCCGCCATATGAACAGCCGCTAAACGAAAATAAACATAAGTCGCCAATCATAGCTTTCGTAAAAAAGCATATTAAAAAATGCCGAGTCGGAAACAAAAAAGCCGCCGGCGATGAAAATAAAAATAAAAAATAATAGTCAGAGGTAAAAATGTTGGAAAAAGAGATCAAAAAGGGCGGTATATCGGTAGAATCCGAGCATATATTCCCCATTATCAAAAAATGGCTCTATTCTGAAAAGGATATTTTTCTGCGCGAGATAGTTTCAAACGCTACGGATGCCGTAACAAAGCTGAAAAGGCTCGAATCACTCGGAGAGATACAAGGGTTTGACGATGACTTCAAAATCTCGGTTGAGATAGATAAGGATGCAAAGACTCTTACCGTTCGTGATAACGGCATCGGTATGACAGAGGAAGAACTCTCTCGTTATATCTGCCAGATAGCACTTTCGGGTGCTCTTGAATTTATTCAGAAATATGAGGATTCCGCTACTTCCGCGCAAAACGGAATTATCGGTCACTTCGGTCTCGGATTCTATTCCTCATTTATGGTCAGTGACAAGGTTGAAGTCATAACAAAATCTTATACCGATGCTCCTGCCGTCAGATGGGTCTGCAACGGTGATGGTGAATATGAGATATTCCCCTCGGACAAGCAAGAGCGCGGAACAGCTGTTGTCATGTACATTGCGGACGGAGAAGAAGAATATCTTGATCCCGCAAAGATCCGCACAATGCTTGATAAATATTGTGCTTTTATGCCTGTTGAGATATTTTTTGATGACGGTGAAGAGCAAAAAGAGGGCGAAAATAATGAACAAAAGCCAATAAATGATATCAGTCCCCTTTGGCTGCGCAATCCGTCCGACTGTAAGCCCGAGGAATATAACGAATTTTACAAAAAGGTCTTCGGCGATTACAGAGATCCGCTTTTCTATGTTCATATCAACGCCGATTATCCGCTTAATTTCAAAGGAATACTCTTTTTCCCGAGAATAAATAATGAATTCGAATCTGTTGAAGGACAGGTAAAGCTTTATTATAATCAGGTCTATGTTGCCGACAACATCAAAGAAATAATCCCCGAATATCTGTTGATGCTGAAAGGTGTGCTCGACTGCCCCGAGCTCCCGCTGAATGTTTCCAGAAGCTATCTTCAGAATAACACCTATGTTTCAAAGGTTTCTGCGCATATAGTCAAAAAAGTCGCAGACAAGCTGAATGCACTTTGTCTAAATGAGCGTGAGGAATATGAAAAGGTATGGAATGATATCCGTACCTTCGTTGAGTATGCTTGCATGCGCGATAAAAAATTCTATGACAGAGTCAGTGCTTCCCTGCTTCTAAAGCTTACCGACGGAACCTTCGTTACACCAGAAAAATACCTTGAAGATGCTAAAGAAAAGCATGAAAACACTGTTTATTATGCTACGGATGCGTCACTGCAGGCACAGTATATTTCCATGTTTGCTTCCGAAGATATTAAGGTTGCGCTTTTCGAAAAGCTTATAGATACACAGTTTATCTCCATAATTGAAAATTACAATTCCGATGTAAAATATGTTCGAATTGATGCAGATATCGCCGGTGCTCTGAAAAGCGGTGAAAGCGAAAAGAACGAGAAGCTTGAAGTTATCTTTAAAGAGGTCAGTGGGAACGCCGAGCTCAGAGTTAACTTTGAAAAATTGAAGGATGCTTCTGTTCCCGCTCTGCTCAATGTTTCCGAACAGTCGCGCAGAATGGAAGAAATGATGAAGCTTTATTCAATGTCGGGAGCCTCCGCTGAGCCTATCTTCCCCCTTGAAATGACCATGGTTCTCAATACTTCTTCGCCGCTTATATCCCATCTCATCTCCCTTGCCGAAAGCGATGAAAGCAAAGCGAAAAAGGTAGCAAAGCAAATATTCTTCCTTTCGCTTATATCCCAAAGAGCTCTAAATGCCGATGAAATGAAGGAGTTTCTTGCTGACAGCTACGATATTCTCGAAAATATCTAATAAGTAAAGCTTTAGATATTATTTTTACGGAATACCTCGCTTGGTTTTTCTTTCCGACTGAAAGAAATTCTTATACCTATCGCTATTTTTTCGATAAAAGCGTATAAATTTCACAGATAAATTATAGAATTAGAAAGGGATTAAAAATGTCAGACCATTTTACTTATACCCCACATGGGGTTTGCTCAAGACAAATAGATCTTGAAATTGAAAACGGCATCATTATACAAGCAAAATTTACAGGCGGATGCGCCGGCAACACGAAGGGAGTTGCCGCACTTGTCTGCGGTATGAGCGTTGACGAGGCGATAAAGCGTCTTTCGGGCATTCTCTGCGGTTTCAAATCGACCTCCTGCCCCGACCAGCTTGCGAGTGCACTGAAAAAATATAAAGATGAAAAGGAGAACGCATGAACTATACTGAAAATTATGACCTTTGGAGGAATTCGGACAAGTTAAATGATACCGAGAAAGCCGAGCTTGAATCGATCTCAAATGACGAAAAAGAGATCAAAAGCCGCTTTAGTTCCTACCTTTCTTTCGGTACGGCAGGTCTTCGCGGAACTATGAAGGTTGGCATGAATGCAATGAATATCCATACGGTTGCCCATGCAACTCAGGGGCTCGCCGCTCTTATAATCAAAGAAGGACGTACCGCAGACGGTGTTGCGATCGCATACGACAGCAGAAACAATTCCGATCTTTTTGCAAAAATTTCTGCATGCGTTCTTGCCGCAAACGGTATTAAGGTATATATTTTTGACGGTGTCCGCCCGACTCCCGAGCTTTCTTTTGCCATCAGAGAACTGGGCTGTGTTGCAGGTATCAATATCACAGCTTCGCACAATCCGAAGGAATATAACGGTTATAAGGCATATTGGGAGGATGGCGCTCAGCTACCCCCGGAGCATGCAGACACCGTTTCAAAAGAGATATCGAAGGTCGATATTTTCGGTGGCGTTAAAATAACAGATTTCGACAGTGCTGTCAAGAACGGTTCTATCGTTATTATAGGCTCGGAGATCGATGAAAAATATCTGATGGCTGTTGAAAAACAGGTGGTTAACCGAGATGCGATCAAAAATGTTGCAGATGAGCTGAAGATAGTTTACACTCCCCTTCACGGAACAGGCTATAAAATGGTTCCCGAAATATTAAAACGCGTGGGCATCAAGCATCTTTATACCGTTCCGGAGCAGATGGTGCTCGATGGTAATTTCCCAACAGTTAAAAAGCCGAATCCCGAGTTTTCCGATGTGTTTGCCCTTGGAATCGAGATTGCAAAAAGGGTTGGCAGTGATATCGTTATCGCAACAGACCCCGATGCTGACAGAGTGGGAGTTGTCACAAGAACAACCGGCGGTGATTTTATGACCATCACGGGAAACCAGATGGGTGCACTACTGATCGACTATATTCTGTCTGCATATGAATCTACCGGCACTATGCCTCCCGAGCCTTATGTTGTTAAGAGTATTGTTTCCACCGAGCTGGCTTCAAAGATCTGCCGTGCTCATAATGTCAAGATCCATAATGTTCTGACAGGCTTTAAATTCATAGGAGAAGTCATCAAGAATTATGAGAAAGAAGGTCACGGCTCCTTCCTCTTCGGTTTTGAGGAAAGCTATGGTTACCTTAAGGGCACATACGCAAGAGACAAGGATGCTGTTGTTGCTTCTATGCTCATCGCCGAAATGACCGCTTATTATAAATCCAAAAATATGACTCTTTTTGATGCTCTGGGAGAGCTTTATGCCCGTTACGGCTTCTCGTCAGAACAGAATCTTGAGGTAAATATGGAGGGCGTTGACGGTCCTGAAAGGATGGAGGCTCTTATGACTTCCCTGCGCTTAGCTCCCCCGGCAGAGTTTGGCGGTGAAAAGGTCGCTGTTTTCGGAGATTACATGACAGAATCCTTTAAGGATATGGAAACAGGAAAAGTTACGCCAACAGGACTGCCGAAATCAAACGTGCTCTATTATGAGCTCTCCTGCGGTGATGTTATTATCGTCCGTCCCTCAGGAACCGAGCCCAAAGTGAAATTCTATTTCCTCGTTGCCGGCAGTGATAAAACAGAGACCGATAAAAAGATCAGCAGTTACAAGGCTTCGGTTGAGAAGCTTATATGACAAAAAAGGTGTTGCCTATCGCAGGCAACACCTTTTTCGATATTATTTAACATTTTGCGGCACTGCGGAATACGCTGTTATTGAATTTCTATTTAATGACGAGGGTGATGTTTATGAAGAAATGCTGTTATAGATTGTCAGAGCTGAAGCCCGGAAAATGTGCCGTTGTTTCGGAAATGCTGGCAGAGGGCAGTATGCGCCGCAGACTGCTTGATATAGGTCTTGTTGAAAACACCGTTGTTGAATGCGTGGGAAAAAGCCCCGGAGGCGGTCTCTCCGCATATCTTATTCGCGGAGCAGTTATTGCTCTGCGCCCTGAGGATTCATGCCGCATCTCGGTTTATGATCGTGGGAGTGAATGATATGGACCCCAAAAGCTATATTTTATCTGCAGCAGGCACAAAAAGAAAAGCTCCAAAATATGATTTCATGGTAGCCTTGGCAGGAAATCCCAATGTTGGAAAAAGCACGGTTTTCAACGGTCTTACCGGAATGAATCAACATACAGGAAATTGGCCCGGAAAAACGGTTTCAAGTGCTTACGGTTATTGTGAAAGCGAAAAATATTCCTACAGATTAGTTGATATTCCGGGAACATATTCGTTGATGGCGCATTCTCCCGAGGAAGAGATTGCGAGAGATTTCATTTGCTTCAAAAAGCCTGATGCAGTGGTAGTCGTTTGCGATGCTACATGTCTTGAAAGGAATCTGAACCTCGTTTTGCAACTTATCGAAACAGGAGCCAGAATTCTTGTATGCGTCAATCTTCTCGACGAAGCAAAGCGCAAGAAAATCAAGGTTGATATTGATCTGCTTTCACAGCGTCTCGGCGTTCCCGTCATAGGGACGGTTGCCAAAAGCAAAAAAAGTCTTGTAAATTTACTAAAGGCTCTTGATAATCTCTGCGAGCAGCCCAAAAGTAATGGGGTTAAAGTTCAATATCCTGTTGTTCTTGAGAACGAGCTGAGCAAAATCGAAAATCTTATATCTGATAATGTGAGCTATCTCTCAAGCAGATTTATAGCCTTGAGGCTTCTTGAAAATGACGAAAACCTTCTGCCCCATTTTCGTGATATGGCAGAGCCTATTTCGACATTCTTGGATTGCTCACGCAAAGAGCTCGCCGAGTTAAATATAGGAAAAGAAAAGCTAAAAGATATTATCGTAACAGCTCTTGTCAATACTGCCGAATCGATATGTGAAGATGTGATCGTCTGTGAGAAAGAAAAATACAAGGATAAAGACAGAAGACTTGACAGAATACTCACAGGCAGACTTCTCGGATACCCGATAATGGTCATAATGCTTGCATTGGTCTTTTGGATAACGATCCGAGGTGCAAATTATCCCAGTGAGCTTCTTTCAAAAGGGCTGTTTTTCCTTGAGGATAAGCTTGATACGCTATTCACATTCATCGGCATACCGCAAATCGTCACCGATGCCTTGGTGCATGGCGTTTACAGAGTTTTGGCATGGGTTATATCGGTAATGCTTCCGCCGATGGCTATATTCTTCCCTTTCTTTACTTTGCTTGAGGATTCAGGATATCTGCCGCGCATCGCTTTCAACCTGGATAAACCATTTAAATGCTCGGGAGCATGCGGAAAACAGGCTTTAACTATGTGCATGGGCTTTGGCTGTAATGCCGCAGGAGTTGTTGGCTGTCGGATCATAGATTCTCCAAGAGAGAGATTATTGGCAATTCTGACCAACAGCTTTGTCCCCTGCAATGGAAGATTTCCAACGCTCATAGCACTTATTACGATGTTTCTGATAAGCGGCAACGGATTTTTCCCCTCCCTCCTTTCGGCGGCACTGCTGACTATCGTTGTTCTCTCGGGTATTTTTATGACTTTGGCGACAACAAAGCTGCTCTCCTTAACAGTTTTGCGCGGAAAGCCATCCTCCTTCGCTCTTGAAATGCCGCCTTACAGACGTCCACAGATCGGAAAGGTAATAGTTCGGTCGATATTTGACAGAACGCTCTTTGTTCTCGGAAGATCAGTCGCTTTCGCCGCTCCTGCCGGGCTTATAATATGGATTTTGGCAAACACAACTCTCGGAGATGCTTCCCTGCTGTCTCACTTAGCAGATTTATTTGACCCCTTAGGCAGGCTTATGGGGCTTGACGGTGCCATTATTCTTGCATTCATTTTAGGTCTTCCGGCAAACGAAATAGTTATCCCGATAATTATAATGACTTATATTTCTTCGGGTACTCTGGTAAATATTTCGGATACCGATATTTTGCGTGAGCTTTTTATTTCAAACGGTTGGACTGCAAAAACGGCGATTTCAATGATGATCTTTTCTCTGTTTCACTGGCCCTGCTCAACTACGCTTATGACCATAAAAAAAGAAACCGGAAGCATTGGCTATACAGCTCTCGCATTCGCTCTTCCTGCACTATGCGGCGTTTTATTCTGTATTATATTTAATTTAATCTTTTAAAGGGCATTCGTGCCCTTTTTATTTTTTGTTATAAATTCCCTATTGAAAGTTTTGCGGATATGTTGTAAAATATATGTATAGAATCCTTGTTTTGATATAGGAGGATAGAAAATGAAAAAGATCGGGGCTTTTTTTCTGTTGCTGACAGCGCTTTTGTCTTTTGTTTACAGTTCTGCGGCACTTAATACAGACCAAATATTTTCGAATGATGCCGTCATCTTCGGCGGATATTGTTATTACATAGAAAACGGCGATATCTACAGAGCACCAATCACCGAAATGGCAGGAGAAACCGAGCTTTTCAGAGAAGAAAGCAACGGCATTGCACTTGAAGGCAGCACACTGCTCTCCCGCGGTTATGACGGAGAGATAATCTCATATTCTCTCGCCTGTGAAGATCCTGTTTTTAATAAAAACCTATTTTCGTTCTATACTGAATATGACGAAGAATCACTTCTCGGAACTCTTTCTGCCAAGTATGAATCAAACGGCGATCCTGCGGCGATATCCTCGGGCAACGGAGATGCAGGCGGAGCCTCATTCGGCGCATATCAGTTTTCAAGCAACGCAGGTGTTCCTTATGCCTTTGCAAAATGGTGCATTTCAACCGAAAACTCAATAGATATCGGCGAAAGACTTATCGCCGCTTACACCGAAGACTCAAATTCCTGCGGAAGCTCTTTTAAAGCGGAATGGAAAGAAATAGCCGCTGAAGATTCCTCTTTTTTTCTCGCACTTCAACATAGCTATGTCAAGGAAAAATATTATGACGCGATAGTTACAAGAATAGAAAATAATGTTGCAAATTTCGATATAGATATGTACGGTATCGCTCTGAAGAACGTATTTTGGTCACGTTCGGTCCAGCATGGTGTCGGAGGCTCTTACAATGTTATCACAAGGGCTTTTGATTCTCTCGGCGGCTTTGCACTCCAGTCGGAAGAAATTCTTATCGGAGCGATATACGCCGAGAGCGGAGCTGTTTCGGACACGGGCACAAATCCGATGACCGGCTCTGTTGCCGAGCAATACGGTATAGCAGGCAAATACATGAAGTACTACAGCAAAAATTCTTCCGCCGTACAACTTTCGGTATACAGACGGCTTAACATTAACGAGCTTTCAGAAGCTCTGAAAATGCTTGACACTTACGGCGGATATGTCCAATCGGACGATACGCCCTTTGAACTGGGAAATCTGCGCACAGCGGACATTACCGATGCTTCGGCAAATCTTTTCGGAACCATATATAACTACCGCCTATCAAGCATTACGGAATATGGTTTTTTTATCGGTAAATCCGAAACCGGTCTTGTTGAAATTGCCGCTTCGGGGAATGAGACAACGCTTCCCGTTGTTTCCTTTTGCGCATCGACGCTTTCCTACTCCGCTGAGCTTGACCCTATGACCACTTATTATTTTGGTATATACGCCATTATTGACGGTGAATATGCCGTCAGTGAGATGTCATCCTTTATCACCGGATATGCCACTGTTTATACTGCCGCATTTGAAAACTATGACGGAAGTATTCTTCACAGTGTTACATTAAGAGAAGGACGGATGCCCGTATATAACGGAAAAACACCTGCAAAACCTGCTGACGCACAATATACTTATGCTTTCAGAGGCTGGGACAAGGAAATATTTCCTCTTACAGCCGACACTGTATACAGGGCATGCTACAGCGAAACCCTCAATACCTATACGGTGAGATATTTTTCCTCGGATAATAATACGGTTATTTATGAGTGCGAGGTCGCGTACGGAGAAAACGCTGTATTTAAAGGCAATCCTCCTGTCAAGGCTCCGAGCAGGCAGTTCAGATACGTTTTTTCCGGCTGGAACGGAAATGAGGAAAATATTACCGAAGATTGCGATATTCATCCTATATTTATCAGGCAGGATTATCTCTGGAGCCAAGCATCGGCAAGCGGATTTTCGGGCGGAGACGGCAGTCTTGAATCTCCTTATCTGATCTCCTGCGGCGAAGAGATTGCATACTTATCCGAATATACAGCTTCGGGCAGAGAAACCGCAAATACATATTTTGCCCTTGATGATAATATAGTTCTCGGAACAAAAGAGATTCCTCAGGCCTTCACCCCCATCGGCACAAGTGAACTGCCATTCTGCGGTGTTTTCGACGGCAGAGGATACAAAATAATCGGTCTCACCGTAAAAGAGGAAAATGAAGCCGGGCTTTTTGGAGCAGCTGACGGCGCAGAAATTAAAAATCTTATAATTGAAGATGCAAATATTGAAGGTGATCTCTCGGGAATAATTGTCGGAAAGCTCCGAAACACAGGAAACAATCTTGCGAAAATTGAAAATTGCAAGGTGAGCGGAAACGTGAACGGCAAAAGCTATGCAGGACTTGCTGTCGGTTACGCCGAAGGAAAAAATATTGCCTTAACAAATACAGCTTCATGCGGAATACTCCGTGGAAAGGTATGCGGGGGAATATGCGGATATTTTGGCGGCGAATCGATCGCCTGCTCCTTCGCTGATGCTATAATAACAGGAGAAATCGGCGGAAGCATATGCGGCTCTAAGGACAGCGCATCCACGGTAACAAATTGCTATTTCACCGCCGATGGAATGGAAAACGGAATCGGCGAAGCGATCGATGCAGATAAGCTCCAAAATAAAGAGTCTTATAAGGGCTTTGATTTTGAAGTGATATGGATCATAAAAAACAACAAAGCCGATTTATATGTTTCATCGGAAAATGCGTTTTCCTATTGCGTTTACGGTGATGCCGATGAAAACGGCAAGTTAAATTCAAAGGATATCATTCTGATAGCGCAATATCTGGCAGAATGGGAGATCGATATACCCGAGAATTTTCATGAACATGCGGATGTAGATCTCAATGGAAAAATCAATTCGGCAGATATGGTTCTGATCGCGCAATTCCTGGCAGATTGGGATGTTTCACTTGGCTGGAAATAAGTTTCAAAAAACACTTGTAAATTACAGAAGAATATGTTAGAATAATATAGTAATTGCTTTTTCTCAGCATATTTAGAGGGCAAAATGAAGATTCCTGCAAAAAACAACTTCTTTTTTGCTTCAAGTCTTCTTCTCTTTTGAAATTTGCAGTGTTTCCGCCGTTTTTATCTGATCTGCGGACTCGGCGTTTGCGATGAATCAAACATTTAAAATAAGGATGCAGAATTATGAAAATGAACAAAAAATTACTCGCTCTCAGTCTTTGTCTGGTGCTGATTTTTTCCCCGCTTGCAGTTCCTGCCGGAGCAACGAGCACTACACCCGTTTATTCAATAACGGTTGACGGCATATCATTCAGCAGTACCGAAAACAAAAGCGGAGATGGCTGGATATATGAAGCCTCAAAAGTAGCTCTTACTTTAAGCGGATATAATGGTTCCTCTATCAAAGCATCGGGTGACCTGGTTATCTATGCTGAAGACGACGTTACCGTGAGCGGTAAAAAAACAGAGGTCTATTCCTCCGATAGCTGCGGCATTGTTGTTAACGGTACTCTGACCCTGAACACCTCCGGAAAAACTGTCATCAGCGGTACCGACAGCACCACCGGCAAAGGCGGTGAAGGAATTGTTGCCGCTAAAGCGATTATAAATTCAAATTACGGTTCGGATTTCACCGTAAAAGGCGCTTCGGGTGCCTTCGCAATTAAAGCGAATGAGCTTGAGCTCGGCACAAAAAACCTTACTGCTCTCGGTGGAAGCAACTCTCCCGCTATCTTCTTCTCTTCTTCTTTTGAGGTTCTCGAAGGAACAAGTGCGGATGTTATTTCAGGCAGCAATGATACCTATGCCATAACCCATCTTATAGGCGCAACTTATAATTTTGATGAAGATGTTACTGTCAGCTTTTTTGATAACAGCAGCAGAGTGATCTTTGAATCCAAATCCGGATTCTTGTACGGAGATATACTTATCGACGGTGATATAAATACCGCAGATGTCATTCTTCTCGCGCAGTATATTGCAGGTTGGGGCATCGATCTTTCGGATAAAGCTTTGGCTGCTTCCGATGTAGCCAAGGACGGAACTCTCAACACCAAAGACGTAGTAAAGCTCGCGCAGTTTATTGCCGAATGGGATGTAGTTCTCGGCGAGTAGTAAAAAAACAGAACGTCTCCTTTAGAGCCGTTCTCTAAAGGACAGTTTTGCAAGAATACGGTATAGCTCGATAGAGGTGTGCCGTATTCTTGTATTTGTGTCCACAAATGCAGTGCTTGTCAAGAAAAATGACGTTCTTCCTTCCCAGAAGGTAATTGGATAAAATTTCAGGAAATATATTTACAAACCGCAAAAATTGTGATATAATAACACTGCTCAACAAACTAAATATTGACGCAAGGCAGGTTTATTTTATCCAATGGATAAGTATACTCTTTTTTCTCATACTTACTTTATGAATTTGATAAAAATGCAAATTCCATTTATGTAAGTATGATTAAACCCATTTTGCGTAAAGTTTGTTGAGCGACAAATCGGGGTTTGCGTTTTTTGTGCGTCGGCTCCGGTCGGCGCACTTTTTATATGCTGATAGGGGAGATATATGAGCAAGAATATTCAAAAAAGAGTAATAGATATTACCGGTGTAGAGCTTATGCCCGGAGAGCCTGCCGTTTGTCTTGGCAACGGAGAGCAAGGCTTTGAGTGCTGTTGCGACGAATGTGACTACTATTTGCTTTGTTTTCCTGAATTTGATCCAAAAAACAAAGAAAAAACATTGCAGAGAATAAAGATTAAATCGTATGAAAAAGGACAGAGAACGTAATAGTTTCTGTCCTTTTCCTGTCGGCAGGTAACATATTCTATTCAATTTACAAAACTGTCCTTTAGAGTACGTACCGTTTGAGCCGATCTGTTTTTTATCTTATCGTTTTATAGATCAAAGGCTTTTTCGGCGGCATGGAATCGGATATTTCTATAGCCGAGAGAAAAAGCTTTTCGGCAGATTTCGCCCCATCCCGTTCGGAAGTGTAAAGCTTGGCAATGACTTCTCCTGCTTTAACCTGATCGCCTGTTTTTCTTTCCAAAATAATTCCGGCAGTCATATCGATCACATCGCCCTTATTCTCCCGCCCTGCCCCGAGAACAACCGATGTTATACCTACCTTTTCGGCATCCATATGAGAAATATAACCTGTTTTCGGTGCTATTACCGCATGCTCTATTTGAGCCTTCGGGAAAAGTGCCGTATTCTCTATCAAAGCGCGCTTGCCGCCCTGTGCAGTTATCCAATCAAGGAATTTCTCAAAAGCTCTGCCGCTGTCTATTGCATCTTTTACGCACTTTTGGCTATCGTCAGTATCAAGTCCAAGCGAAAGCGAGATCATATTTGAAGCAAGAGCTTCACAAACCTCGCGCAGATCCCCTTTTGTTTCACCGCGAAGCACTGAAATTGCCTCGATAACCTCAAGAGAGTTTCCGATCGCTCTGCCAAGAGGGGTATCCATATCAGTGATCAGCGCCGCAATGTTTCTGCCGCATGATTTACCTATATCCACCATCTTTTGCCCGAGAGCCTCAGCATCTTCGGGGGTTTTCATAAACGCGCCGCTTCCTGTCTTGATATCCAGCACTATCGAGCGTGTGCCTGCGGCGATTTTTTTGCTCATGATACTTGATGTTATTAAAGGTATACTCTCAACTGTAGCGGTAACGTCACGAAGCGCGTAAAGCTTTTTGTCACACGGCGCCAGATTTCCCGTTTGTCCGATAACAGCAATGCCTATATCATTCACTTGCTTAATAAACTCCCCCGGTGAAAGAGAGGTTTTATACCCTTCGATCGATTCAAGCTTATCAACAGTTCCCCCTGTATGTCCCAGACCTCTGCCCGACATTTTTGCAACCTTTGCCCCAAGTGAGGCAACTATGGGTGCTACTATCAATGTGGTTTTGTCTCCAACCCCTCCTGTGCTGTGCTTATCAACAGAAAGATCTCCGAACATCGAAAGATCAACCGTATCTCCGGATTCAGCCATTGCAAGAGTCAGCGCAGCAGTCTCGGTATCTGTCATGCCCACAAACATTACAGCCATTGCAAATGCAGAAGCCTGATAGTCAGGAATAGTTCCGTTTGTGAATCCGCGGACAAAAAAACGTATTTCCGACTCCGAAAGCTCCTCGCCAAGCCGTTTTTTATGAATTATATCATACATTCTCATATCTAACTCCTAAAAACACGGGGCTGCCAAAAAGACAGCCCACATAATTATAAAGCAAACGGATTAAATTCATTGTCTCCAAATTCGGGAGATTTATAAGCCTGAAGAGAAGCACCGCTGACCGTAATGCTCACACCGCTCTCTGTATCTGAAGAAATCACAAGATAATATCTCTCATAAACATCATCATTTAAAGAAAGATCGAGATACTGAACATTGTTTTTGACATTCTTATAGCATCTGGTGTCAACCGTGGTGATGACATCTGTTTCACCGCGGGAATTATATCCGATTATTGAAAGCGTCAAAGGAACTCCGATATCGCTTCCCGTCATAACCATATCCGCTTCAAAGCGCAGGCAATCCTCGGTGAATAGACCTGCTTCAGCAATCTCGGCTATCACGCCTGTGAACCCATCTGATACACTCTCAAAAGAAACGGATGACGTAGTTACTTCCGCTTTAGCTGAATCGTTACACCTGACATACCCTTCTACATCTACAGCACCGCTTTTAGCTTCTGCGGCTATTCTTAAAATGCCGGCAGAAGCATCATACGAGCATTCGCCAAACGAGCCGTTTCCGGAGAATTCATCCGAGAGAATATAGTATTCGCCATTTATCTTTATCTTATTCTTTCCGTCATATGAACCATCATATAATGAAGAATTCAGATAAGCCTTGCTGCCCTTTACATATGCGGGATAATAGGCGACGGTACTTGCAAGGATAACCTTACCGGGGCAAATATATTTCACATCGGCTTCACTGCTGTATATAAGTGATGCCAAAGCATCTTCCGAATTCATGAAATCTCCGATACTCTTTGCCGATGCAACATCCTTTTCACCCACATAAACCGTGAGAGTTTTACCTGCCGCACCGTCATAGCAGATTCTCAGTATTTGTGGCTCGGTAACAGTAATCTTAAGCACGCCGTCTTTAAAAACATCCGTGAAGGCTTCCTTATCGGAATTTATACTGTACCCCGATTCAATATCCGAATTCATTTTTATGGTAACGGTAATATCTGCACCCGAGTAAGCAAGACCGACAAAATATTCACCCAAATAAAGAGACTCCGCACAGGTCATTGTGGGCAAAACAGATATTTTTGCATCTGCATGGTATTTTCCGTTAACCTGAGTAACGCATACTTCAAATTTCTTGCTGTTTTCAACAGAAAAATCACCGAAGCCGCTATCAAATATTTCAACTATATCCGATGATCTATTCGGATCATAATAATTTGTGAGCCCAACAAGTGCACCTTCGGATATTTCGGGAAATTCTGCGTAGGTACTCACAGAAAGAGTATCACCGTCGGCTGTTCTTGCCGACAGCGCATAATATGCAAACTCAAGCATCTCGGCGTTGGTTAAATAATCGGAAGCAGGGTCAAGAGCATATATCAATCCTACCGATGCCGCTTTGTCATAGGGAAATTCAGAAAGAAAATCTCCCTTTTCGGCGCTGTAACCGAGCACTCCGAGAAGCTCTGTTATAAATTCTGCCTTTGTTATATTATCTCCGAAAACATTTGCTTCAAGAGCTTCGCCTACAGCAAGATCGGCAAACTGGAAAAAAAACGCTTTTCCCTGATCTGCGCTGACATAATCGTTTTCATCACCGATATTATTTGCGCTTATACCTGCCGAAAGGAAATAACTGCTGAGTTCCTCAAAATCAGCCGCAACAGCAGAAAAAACAAGTAAAACGGCAAGACTGAGAACCGTTAAAGACAATTTAAATATAAAAAATAATTTTTTCATCAATCAAAATACCGCCATTTATTCAAAAGGATTAAATTCATTATCGCCGATAATATAATCGCTGCACAATCCCGAAAATTCAAAATCAGCCGCCAAGGTGATCTTTCCGTCAATTGCGATTGATTCATTTATAAGAGCATCCGAGAGGATTGCTGTGACCCCCTGATATGCGGAAGCTCCCTCGGGATACCAAATATACATTTTTCCGTCTTCGCACTTAATAATAAACTCATCTTCGCCAAGTTCCGTAGCTTCGATACGCGCTGTATTGCCAATTATTATCTTGTTATCCAAAGCTTCTGAAGAGTCATTTACAACGGGAATATCAAGACCGGTAAGACTTTTCACTCCGGAAACGATGTATTCGGAAATCGCTGATGCAGTCCCGTCCTCTTCTCCCGAAAGAAGAATCGAATAGGAAGAGATATCAACACCGCCGATCGAAATGCTGAGCTTTTCCTTTTCGGTATCCGAAACGGAAGCTTTATCCGATGAAACCGCAGGGTCAACCGCTGTGTCCGAACCTTCATTTTTGCCGAGGCAAGCGGCAAAAGAAAGACACAATGCAATGATCAATACAGGAAAAAACAAATTATGAAGTTTCATATTTCCCCCTACACACCAAATTGCAAAATCTTACATGGTAATTATAACATAAACATTCCATTTTTACAACAGTCAATTTAAACAACTATATCAAAGTTTTTTGTACAAAATGATGTTTTTTTATATTTTACAATATACATCTTGATTACAGAAGCAAAATATTTTATAATCTAAATAAAAAACGGAGCATTAAAATGACCTATAATGAAATAATTCAAAATGAAGAAATAAAAACATATATCAAAAAGGCAGATGAATCTCTTTTGGCTCTGGGATATACGGAGCACAGCTTTCCCCATGTCACGAAGGTGGCGAGCGATACAGAATATATTTTAAATTCTCTTGAATATTCCGAGTATGACATTGAGCTTGCAAAAATTGCCGCTTATTTACATGATATCGGCAATGTGATAAACCGCATCGAACATTCGCAAAGCGGTGCGATAATGGCATTTAGGATACTCGACCGTTTGAATATGTCTGCTGAGGATATCGCAACAATAATTACCGCCATCGGAAATCACGATGAAGGCACGGGAGTTCCGGTCAACCCAATCGCCGCCGCACTTATAATAGCAGACAAGGCTGATGTACGCCGAAGCCGCGTAAGAAATGCCGATATCGCAAGCTTTGATATCCATGACCGAGTAAATTATTCTGCCGAAAGCTCTATGCTCGATATCAGCACAGCGAAAAAAATTCTAACTCTTTCCCTCTCGATCGACACCTCCATCAGCTCTGTTATGGAATATTTTGAGATATTTTTGACCAGAATGATGCTCTGCAGAAAAGCCTCCGAGGCTCTTGGACTCAGATTTTCGCTTATCATCAACGGTCAGCATTTATTATGAGAAACGGTTGTCTCGCAATGAGACAACC
>JAZOAL010000133.1:0-15698 GCA_045595425.1 Eubacteriales bacterium
CGTTTGTTTGTGGTATAATATTTCATGAGTGATTGAGTCCTTTCTGTTGTTTGGGATTAGGGGTAATTCTATTTTAACAGAACTCAATCACTTTTTCTATACTTTTTTTACTTTTGGTCTCACATCTATTGTAACACTACACCCGATAAACTATTGTTTACAAAAATCCTCTTCCATTTTGCGTGAATGTATGCTATAATATAAGATATAAAAATTTTCGGAGCGGAATATGAAAAGAATGAATTTTAAAAGAATAGTTTCTCTGCTTCTCTGTCTTGCGCTGACGATGTGTTTTTTCACCTCCTGTTCCCATTCACTTGGCGAACCGCTGATGACGCTCGAAGGGCATGAGATTTCGGTCAATATGTATCGCTTATGGCTATCGCGTATCAAAGGGAATTACGGCGGCAGCGATGATACTGTTTGGGATCAGGTCACTGAGGATGGAAAAGCCTATAACGAGCTCTTCACAGATTATGTAAAGCAAAACGCAATGCGTCTGCTTTGCGCAATATATGAATTTGACCGTCTCGGTCTGAAGCTGCCCGAGAGCGAGATAGCAGCAATCGATGAAACAATGCTGGCGATGCTTGCGGAGCGCGGAAACGGAAATCGTTCCACTCTCAATTCCGAGCTTTCGCAATACGGCGTAAACGATGATATTCTGCGCGAAATATATATTATTGAGGCAAAGCTTAATTATCTGAGCGAGCATCTTTATGGAGAAGACGGAATCAAGCCCATTTCGGACACAGTGCGCGATGAGTATTATAAAAACAACTATGTCCGCATAAAGCAGATCTTCTTCTATACGGCAAACAAGCCTATAACCGATGAAAGCGGCAACTACGTTTATGACGAAAACAATCAGGTTCAAACCGAAGAGCTTACCGAAGAGGATATTGCCGCTCAGAAGGAAAAAGCCGAGCAGGTTATGATAGCACTAAATTCGAACCAGGACTTTGACCTTCTCATGGTATCGCAAAACGAGGACATAGCTTCGGAGAAATACCCAAACGGTTATTACTTTACCAAAACAGATGAATATGTTGATGGAATTATAGAGGCAGCATTTGAGCTTGATGAAAATGAATTTACAATGATAGAATCCGACTACGGCATCCATATAATCAAGCGCCTGCCCCTTGAAGAAAAAGGCTATTCCGCAGAAAACAATGCCGATTTCTTCACAAATTTCGAATCAACTCTTAAAACAGAGGTATTCACCGCTTACTTATCGCAATACGAAGATAAAATTAAGATCGATGAAGAGCTTCTCGCCGAGTATGATGTTAAAAATTCTATAGCAAACACAATATATTAAAAAACATAATGCACAGGCATAAAGCCTGTGCATTATGTTTTATTCAAATTTAAGGATTTACTGTTATTGCTTCAACGAAATAATAGCCTGCCATCCAATCCTCGGCATCAGATGCACACACCGAAAATTCAATTTCCTCAATATCATCTATATCTTCA
Organism: Eubacteriales bacterium; assembly: GCA_045595425.1. GTDB lineage: Bacteria > Bacillota > Clostridia > Oscillospirales > CAG-272 > SIG710. The sequence continues at coordinate 1,483 of JAZOAL010000133.1, forward strand.
ATATCGTTCTCTTCCAATGTTTCTGTGCTCCAGAGAACGCTTGTAAATATACTTTTTCCCGGATTCAAGGTGTCATAGAATATAGGATCGGTCATATATCCATTCAAATAAGAATCATCTTCATAGAAATTCAAATAGTGTTCGGATTTGTTGACAATATACAAATTCATATAATATCCGAAATCCTCGTCAAACTCATATCCGATAACGGTTACGGTAGCATATTCATTGTCAATAACGATCTCATCTGTGTTTCTTTGTTCTCGAACGAATTGCTTGGCGTTATCTTCGCCATAGGGATAGATATGAACGGTGGGAATATCTACATCAGGCGTTGACCAATCGCTGTTATTGTAAACATTGAAAGTAATTTCTATATCGGTAAATTCATCGATTCCGTATTCTTCAAAGTCTTCAGAAAAAAACGTGACCGTTTCATTTGCCTTTTTACCGGCATCGACTTCTGCAAAAAACGATGCGTTGGCTTGCACTCCGTTTACATATACCGATTTTGTGTTAAATGTATAGCTTGTATCCGACTTATTCTCAAGTCTAACCTTAAGCTCATATCCCCAGAAATCGTCTTCCTCAAAATCTGTAACCGTGATGGAGAAAAGATCATTGTCTGTAACTACGACATTATCAAAATCAACAAGCTCGAGCTTATCTTTTTTGCCTTTGTCATCTTTATCATCTTTGTTCTCATCATCTTCATCGTCTTCGTCATCTTCATCGTCTTTATCTTCATCATCCTCGTCCTCGACGTCCTCTTCTTCGATATCGTCATCATCGTTTTCGTATTGGACTTCTCCGCAGCCGATAAGTCCAAGGGAAAGAATAAGCGCTAAAAGTAAAGAAATAAACTTTTTCATTTTTAAATACCTCTTTCGTTTTTTTATGATCTGCTTGTGTTTTGTTATATTGAAATAACTAAGCAATTATCATCAATTTTTCGGCAGAGTTGCAACTGCATTGGTGGCAACCATTATGCTTTCACCGTCCCTATAGAGATAGAGATCTCCGGTATTTGTATTTTCATTGTAATTGTCGATATAAAAAATATCGCAATTATCTTTGACATAATAGCTATAAACTTCCTCGCAAAGCATTTTACTCTCGCCATTTTCATAAATATAAATATTATCATCATTTTCGCCGTTATAGCATACGAAAAAGACAGTGCCGTCGGAAAGGCAAAAATATCTTCTGACGTCATCGAAGATGCTTTTGCTCTTACCGTCCTTATAAATGCTTAAATCCTTTGTGCCCTTGCCGCCATCAAAATAGATAATATCACCGTTTTCAGAAAATGATGGGTGGGCTCCTTTTTCACATATCAATTTTACTTCATTATTGCTGTATACATATAAGGGCACACCTTCTAATCCTCCGCCTACTTGAGAAGTTGGAACACCTCCCACATAATATGCAAGCTGATCACTTTCCTCATCGTAAAAAACATAATCTTCAACCCAGGATAGTGCGTAAGCATTGTTTTCAATTACTGCCCCATTTACGACAATGGATCCATCGGAATAATATATATACTTATCCTCTGAAGCATAGACAAATTCGTACGGAGACGGTAGATTGTTTCCCACAAGCTCTATATTTTCAACCTTATTTTCAGCAGAAACGGAAAACTTGTATATATCTCCTATATCTTCATTGATATGTTTTACCACATACGAAGTCTTTCCATTCGCATGTTGAGCATCATAAGCAAAAGAAACATTGTTTCCCCACAGCTCTACATTTTCAACCTTGCCATCGCCAGAGATAGTAAATCTATACAGATCGTATGCATCTTCTTCATAAATATGATCACACAGATATGCCGTTTCACCATCAAAATACTTAACATAATCGTCAGAAGAAATATCAAATACGCTAACTTCACTAAAATCCAACGATATTCTTTCAACACCGTTAATAGTATAATAAGTTATATTATCATTTTTTGCCACCAAGTTATCAAGATCACATTCGTTTTCTATAGAAGACAGCTTGATCTTTACATTTCCTTCTCCAAAGCCGCAAATCATCGAAGGGATAGTGTCCGAAGAATATAACGGGTAGTTATAGCAAACTTCGGGGAGCTCAATGGTTTTATTGCCGTCATAGTAATAGAGCTTATATTGCCAAGCTGGAAAAAGCTTCAATTCTTCACGAAGCGAATCATAATCCGAATCACCTACAACATCATCTTCAACATAATCTATGGATTTTGTTGAAATCAGTTTGCTATAATATATCTCACCGGACTCATATACCTTAATGATATCATATATATCCGTATCTATTTTTTTCTTTTCTTCATTTCCGTTTTTCACATAGAGGTCTGAACCATTACTTAATATAATTCTGTTTCCGCCATCAAATACGTAAAGCTCATTAACGTTATCAGCAATAATCTCTTTTTCCTGAGTTTTCAGATTAAACTGATATAATCTATTTCCTTCTGTATTTTGATATGTAATAATATCTGTTGCTTCATTTATAATAAAAAACTTTGAATAATAACCTGACCGAGCATGAATATCTATATCTGAATCAATATATATCGACTTGCTATCAGGATCATTTAAATTATGGCAAAACCATCCCCAAACCGTTCCGTTTTCTCCGGATTCAATAACATCACGATATAAAACATATTCTCCGTTTTGGCTGAAAGTAACACCCGCAAGACCTGCAAAAGCATATTTACTATCGAGAAGATGAATATTTTCGGTAAGCTGAAAATGCTTTTCTGTCGATAAATTATACAGAAAAGTTTCACCATCTTTACCATAAGCCCAATAATCATTCTTCTTTTCAGAATCAGCTATCGAAGAATTTTCCACGGAGTCGGTCTCAACGTCATTATTTGCACTACCCGATCCATGATTGTCCGTTTCTGTGCCATCCTCAGCATCAGGTGCATTACAACCAATCAGCCCAATGGAAAAAGCAAGTGCAAGCAACAAGCAAAGCAATTTTTTCATTGTAAATTCCTTCTTTCTGATAAAGTCTTTTTGAAAAATCCAACAAACAATAACTTGTCGGCGTGATAACCAATCGAAAATGATGCGCTCATTAGCCTTCCCTTGAAGGGAAGGTGGCAGCTTTGCTGACGGATGAGTAGATACCGCTTTCAGCCATAATCCGTAGAATGAGGACACAATTAAATAGTAGCTTTCAGTAACTAAATAAAGTTTACTTATCATTTGAAATATATCCAAATGGTGACTACTCATCCACCACTACGTGGTCCCCCTTCCCTGCAAGTGAAGGCTAATGAGCACATCATTTCCGATTGGTTATCACACTACGGTTACTCCTATAAATTATTATTTATCTTTAAAACCTAAAGTTTACATAATCATATCACAAACAAGAGAATTTGTCAATCCCAACGGTTGAAATGACGACCCGCAGGATAGAAAAGATGCCGTGCGGACTGCGCGGCATCTTTTTCTTATTATTCACTTCTGATCATAATCAGGCTTCCGTTTTCCTTATGTGCTGACCAGATGATATGTCTTGGACATTTTTCAACGCATTTTCCGCAATTGACGCATTTATCATAGTCGATAGATGCCACAAAATCATTGACCTTAATAGCACCGTATTCGCAGTTTTTCTCGCAGAGACGGCAGCTTATACATCCGCTGTCGCACTGCTTACGCGTATTTGCTCCGTTTTCAACCGACATACAGCCGACCCAGTGGGCGGCGTCAAAGGGAATAAGCTTGATTATATGCTTGGGACAAGCCGAAACGCAAACTCCGCATCCCTCGCATTTTTTATAATCCACCTGAGCAACTCCATTCACGACGCTGATGGCGTCCATAGGGCATGCTGAAACGCAGGTTCCGAGACCTATACACCCGTTGGGGCAAAGCTTATCTCCGCCGCCGAGACGTTCAGCGGCAATACAGTCGGGCGCACCGCTGTAAGCGTATTTTTTCTTTGCCGCACCGCCGTGACCCGAGCACATGACCTGTGCACGCATACGCTTTTTCGCGCTCACCTCAATTCCCATGATCTCGCCTATATTTTTTGCGCTTTGACTATCACAAACACTGCAGGCATCGGGCTTTGCATCACCTCTGGCAATAGCCTCTGCAAGGGCTGAGCATCCCGAAAAGCCGCATCCGCCGCAGTTTGCTCCGGGCAGATTTTCAAGGATCTTCGGAACTCTTTCATCAACCTTAACAGCGAATATCTTTGAAGCAACGGCAAGGATCGCTCCGAAAAGCGCACCAAGCCCTGCAAAAATAAGTACGGTTATTAAAATTTCTACCATCGCGGCACCTCCTTAAAGATTTATGCCCGAGAAGCCCGAAAATGCCATGGCAACAAGACCTGCGGCAATAAGGGTCAAGGGAAAACCTTTAAATGCACGCGGCGGCTCCGAAAACTCCATTCTCTGACGCACACCCGCAAAAACAACAATAGCAAGCGTGAATCCGAGAGCGGCGGCAAAGCCGTAGCAGACCGACGTGATAAAATTGTAATTATTCTGAATATTTACAAGAGCCGAACCGAGCACCGCGCAGTTTGTGGTGATAAGCGGCAGGTAGATTCCGAGCGCACTGTAAAGAGCAGGCACAAATTTACGCAGGAACATCTCAATGAACTGCACAAGTGCCGCAATCACAAGAATGAAAGCAATGGTTTTAAGATATTCAAGCTTCAGAGGAACAAGGATCAAGTAATAAACAATCCATGTAACCGCGCTCGAAAGCGTTATAACAAAGGTAACAGCCATGCCCATGCCAAGCGCAGTATCGGGCTTTTCGGAAACTCCAAGAAAGGGGCAGCAGCCATAGAATTTTGAAAAAATAAAATTCTCAATGATGATGGCACTGAACATAAGGAGCAATGTATCAACAAATGACAAAGATATCATGCTTCATCCTCCTTTTCGTCATCAATTTTTGAAAGCCTCGCCAGTCTTTCCTTATCCTCTTTCATATTGCGCACCTTCTGCACCGCTGCGATAACAAAGCCAAGAGTCAGGAACGCACCGGGCGGAAGAATAAAGAGAATGGCAGGCTTATATGCCGAGCCGAGAATGGGAAAGCCAAGAAAAGTACCTGCGCCGAGAATCTCTCTGATCGTTGCAATAACGATGAGTGCCACGGTAAAGCCGAGTCCCATTGAAAGTCCGTCTACCGCAGAGGGTATGACATTATTTTTGGATGCAAATGCCTCTGCTCTCGCAAGGATTATGCAGTTAACGACAATGAGAGGAATGAAAAGTCCCAGCGCACCGTAAAGGCTGAAGAAAAACGCCTTCATAAGAAGCTCAACCGCCGTTACAAATCCCGAGATAATTACGATATATGCGGCGATACGCACCTGCGAGGGAATAAATTTGCGCAGAAGCGAGATAAATATGTTGGAGCAGATAAGCACCACCGTTGCCGCAAGTCCCATACCGATAGCATTTTCAACAGAGGTTGTGACAGCAAGAGTCGGGCACATTCCGAGAAGCTGCACAAGGGTGGGGTTATTGTCGATTATGCCGCCCCTAAGCTGTGCAACAAAACCGCTTGTATTCTTTTTATCACTCATTTGCCGCACCTCCCGTAAGTATTTCCGCAAGAGCCGCAGTTGCCGCGTTAACTCCCGCGGTAACTGCCTTCGAGCTTACGGTAGAGCCCGAAATTATGTCAATATTCTTTGTTGGGTCTATCAAGCCCGACTTGCCGACAAACTGTGAAAGAAAGCTGTCGTTTTCAACACGGTTTCCAAGCCCGGGGGTTTCAGAATGGGAAACCACACGGACTCCCAAAACTGCTCCCGCAGAGTCGATTCCCACCATCATATTTATATCTCCGCCAAATCCGGCAGGTGAAACGCTGACGCAGTAACCAAGATCATTTTTGCCTTCGCTGACTTTATACACCGCATCCACACTTTCCGGTGCACCGTCAATTGCATAGTATTCAATGCTTTCAGAACCGAAAAGAGCTACTATAGCACTTCTCTTCTCCATCTCCTCGTTCTGGGCGATCTTTTCCAGAGTGACCATATTAACAAATGAAAGTATAAGTGCGATCACAGCGCAGATTATGCAAAGCACGCCTCCGATTCGAAGGATCTCCTTCGGCTCAATTCTGTTTTCTGCGGATTTAGCCATGCTTCGCACCTCCCTTCAGCTTACCGAACACTCTGGGCCTCGTAAATTTATCAAGGTAATAAACCAGCGTATTCATTATCAGTATCGCAAAGGAAACGCCCTCGGGATAACCGCCGAAATATCTGATAAACACAACTATAGCACCGCATCCCGTGCCGAATATCAGTCTGCCCACGCTCGTAACGGGAGATGTCACATAGTCGGTCGCCATAAAGAACGCCGCAAGAATAAGTCCTCCTGCAAATACCTCGCTGAAAACAAAGGCAAGAACATCGTCATTTTGAGGAAATATCGCCGCAAGAATCGCAACCGTTCCGATAAAGGAGACGGGGATATGCCAAGAAATAACCTTGCGCAAAAGCAGATAGATCCCGCCGAGTATAAGAAGCACCGACGAAACCTCTCCGATAGTGCCGCCGCATTTACCCGTTACAAGATCCACCCAATTGATATCGGGCAATATTCCGCTTTTAAGAGACGCAAGCGGTGTTGCACCTGCAAGCGCATCCGCTATCTCCTCACTGCCGGCAAATATGCCGAGACGCTTGAAGGGTTCTGTGAATGTTGTCATCTCGCTTGGCCATGCAAAGAGGAACACTCTTGCCGCAAGAGCGGGGTTCATAAAGTTTTTTCCGATTCCTCCAAATAGCTGTTTAACAACAACGATCGCGAAAAACGAGCCAACTACGGGTATCCAATAAGGAACCGTTGAAGGAAGATTAAGCCCCAGTAAAAGTCCTGTTACAGCCGCCGAAAAATCCCCGACGGTAATAGGGCGTTTTAAGAGCTTTTCAAATCCGAACTCGAAAAACACAGCCGAGCTCACAGTGAGCAATACAACGGCAAGCGCACGCAGTCCAAAGCATATAACGCCCCAAACAAGTGCAGGAATAAGCGCAATAATAACATCGATCATTATCGAATGCGTTGTATCACCGTGTCTGATATGCGGCGATGGCGAAACCGTCAAAAGCGCAGAGGAATCCACGTTTTTTACTCCATTATTCATATATGTAAATAATCCTTTCAGATAGCATTAAGCCCGTTATTTCTTTTGAAGATCAGGCATGTTTGCCGCTGCTCTTGCGCTCTCTGCCGCTTTCTTTGCTCGAAGAGCACCCTTAGCAACTCTTATGTATTGCACGATCGGTACATGACCCGGGCAATTATATGTACAGGTGCCGCACTCAACACAGCTCATGACATCATATTTTTCCGCATCCTCATTCCTTCGCTTCTGTGCAAACTGAGCAAGATAGTTTGGCATAAGATGAATGGGACAGTTTTTCACGCATCTTCCGCAGCGAATGCAGGCATAATCACTTTTCTCCTCGGGACACATATCCTCCGAGAAAACGAGAAGCGCGGAAGTCCCCTTAATTACGGGAGAATTTATATCCCACTGGGCAAAGCCCATCATGGGACCGCCGCTGATTATCTTCTTCGGCTCCTTTTTCATACCGCCGCAGAAATCTATAAGATCCTTATAAGAAGTTCCTATAGGCACGAGAACATTTTTCGGAGTTACAACACAGTCGCCTGCCACCGTTACGATCCTCTCGATAAGGGGCATACCATAGGCAAAAGCGCGATAGACCGCCGCGCAGGTCTCGGCATTAAATATAACGCATCCGACATCCGCCGGAAGCTTTCCTTGAGGTATCTCTTTTCCCGTAAGGGCGTAAATAAGCTGACGCTCATCGCCCTGGGGATATTTTGTGCGCATTATCCGAACATTTATCATTTTGCTCGAACCGATCTTCTCCTCAAGCTTATCCACCGCATCAAGCTTGTTGTCCTCAAGAGCAATATCGGCTTCGCGAAGGCCGAAGGCTTTGAGCAATATTTTTGTGCCGTTTATGATCTCCGCAGGGCGCTCAAGCATCAGTCTGTGATTGGCAGTTATAAAAGGTTCACATTCGGCGCAGTTGATTATAAGCTTATCGACCTTTCCGATGGCAGACTGTATCTTTGCATATGTAGGGAATGTTGCACCTCCCATACCGGAAATTCCCGCCTTGCGCACCGCTTCTATTATCTCCTCTGAGGTGGTCTCGGTCAGCTTCTTTTCACAGGGCTTTATGTCGGGAGAAAGCTCATACTGCCCATCATTTTCAATAACAACCGTTTGAACAGGCTGAGCCTGCGCATTATTATAGGATGTTATAGCCTTTACTGTCCCTGAAACGCTTGAATGAACAGGACATCCGAGCCCCCCGGAAACCTCTCCGATAACCTGGCCGCGAAGGACTCTGTCTCCAACCTTAACGGTCGGCTTGCAATGGGCACCGATATGCTGGGACATAGGGATAGATATTTCAGCAGGTGCTTCCATTTTTTGTATAGGTGAATTTTGGGTATTTTTGTATTCGGTAACATGGCTACCGCCTTTAAAGGTATACGTCAAAAATCATCAACTCTCTTTCATCATTAACAATTATTCATTCTACCCTTATATTTTAACTTATTTTTTAGAAAATCGCAATAGGATGAATGAAATTTGCGTAAATTTACAAAAATAATATTGCTTTTTACTATAAATAAATAATTTTTTGACAATTTTTAAAAAATGGACTTGACAAATTTCAACTTTCATGATATAATATCACACGTTGCCAATGGTAACAGGAAAATGGCGGAGTAGCTCAGTTGGCTAGAGCAATCGGTTCATACCCGATAGGTCATGGGTTCAAGTCCAATCTCCGCTACCATATGGCCCGTTGGTCAAGCGGTTAAGACACGGCCCTTTCACGGCTGTAACATGGGTTCGATTCCCGTACGGGTCACCAAACGTAACAAATCCGAACTATTTCGTAAATCGAAATTGGTTCGGATTTGTTTTTTACTATAATTATTCGAATTAATACTTAAAGACACCGCCGAGAGCGACTAAACGGTTACTCTCGACGGTGATTTTTTAATTCTTCATCACGCAAACTAATTGTCCCTGATTAGATAATCCACTCTATCTTTGAAATATTCCGGGTAATCGTCAAGAATATCCAAAACTAAAGTATCACAAAACTGAATCAAGCGAATTATTGTATCCGGCTCAACATTATCATTACCCAATATAGATGTGATCTTTTGAGCTAAAATCCGATCATAAAATACTTTTTCACAAATAGAAATTGCCGTTTGAGTAGGCACTCCATATTTGATTTTCTTTTGCAATATAGACAATGTTTTACGTGGATCCACTACATCGTCCTCGTTTGCCTCATCATCTGTATCAGGTTCTTGTATTACAACCAAATCCGAAATGTTTCCAACGAAGAAATTCAACTCATAAGAAATAACTTTATTACACAAATCATCAATATCAGAAACATCACATTTTGTCTCTTGACTGATCTCTAACGGAGTTTTTCCTGCTATCCACAGTTTGCATATTTGCTCAAATTCGTTAGGGCATTTTTTGATTAATGTTATTTCTTTGAAAAAGCTTAATATTAAATCAAGCAATTCTTCCTCTGTATGAAATACGTTAGTCAAATCCTTCTCGGCTATCCAATTCTCAATTTTCACAGATTGTTCAATGCCCGACATAGCGAATGAATAATTTTTCAATCTTTCGCGTGAATGATTGCTTAGTTTTTCGCCTATTTTTTCAAACATTCTCTCAAGTAATCCCTTTTCCTCATCTGTAGCCAACGCATACGCGAGAGTTTGTTGACATATAGATGTCACCTCTATCTGCGAATCCTCTTCCAAGGTGGAGATGACCATACACAGATAGTTTTCAATATGCGCTATAATTTCTTGCCGTAATAAAATGGAGTAGAAAATGTTGTTGTTTATTCTATCGGAATGTTTTTGCAAATAGAGAGTGTTGATTTCATTTGCCAAATTAACAAAGCAATTGGGTTCATTATAGTGGGCAATAATATACTCTGCAATTTGATCCCCAGACAATGTCGACTCATAATCTATCTCTAAGTCCTTAACAACAGAAAGGATGGAGCTACTACATGGTTCTGAATTTTTAGCATCAAACAATTTAATGCAATCATTCCAAACGTGCCACCCTCTATAAGAATTTTGACCGTCATATATTCTCGGATCAGTAATAATGACACTTCCTTCTGTAAATATGCCTGAACGAGCGGTTCGTCCAATCAAATTTTGAAAATTTCGAGCCTTAATTATTTCTTGTCCAGTTCTAATGCTTGTGATTAACAAGTACTTAATGGGAATGTTTACTCCTTGTGCCAACGTTGAAGTGCAAACAACGCAGGAAATATGACCTTTTTTAAGTGCATATTCAACAGCAAGCTTCACACCGTTAGGAATGTTGGATGAATGAGGCAAGATACCCAGTTCGCAAGTTTGAGAATAATAATGCTCTTCACCATAATACTCGGAAATATGTTTTTTCAGTTTTTCAAGTTCCTCTTCATTTGCTAATGACTTGATATTGCTTAAATCAAGATTTCTATTACGAAGTTCTAATATCCGATTAAATGCTGTTTTGATTGAAGATTGTCTTCCCATATAGATGGCTACACCACCGTTATGACAGAGTTTTATGGTATTATATAAGGCCACATCTACTGAGGCACTTGGCAGATTAAAATTCGGGAAATATCTAATATTCCGTTCACCTTTTAATTTACCTAACGGGATTGTTTGTAATACTCTGGGAATATAAAAATCTTCTTTTTGAGAGTTATTAGAATAAAAATATATATCACTTTTAGACGATGAAAAACCAATGGATTTGGGCGTAGAGGTGATTTGCGGATTTGACGCTAATACGCCTCCGCCCGAAAATAACCATTCTTGGATTTGATCTGCATTCGGAAGTACCGCAGATAGCAAAACAAATTGCTGATCTTCGCGAATATTTTCACGTATATGTGTTACCAACAATTCGTACGTAGCTCCTCTACCGCCATCGTCAAACATATGTCCTTCATCAAACACAAACAAATCTATAGAATCCAAAAAATCTGCTTGATGATGCAAAACATAACTCAACTTTTCAGGCGTACATATCAATATTTGTTTTTCTTCCTCTTCAAAAGAGAACAAAAAATCTGCTTGTAACACATCTGAAAATTGATTTATGTTCACCTCTTGTCCAAAAGCATGTGACATATCTGATGTTATCTCGTTACATAAAGCACGTAGAGGTGCAACTATGACTGCAGTAGTTGCTCTTTCTGACAAAAATGCAGAACGAAGTATCAATTCAATACTTTTGGTTTTGCCAACACCCGTAGGTAGCTGAACAATAGAATTTTCTCCTTTCAAAACACCTTTTTCAGCAATAAGGCGTTGCGCAGGCCATAGCATTTTAATTGATGATTTGCTGGATAAATACGAACTCCAAGAATCTATAGACAAATCAGTATAACGAGGCAACAATTCCCACGCAGAATTGTCAAGGGCGATATAAATAACCGCAATTAAAATATCCACATAGAAAACTTCATCGCTATCTTTTTCATAGTACACAATGCTTCGCAATTGGGATAATTCCTTTTTTAACCGTTCTGCGTCACGGCCTTTATCAAAGCATTCTGAAAAAGCATTTTTGATATTATTATAAATATCGTTATTGCGAATATACGGCAATCGCTTTCCCAATAGAAGATACCCTAAAATATTCAAGAGTAGCTGCTGGGGAGAATTGATTTCTGTTTTAACTGCGGTGTATGCTTTTTGAGCTAACACCTTAGAACTACCAAAGTCATTTGCAAAAAAGTATGCCGAAGCACCAGAAAGCAAAAAGTCAAAATTATAAACTTCTCGATCTTTAGAATTAACTGCCGCATCGTAATATTGAGCACTTGCAACTAAAAGCGGGCTAAGTTCAGTCATCTCTTGAAAATCATTCGCTACAATACATTCTGCATATCGTGATAAAACATAAGTAGTCGGATATGAAAGTTCATTTGAATTATGTGTGAAACGAGGGTATTGGTCAATGGGTGTATCATACTCAACCAATTTAGCCTTTGCTTTTTGGTATTTTAACATTAGTTCTGATTTATTACCAAAAATCATTTTTTACACCTCTCATAAATGTTATGGGCCAACTCCATCAGTTTCTTGCCATGAATGTAGAAGATTTTTTGCCCACTTCTGATTTCCAAATCTTCGCCTAATACATCTAACACGATTATATCGTCCGCTGTTTCTCGGCTACTAACGGCTGCTGCAGCAAAAGATAATTTATAGTTGTTATCCGGCTTCAACAAAAATCTTTTTACCTCATTAGATTCCTCAATTGATCCCAACTCTCGGAGACGTTTTCTACAGTAATCAATTGATCTTGCAAGTCTATGATCATCTTTTTGGGAATCTTTGATAGCGCTTTTTATTGGATCGTATGTATCGCTCGATAGTACAGCTTTAACTTCCGCTGCAATTAGCTCATCCTTTTCATTTGGAGATTTATCACCATTATAAAATTTATAAGCAATAACATCTGTTCCTTGTTGTGAGTTAGCCTTTCCTGACCTGTTTTTCATTTTATATCTTGGAACAGAATAGTTGAAAACAAATTCTAACAAATCTGCTACTAATATTTCTGTAATATCTCCAGATCGAGCGGTAGGTCCAAATTCATCGTTTCTTTGCGGAATTACATATTCAGTCAAATACTGTTCTACAGACATCCCATTCACATAGGCATCATCTGTCAATTGCTCATCGTCAATATAGTTTCTCCGTATATGCAATGCCCAATTTTCTAAAACAGAGTCCTCAATCGAGTAATCTAATTTATAACAAGTTAATGGAACCGAATTCTTTATAACTTTGCCTTTTTCTTCTACGAGCCAATCAATATATAATGGTCTTTGCATATTTGAGTTCCTTTCTTCTGCTTAAGTATAAATCAATCTTCCGCTTGTCCGCTGTTCACCCACTCGTCGATTTCGGAAACTTTAAACTTCCAGTTCTTCCCGATCTTATGGGCAGGCATATTCTTTGTTGCAATCCAGCGCAGAGCGGTATCTCGGCTAATGCCGAGATATTTGCATATCTCCGGCATGGAGTAATAGCGATCCGTTATTTCTGACATTTTGACATTCTCCTTAGAATCTTAATGACTGACATTCTATGCGTTCGCCTTGTCTGTAATATTCAAGACGAATTATTTTATCAGTATAATCAATCTCATAATATATACCTATAACATATCTACACACATGTTCAGGAAGTGTGACACCATCATAAGACCAGGTATCATCAAAAGTATCCTTTGTTAATGCTCTTAAGCGTTCCTTGTCTTTCGCCTTTTCTGCTAATGGTCTATTAGCTTTTTTCATCTCTATTGCGATAAGATTATCTTGTTCAGGATGCCTTCCTCGACTGTGCATTATTAGATCGCATGTTACATTGACTATTTGTTCTTCTTGACCGCGGATAGTTTTTTTGATCGTTTTAATGTTTCCTCGATTGCGATTATATTCAACATCTGTATAATATTCCTCAAAATCTTCACTCCGCAACATCAGCCTATTAAGGTGCAGCATCAAAGCTCCGCATAGAGAGCGTTCTGACACTTGGCTATCCAGCAAATCCTTATCATCACGGATAAAGGCTTGATTTGATGCTAAAAACATTTCTTTAAGTTGGTTATATGTTTTCATAATGCCCCCATAATAGTTGTTATTTTATTATAACACAAATCATGCATTTTGTAAAGTGCTGTCTTATATTGTATGATAAAGCATGAAAAGCCGAGAGTCACTTTACCTAACTCTCGGCTTTTTATTATGCACCTTCTTTTTGATTGCTTATAGTAGTGTTCCGGCTATCTTTGCTTTTCGTCCATTCCTCAAACTCCTTTTGCCCTTGCTCAGACTCGTAGTATGCAATTATATCCGGCAGAAGACAACGAGCGATCTCCATGCGGATATGGTCTGGGATCTGCGGAATATGGCTCTCTCCGCGCGTATCACGGAAAGCAAATTGTAGTCGCAGAATAAAGCGTTTGAACCAACCTGCTTTGATATACTCTTCCCGTAGAAACCATGTGGCGAGGATTTCTTGTTCTTTCCTCTGCCGTTCTGCTTCTTCCTCACGCTGCTTGCGCTGAACTTCTTCCCAATCCTCAACGTCCTCGCCC
>JAZOAL010000134.1:0-19267 GCA_045595425.1 Eubacteriales bacterium
CCGATTCGCGAAAGCGAATCGGGGCTTTTGGGTTATAAAAAAGGTCGGGTATTTTCAGTTATCGAAAAATGTCTCGATAATCTTATTTGCTCCCTCGGGAGAATATCGCCAGTGATCCAGATGTGTAACCTTTGAGGTGTCAATAAATACCCGTTCAGATGAAGTTCTTGAAAGTAGGTGTTCACCCTTGCAGGAGTCTATGAGCACCAGCTTCACCTTCATTCTTTCGGGAATTATGCTCTTTATGTAAACTGCCGCGGTTTGACCAACAGTGAGCGGGCAACCGATTTTATCTTCACGAATCTCGGCGAGCCCGGCAAGATTTGGGGCAAGCTCAACGAATATTCCGTAGCTTTCTATGCTTCTGATAATGCCGGCAACTGTCTGCCCGGGACTGAAAAGCGCAGCGTTTTCCTCCCAAGTGCCGAGCAGTTCGCGGCGACTGACGAAAATTCTTTGGTTTTCTTCATCGATCGCCTTTATAACTACATCGATGATATCACCGCAATTGAGTCTATCCTTGGGATGGGATATTCTTGATACCGAAATGCAGTCGACGGAAAGCAGAGAAGATATTCCACATCCAATGTCAACAAAAGCTCCGAAGTTTTCAAGATGCGTAACTTTTGCCTTTATAATATCGCCGCAGATAAGATCCGATAGGAAATTTTTCATGCAGTCAAGCTGTGCCGCACGTCTTGAAAGAAAAACTTTTACCTTTTCTCCGCTTTTTTCTATAGAAATGACCTTGAAGCATACGGTCTTTCCAACCCTTGTTATTATCCCTATATCTTTGATTTCCTCGTTTTCACGACATAACATGGCTTCACTGCGTTCGATTATGCCATCAAAACCGTAAAGATCGATATGCAGATTCATATTACTATCGCAGACAAGGGCTGTGGATTCGAGTATTTTGCCTTGATTCATTGCTCTTTCGAGCCCTGCAAGAGAAGAAATATACTCCCTGTTATCCGAACTTCCGATTCTTGTTCCTTCCGGACCATAAATGTTTGCACCCATTGATTTTTTCCTCCGTCTGTTTTATTTGTTTGATAAAGCATATGCTGGGAAAATAAATCTTATACCTCCTTGACAATCTTTATAATATTGTTGAAACAGCTGTTTGGAATATACTGCTTCTCGGCGCAGCGAATACACAATAACCGATTATATCGGTGTAACAATACCGCAAATAAACCCCAAGAATGACTGACCGCAAGGCCAGCCATGCTTGATTATAAAGAATAATTTGTCATGCTATTGATATAATCGAATGTAACATAATTGAATTCTGAATTTTTGAGTGAAGCTTTTTAAAAAAACGAGGAAATGGCATGAAAAACGGAGAAAAAACGAGGTATGAGATATCTAAATTAAAATATTTAACTTTTTTTCAAAAAACACTTGACAAAAGGGAAGAGAAGTGTTATAATATCAAAGTCAAAAATATCTATATTATTTACGGAGGATTCTAAAATGTCCACATTTATGGCAAAGAAAGAAACCGTAGAGCGTAAGTGGTATGTGATCGATGCGGCTGGTAAGCCCCTCGGTAAGACAGCAGTTGCTGCTGCTACCATTCTCAGAGGTAAGCACCGCCCCGAGTTCACTCCTCACGTTGACTGCGGCGAGTTCGTTGTAATTATCAACGCATCCAAGGCTGTTCTCACAGGTAAGAAGCTGGAGCAGAAGTTCTACCGTCACCATTCCGGTTATATCGGCGGTCTGAAGGAAGTTAACTATAAGACTCTTATGGCAACAAAGCCCGAGCTTGCAATGCAGCTCGCAGTTAAGGGAATGCTTCCTCACAACTCTATCGGAAGAACCGCTATCACACGCCTGAAGGTTTATGCAGGCGCAGAACATAATCAGCAGGCTCAGAAGCCTACTCCTTATGAAGTTTAAGGAAGGACGGTAAATAGGATATGTATACAAGTGCAAAGCCTTATTTCTACGGCACAGGCAGAAGAAAGAAGTCTGTAGCTCGCGTTCGTCTCGTTCCCGGTACAGGTAACGTTACAATCAACGGCAGAAATATTGATGAATATTTTGGTCTTGAAACACTCAAGCTTATCGTAAATCAGCCCTTCGGCGTAACAGGCACAGAAGGTAAGTTCGATATCATCGCTAATGTATGCGGCGGCGGTATCTCCGGTCAGGCAGGTGCTATCCGTCACGGCGCAGCACGTGCTCTCCTTCAGGCTGATGAAACATACAGACCCGCTCTTAAGAAGGCAGGACTTCTCACTCGTGACCCTCGTATGAAGGAAAGAAAGAAGTACGGTCTCAAAGCAGCTCGTCGCGCTCCTCAGTTCTCCAAGAGATAATTACAGCCTTACGGCTATTATCAAAAAACCTCGAAAACAAAGCGTTTTCGAGGTTTTCTTTTTGTCTTGAAATTCAATTTGGTGCAAATTTGGTGCAAATTGCTTTTGTGAATGTTGTGATTATATATTCTTTAAGCATTATTATCTTTCATCTTCTGCTTTTTAGATGTTTTGCGCACCTCTTCCCTTATAAGTGCGTACTCGATAAAACTATATATCATTTGAGATACATCTTCACTATCAAGGTATAGAATTTTGTCAGCATCAATCTCTCCAAGCATGACAACATTGGATGCAACCAAAAGATTATTACCAATTGTTGATACAGCACTTAATATATCTACATTTTTATGATTGCTTATTTGCCCGTTATGTACGAAAGAAATTTTCCCATTCGGTAGCAAACGAGCGAACCTATCAACATTATATTGTAAGGAATTGTGACTGGTTTTGAATCGGTCGATAGACACAACAAGCGATGTATAACTATTTCTGTTTTCTCCTCTAAAGTTTGCATCTGTTCCAAAAATAGAAAATGATACTATTTGAGTTTCATTAAATCTGTCTTTAACCAAAAACGCTCTGTAAACGCCATTATAATGTCCACCACCTGCGTTGGTATAGTCCATATATCTTTGCCCGATATCTTCAATCAATTCAAAAACATTGTTTTTAAATTTAGGCAAAGCATGGTTTGTGTCTAAAAGTGCTTGATAGAAATTTACAGCGAATGTTCTTAATTTTTCATTTGTTCCTGCACCATAAATCCAAGTGTCAGCATCATTGTATTCTGCTATTATTTGTTGTTGCTTTAATTCATCTATAGTGAATCTAGTGAATTGCTGATTTTGGATTTTGGGCAAAGAAAACTTGTTGCTTAACATTTTGTCATAAGAAAGAATCTCGTCAAGGAAAATATATTTTTCGCTTTCTTCATCATAAACGGCAAATATAATTTCAATACCATTTGTCAGCACAAGATATTTTCCACCAAGAGTATCGCAGTAACGAACACCCTGTTCGACTACACTATCAGTTAGGAAAACGTCTTCGTTTTTACATTCTATTATTGTTAGAGGATACATCATGTTAGCTATTTGGTCAAGAGCGTGTATTACTATATCTGCTCTACCACTTGTATTCTCTACATAATGAGACATAGGTACTTCCAAGTGTATCATTTCTTTTGGAACGCCATATATAGTCTCAAACAATTTAGCTATTTTTTGTCGTACTGTTTCTTCTGGTGTAATTTCTATCAGTTTTTTTCTGTATGTGTCATAATAACAGTCTTTGCCTTCGCGATTATATATATCGGGCAAACTAATTTTTGTCAGTTGTTTTTGTATATTCATATTGTTATTCTCCGCTGTGGGATTTAGTTATTATCTCTTATTCATAATCAAATTAGGTATCATATTAAAAGATTTCTTTGTCTTGGCAAGTTCGTAATTTCTCTTTTCGATTAGGGCAATAGCCATTTCACGAGAAAAGCCTATCTGGAACGCCTTTTTACAAACAACATCAAACTGTCTTGAATTACTTTCAAGGGTATAGCCGTTATAGTTAAAAAGCAGTTCTGCGTTATCGTAGCCAACACCGAGAATAAAGGCAAGATTAACGAACATCTTCTTGTCAAAGTCTTTCTCACACTTGTCTGGGTGACGAAATTCATTGTATGTGCTTTTTGATATGTCGAATTTTTGTAATGCCTTGTTGTAATTTGCTTCTACAGTAATATAGGTAGATTCGATGTGATAAAGTTCGTCTTTCTCACAAATCTCTATAAATTCATCAAAAGTCTTGGTTTTCAATATTTCACCGTTTTTGTTGAGTGCCTTGAAAGTAAGGCGGTATTCACAAAAACTTTGAGCAGATATTATGTTGTGAAGAAATTGTTTGTAATCGTCCTTGTTCTCTGGCTTGAATATTGATTGTATTTCATCATAAAATTTTCTGAAGCTCGTGTCTACATAACCGCCAGCATCACCAGAAACATAATTACGAAAACACTCATTAGGTGCGTAGGGAATCTGATAAATACTAGAGCCGTAGTCAAATTCAATTGTTAGTCTTTCTATATATCGGATGTAGGATAATGCCATTCTGAATGTTTCTGACCTATATATGCTCTTATTCTCATAGGTATCATTATGCCAGTTGTAGTGTTCTTCCCACTCCGCACAAAAGGCATCTACGGAATACGCATAATCTTCATCGTCTCTACATTGTTCTTTTTTTACCACATTGCGACAAGCGACAATCCAATCAGCAAGTTCTTTATAGTCCTTGCTATATAAATCTTCTTCAAAAAGTTTAACTGCCATATTTTCACCACCATAAAAATAAACCGCCAGAATGTCATTACGCACATTCTGACGGCTTTTCTTTTCCTGCCCTTGTATGTATTTACACCTGCACCCTCACGGGCGCAGGATATAAACATTAGCCTTTTCTATTCCCACCATATAATTTCCTGCCTCTGTCTTTACTTATGTGATAGCAAAACAGATATGAGTGTGTGAATAGGAGATTCACATTATATTATATGGCGGAATTTGTCAGAATATAACATTATTTCGTTAATTTTATCGTAATATAATCTGTAGCAGAAACTTGTTGTATAATATCAGCATACTCAAAAGAACGCACATAGATTTCTTTTGTGTTTCTACCATAACCACCAAATTCATTTTGTGCTGAATAATCAACCACAACCTTATAATACGTCCAATTATCATCAGTTGTAAAACTTTCTTCAACACTTGAATTGTTTATTTTCATGGAGCTGGGATTTTTTAGTGTTTGTCTTATAATATTTTCACTATAAGATATTACTCTTGAATTATCAACGTATTCACCAATTACACTATTATTCAAAGCAGTGCCAATAAGAGGAACTGCTATCAAACCAATGAAAATTCCGACATAAATTAAAGACAATAATAGTTTTCTTGCCTTTTTATGTACCAATTTTGTTTTGAACTTTTTTATCTGTTTCTTTCTATACACAAAAATATGTATTACTAATGTGCCTATAAGTGTTATTAAACCTACAACTATCTGTTTGTTTAAGAAAATATCACCCAAAGCAAATAAATAAAAAAATACCATAAGAGCAGTAATAAAAAAGCGAACTATAGTTTCTATTACAGATATTCTGGCTAGTGAGCCACATACAGAACACTTTTTCTTTTCTCCAACTGTTCCACCGCAGTATCTACAATACTTTTTATAATTCTTTTTTGTTTTAAGGTGGCAACGAGGACAAATTTTTGATTTTCCTACGGCTTCTCCACAATTAGTACAAAACGGTGCTGATGTTTGAGTGCTAGTCAAAGGTGTAGGAACACTACTATCAACAGGTTTGTCATTAGTGATTATTATTGAATTTCCGCAAGAACGACAGAATTTGTCGTTATCTTCAATCTTGTTTCCACATTTAGAACAATACATAAAATACAAGTCCTTTCTTTACTCTCAAATACTTTATTTTGATTATATCATAAAATAGTGAAAAAATCAAGATGCTAGTGTCCGTTTAGACGGAATTGTGCATAAAATTGTTGAATTATACAACTATATACGAAGAATACTATCAATCTTGAAAGCAATGATGGTATTATGAAGAAGAACAATAAGAACTATCATCTGAATCTTGTTTATCAATCTTTTCTTGTATGGATATAAATATATGAAGAATATCTATATCAGAATCTTTAATATTAAGTAGTCGCTTATATATAAGACTTTTACATTGGAGTGTTTCTTCATCGTTTGAAGTGTCGGAAATGCCTGCATTATCAAGAGCTTCAGCGGTTTTCTTTTGCTCGGATTGTGTAAACGCTAAATTCTGGTAGATTTCTTCCTCTGCCTCTCTGATAGCCTCGACAAATTCCCACTCGTCAGCCGAGAGAATGTCCTGTCGGTCACAATCCACCGAGCGTGTCTTTGTACTCTGCTTGATGAGGTACTTGACAGCATTGGTGATGTACCCCGAACAATCCTTTGACCATACCACGCTTCTTTTGTACTTTTTATTTAAGTGCTTGCGGAGTTCGGCTACAATCATATCCGCAGGATTCCCGAACAGAACAATATGAATGTGAGCCTCTACCTTGCTTGGTAACATTGATGTTGGGTTTCTCTTAAAAGACTTCTTCGGTCTGCCTCTGCCACCTCTTGAAGCCACAACAGTACCAGAGTGGGCGTTATTCTCACTCACCCCGATTTTAGCCTTACAACTGTACCCACGCTTCTCACACAGACGGACAAGCCACCTCTTGATAGCGTTAGCCTCACGGACAGCATCTTCTACTGTCGGGAACACTCCTGCGGAGATATTAACCGACATAGCTTTGGTTTTTCTTATACTCATAAAAAATCCTCCTTGAATTGAATTTTCATTTATAAAATTACATATTTTCTCAAAAAAATAAATACAAAAGGTGTTCGAGCAACAAAAAAATTTCAAGTTCCGTTTAAACGGCTACCAACCGATTGATATTTTCAAATGGAATATGTTACAATGAGAATGTAAGCAACAAAAAAGCCGTCGGTTTTAACCGACGACAATTCAAGGAAGAAAAATAATGGCATTACGGATAGGTCTCGTTCATTTTCTCAATCCAATCAAGAAACTCCTGCTCGAAGTATAATTCGCTGATTAAATCTAAAAACGCAAGTTCTTCCGCACTAAACTCATTTCTCATATACTGCTCATACCTCACATTTCTCAATATAATATATTGTAGTGAAATGTTGAGCCAGATATAAAATTATCCTGCTTTACAGCCACTTGTCTATATCAATCCCCGAAAACAATCTGTTCTTACAGTTGTACCAGTGAAAGAATATATTTTCTCGGTAATAATCTTCTTTGAGTTCGTTTCCTTTGATAGCAAGTAAATTCCTGTGAAGTTTTTTCTCGGTATGTTCGTTTCTTTCGGACAAGGAATAAATATCAAAAATATTTTTAATATTTATATCACCGAAAATGTCCTCAACTGCTTTTTCCGTTTTCGTGATAATCTCCGAGAGCTTGTCGGCATTTTTGTTTATGCCGAACACAGCGAAGTGCAGACATATCCTGCCGTCATTGAAGCTTGCAGATTCAACATACACATCATTGCTACGGAGAGTAAGCAAGTCATCAGACTTTACTCCTTGTCCGTTCAACTTTTCCTTTCGTCCTTTGATACTGCCCTTGATAAAAGCAATTTTCCTGTCAAGCTCATCAATGCTCCATTGAAGCGTTGAGAGATTGCTTTCTCCGTGTTGATTGAGGAATGTATATATCCTGTTAAGAATATCCCTGCTGTGATGTGGCTGAAAATACGAAAAGTTGCTCATGGTCAGCCGTGACTGAATTTTGGTTAGCTCGTCTGGATTATAACGCTGTAACATCATTTCACACCACAGGGCGTTATGCAAAAGCATTTTGACTGTGATTCTTGCCCCTTTGTTTTCAAGGCAGAAATAGCTGAACACACTATGCTTTAATATAATAATGAAGTTTCTTCCTATCTTTTGCTGTTTGATTAACTTATGTTCAATCATTGAGTTAAGTATGTACGAAGCGTTCTTACCTATCAGTTTTTCGAAATGTGTGCGGAAGATAACACCGCCACATCCGAACAAAGCAATATACAACTGCTTGTGGTACGTCCTTAACAATTCACTTTGTATTCGTGTCTGAATCTCATTCATTAAAATTCCCCCTTTCTATATTCGTTCCATTTCTAAGTTCCCGCCAATCGAGGCAACAGCCTCAATCTTCGCCTGTATTTCCATTTCTCCGTATGAGCTTGTTACCACCTCATAATAGCTGTCAATGCCGTACTGCAAGTCTGGCATTGAAATGCTGTGGTCTTGCAGGGCGTTATATAACTGTTCGTACCTTTCGTACTCTCGGCTGTCGAGTAATTCCTGCAATCTGTCACGGAACTGGTCTCTGATTTCCGATTCCGTTCTCATAGTGGAGCGTTCTTCTGCTGACAACGACAGTATCTTGTTCATAAGCTGAATGTCGTGTTCAACCCCTGTGGAAGAATAGAACTTTCTATCGGCAAGGCTGTCTATATGTTCCCGAACCCAGAGCTTTCCTTGTTCGGATATACGGTATATTTCTTGTCGCACACCGTCTTTTGAAGTGTGCGAACACTTCTCAATCGTTTTGTCAAGTATGAAATTCTTGAGGCGATTAGACGAAATGAATTGAAGTGCCTGTTGTTTTGTGCAAACTCCCGAACAGCGTAAGCTGTTAAGGAAATCAACATCACGATGATTGACTGTTTGCACATAATGTGATTTTCTTCCCACGAAAATCACCTCCTTATACGCTCCTGCGAGACCGAGCAGAACGAAGCAATGAAATTAACATTCGTATAAGAGAATGTGTTGGCTGTGCCAAATTTCCTTGTGTGTAGTGCAAAATGAGTTTTTGCACTACGAGAGAAGCGAGGTCTCGCAAGAAAATATTAAATATATTTTTATTATTCTACTGTAATGAACATCATTTTATAACTAAATAACGACAAAAACAGACATTTTATTTGGTTGGGATATGTTTTAAGGTATTTAGTATCTGTTGCCACAAAAAAGAAAACGACCGCCTACAAAGCATCGTGCGGTCTATAATTATGCCGTTATATTCGACAATCCTCGACAGTATAATCTAATATCCAAAACAAAACAGATAACGTGAGAGGAGAAAATGGATATGAGTAAATTGAGCGTATTCTTGACAAATGCGGGAAAATACGCAGAGGGGGCGTTGGTAGGCACTTTTGTACGGCTGCCTATCGAATCCCCGAAAGAATTACAACAGGCGCTTAAAGACATTGGAATTGGTAAGGAGTATGAGGAATACTTCATTTCTGACTATGAATCGTCCTTTGTCGGACTTCGGGACATTCTTGGTGAGTACGAGAGTATTGAGGCTCTGAACGAACTTGCTGAAATGTTAGAGGCTCTGTCAGACGATGACGAGGACAAGTTAAACGCAATACTCGAATGCGAGAGTTGTAAGAGCATTGACGAATTAAAAGAGTTGATTGAAAGCCTCGATGATTATGACCTACTCCCAGACATTGACGATGACGAGAGTTTAGGGTACTACTACATCGAAGATTGCGGGATTTTTCCCGACATTCCCGAATATATCAGAAATTATATTGATTATGAGAAGTTCGGGCGTGATGTAAGACTTGAGAGTAGTATCGTCTATTCAAGTTATGGTGCTGTGGTTCATAATGAGTAAAAAAGATTTGAGTTCCGTTTAAACGGCCACAAGCCACTAGAAGAAAATTTTATAATATGTTATCATATAAGTGTAATCACAAGAGCAAACAACAAGTTGTGCTTATACAAACTACTTATAGATGTTTAATATAGTAAAGGAGAACATAATTATGAAATTTGAATCTAACACAAATAACAATATACCCAGAATGATGACAGTACGACAGGTAGCCTCAACAGGACTACTGCCCGAAAGTGCAATACGCAGACTTCTTCACGAGAAGAAAATTCCTGCGGTGTATTCGGGAAAGAAAGCATTTATTAACTTTGATGTATTATGTGAGCAACTGGCGAATCTCTCGCCAGTTGCGTGAAGGGAGAGTTATTATGAATATCAGAGGCGTAACCAAACGTGGTGAAAATACATACCGCTTTACACTTTCTCTCGGATTTGACGGAAATGGTAAAAATATTCGGAAAACGATGACGTTCAAAGTCCCAGAGGGAACAGCACCTACAAAGGCTGAAAAAATGGTGATGGAAGCATATAACGATTTCCAGAAAAAGCATAAGCACACACAGGACTTGGAAGAACATATGCGTTTCAAGGAACTTGTGGATATATACTTTCGTGATTTTGCTCCAAACAAGTTGAAGCCTGTAACTAGGTATAACTATGAAAGGGATTTGAAAATTCACATTCTACCTATTTACGCTAATAGGAAAGTAATGAGTATCAAAACTTCTGAATTGACAACATTCTTTACAGGACTTTCGCTTTCTTCCGAGACCACAAGAAAATTAAAAACGATAATGTCTAGCGTTATGACATTTGGTGTTAAACAGGGGTATATATCAAGAAATCCTTGTCGCGATGCTTTGTATAAAGAAGATGCTTCGGAAACAAAGAAGATTAAGTATCTTAATCCAGACCAATGCCGTAAGTTGATGGAACTTACAAGTGAATACAGTTCATTCAACACTATTATAAAATTCTTGATATTTTCGGGAATGAGAATTGGAGAATGTCTTTGCCTTAGATGGAGTAATCTCGATTGGGAGAACAGTACGATAGGGGTGCGTAAAACACTTGCGTATGCTTACAAAGAGAAATATGAATCCTCTACCAAAAACGAAACCAGTTACCGAACACTTAAACTTGGGGAGTTTTCTATGTCAATATTAAGAAAGCACAAAGAAGAACAGGACAAACTCAAAGCGATTGTAGGTGATGCGTGGACACACCCAGATTTTATATTTACCACCGAAATTGGCGAATATATGAATTATGGAAGTGTAAATAACAAACTCAAAAGGCTTCTCAAAGAGAATGATTTGCCTTGTGTTACTGCTCACGCACTACGCCACAGCAATGCCAGTCTTCTCATCAATAATGGAGTTGATATAAAGGCTGTTTCTTCGCAATTGGGTCATTGTAACATAAATATAACTGCTGATACCTACGGACACATTTTCGATGAGTATAAAGCAAGAATCGCTCAAAGCCTTGAAGATAGCCTTTTTTAAAAATAACGGAGTGTAATCCATTTGGGTTATGCTCCGTTGTTGATTTATTTACAGATTTATGGTATAATAACTTCTAAAGAAAAAGAGTTTTAGAGGTGCGTTATGGGGACTTTGGACTTTACATATGAGATACCTGATAATTTCAAAAAACGTGTTATTCAGTATTTACAACAAATGAGCAATGATAATGTAGTAAATGCGTTTATTCGTTGTGAATATGAATACGAAAAAGTTGATTTTGCTTTTTACGCAGGATTAAAAGGTGATAATTGGGACAAATATGCTCTTGATTTTTCTTTTGAAGGAGCAAAGGATGATATATCGGTTTTGGAAGCAAATGATAGATTGTTAAAAGATGTAATTGATAAAGCACTTAAACCTAGTGAATCTGGATTTCTTATTAGAAACATATTCTATCTTGATGATGATTTATTTGATGTTTCCAAAGTACCATCTTCAAACGAAGAAAGACTGAATGCGGATATTGAAACCGCTAAAAGTGTTCTGAATGACTTTATTCAAATAGGGGAAAGAATTTGTTTAAATCATTCATTTAATAGTTCAAGTTTTGAAAACACCATCAATGATGCTTTTAGGGATATGCTTTCTATAAAAGGATATAATGAAGTAAAAGACCAATCACGTCATGGGATATCTTCTAGTGGCAAAGATGCAGGCGAAGTTGATATATTACTTACAAAAGATGGTAGAGAAATAGCTATATTTGAGGGGTTAAATTTAAGTAGTGTAAATACCTCATATATAGATGAGCATATAGACAAAGCAATTATAAATTATAATGCTTTAGGAACTGCGACATTTATAGTGGCATATGTTTCTTCGGCAAATTTTGAGGACTTTTGGGAAAGATATTGTAATCATATAAAAGATTACAAATTCCCACTACAAGTTAAAAAGGCATTTAATATTCTACCTCATCCAAATGCGGCAATACGATGTGCGACACTTATTTTGTCAAGGGATGATTATGATTTCCCTGTATATTTTATGGCATTAAAGCTAAGTTAAGATTTATTGTTACGTGTGTTTTTTGGTGCAAATTTGGTGCAACATTCTATGCGACAGCACCAAAAATATCAAACGATACACAATTACATCTACACAAAACCGCACGATATAAGCGTTTTTCAACGATATAAAACGTCATAAACGCAACAGGGAAAACTCCAAGAGATAATTTATCCCGAATGGGATTATACAAAAGCCCCCGAAACCACTACGGTTTCGGGGGGTCTTTTTTAAGCGGCTGTTCAATAACCTTCAGTACAAAGCAACCGCTTTTTTGAGACTTAATGCAGCAGCCTCTTCTTTATTATTTGCAGCTTTCAATGAAATTAACGATATCGCCCACAGTAGTGAACTTGTGAATATCATCATCAGGGAACTGAATGTCAAATTCTTCCTCGCAACGCATTGCAAGATCCATAAGCTCAACAGAGTTTATGCCGAGATCCTGAGAAAGATCGCTTTCGGGAGAAATGTCGGATTCCTTGATGTCGAACTCGTCAACGAGCATCGCCTTTATCTTGTCGTACATGGTAAAAAACCTCCATAGCCATATAGGCAAAAATATATTTAAACTTTAATAGTTTACTTGATTTTAAAACGCTGGATTTTCTTTGAAGTTGTTCTCTCAAATTCTTCCTTGCGGATCTCAATCTGATGGATCTGCTTATATGAGGGAAGATGCTTGTTTACTTCAGAAATCTCCGCTTTGATCATATCATATATCTCGTCATCATCCTTGCCCTCAAGCAACGTCATATTCGGAACACAGATCGCTGTTATCGTGGGCTCTCCCGAGGAATTTTCTCTTGCGAGAACAACCGACTCAAGAATGATATTTATCGGTTCAATATATTCCTCAATCTCTTCAGGAAATACGTTTTTGCCGTTCGAGAGAATGATTACATTCTTCTTTCTGCCTGTTATATAAATATAGCCGTCCTTGTCCATCCTGCCAATGTCACCTGTGCGGAACCAGCCGTCTTCGGTGAAGACTTCTGCAGTTGCTTCGGGATTTTTATAGTATCCCATCATGACATTGCTGCCTTTGACAAGGATCTCACCGGTTTCTTCACCGGGAGTCTTATCTATCATGACGGTACAGCCCTGAACAGGCTGTCCAACGGATTTGAGACGAACCTTGCCCGCACGATTGACCGCAACGAGGGGGGCACACTCTGTGATACCGTAGCCCTCGAGAATGGTAATACCGAAAGAATAAAAATCTTTTACAAGCTGGGGGCTCAGGGAAGCACCGCCGCAGATAATACTTTTCAGATTGCCTCCAAAGGAATCGATAATTTCCTTAAAGAGCTTACGGCGGATATCTATTCTGCATCTGAGAAGAACATTATCAAATCCTATAGCAAATTTTAGCTTTCCTTCAATGCCTTTTTTCTTGATCTCAGCCCAAATCTTTTTGTGCATCGTTTCGGCAAAGAGTGGAACGAGCATAAGTGCATTTGGCTTGAAGTTTTTGAAATTCTTCATGACATGCTTCAGTGAATCATTTATAAGCACCTGAGCACCGATATTCATAAGAGCAAGATGACCGCAAGTCATCTCATATGTGTGGTGAGGGGGGAGCACGGAAACAAATGTGTTATTATCATCGTAAGGTGTAGACTGGCAGGAAGCGTTGATAGCGGCAGTAAGATTGCCTGTGGAAAGCATAACTCCCTTAGCTGTGCCGGTTGAACCCGAGGTGAAAATGATCGCCGCCATCTTTTCGGGGACTATCTCATAATCGTTATAATCGGTATATCCGCCGTCAAAAGCCTCTTTACCGATATTTATCAGCTCATCGATAGTTATATTATTCTCATCCGAAACAAAACCTTCATCGGGCTGTATAGCAACGAAAAGCTTCACATTCGAAAGAGTTTCTTTTACAGCATCTATTTTTTTCTTAAGCTTTTCGGTATAAAATACCGCCTCAACCTCCGCATGATTCATAAAGAATGCTGTCTGCTCATTTGAGAGCTCAGGGTCGATGGGGACTATATAGCCTCCGCCGTTTATTGCGGAAATATAGGTAGCGGTATATCTGGGGTGAGTATGACCAATAACGGCAACGCCCTTTCCCATAAGCCCTTTTTTAGCAAGACCGGTACCGATATATAGTGTTTCATTATAAAGACGCTCATAGGAATACTCAAGAGTTTCGCCGTTCTCAATATAAAAATAGAGGGGTTTATCACCGAAAGCTTCCGCGCCGCTCTTTACGAGATGGCGAAGATCCGTAATAACCTTTGGCGGCTTTGCGCCCTTAAGATTGTTGACCATTCTCATTTTTTGACTCCGTTAAAAAAATTATCAGTGAAAAACAAACTAAGACTGCTATATTGTATCACAAAGTAGTTTATATGTCAAGTGCTAATATAAAAATGATTTAAAGTTTATTATTATAAATAGTATTGACGAATTTTGTCAGTGTGTGTATAATTTAGTCACAGTAAATGTGAGTGAGGCATCAAATGAGACTTTTTTACAGAAAACCGTTTGCGCTTAGCTGTTTTCTTTTTATATTGAGCGGGCTTGTGGTGTTTTTTGCTCCCGAAATAGTAAAAACTGCGGCATTGATTGCATTTTCAGCAAGCTTTTTAATATTATGCGCAGCTGCTTTGATTCTAAGAAAAGGAAAATTCTTTAAAACCGCATCTCTGGCTTTGATCTTTGCGTTGACGGGAGCTCTGCATTTTACATTATATTTGTCAAATGTTGAGAAAAATTATCAAAAATATGAAAATATCAGCGAAACCTCAGAAATCGAAGCAACGGTTCTTTCTCGGGCATTCACCAGCAACTATCTCAGCATTTTTGATATTCGTGTGCATCGTATCGGAGATGATTCCGTTAATATGAAAATGCGCTTTGAGGTTCCTTATGCCCTTGATATCGCGATGGGAGATAGGATCAAAGCTGATGTTACTCTTTCGGAATTTGAAAGCGGCGGAAGCTTTGATGAGAAGCAGTATTACAATTCAAAAGGCGTTTATTTCTTTGCGGAGGAGCAGAAACCCTCTTGTGAAGTTGTGGGAAGGGATGAAAGCATTGAGTTGTTTTTCTTAAAGCTGAACAGCTCACTTTGTAACGTTTTCAGCAAAAGTCTGGATGAAGAAGCATCGGGGCTTATAAATGCGGTTTTTCTCGGAAACAGACACAATCTTTCGGATATTGCAAAAAGAGATTTCAAAAGAACCGGAACCTATCATATTTTGGCACTCAGCGGAACGCATCTCGCAATACTTTCGGCAATGCTCGATTCAATGCTGCAAAAGCTTAAAATAAGAAAGAGCCGCAGGTATATAATTCTTCCCGTATTGCTTCTGTTTTATGTGGCACTTACAGGATTCAGCCTTTCGGTGGTTCGCTCTGCAATAATGCTTATGGCAACATATTTGGCGTATTTTCTAAGGGCAAGAAAGGATTCTTTTACCTCTCTGCTTTTTGCCGCTGCCTCAATAATCATTTTCTCTCCCGCTTCTATATGTGATATTGGATTTTGGATGTCGGTTCTATCGACCTTTGGAATAATCATGGCTTTACCCTTGGAAATATATGTAAGATTCAGAATGAGACGGCTGCTTAAAGGCAGCTTGGGAAGAGCTGTCAAGACGGTTATTTCGGGAATGATCATTTCCTTTGCGGCAATAATCATGACATTGCCTTTTTCCTGCTTCACCTTTGGAGCTATATCTTTGCTTGGACCTGTGGCAACGCTTGTACTGTCGCCGTTTATCTCCATGATTTTATATATTGCCCCGTTCTTTCTGTTCTTATCGGATATACCTATTATCGGAGAACTTCTGATAATCATTATGAATGCTCTTGCTTCTTTCAGCAGTTCGATATCAAACGCTTTTTCTGTAATTGAAAACATTTTTATCTCTCTTGAATATCCATTTGTAAAATTCCTCGTCATACCGTTTTTTGCAGTGCTTGCGGTTATGCTTATTATAAACATAAGGCATAAAATTATCATTCCGCTTTTTATATTTGTTTGGTTATGTGTTTTTTCTTTTGCGGAATATAGTGCACTGAGTGATCCTGCCGATCATGTAGAGTATATACATTCGGGAAATAATGAATATATATGTATTTCTTCCAAGGGAGACAACATACTCATCGATATTTCGGATGGATCGAGCGGAAATCTTTATGAAGCCGCAAGTGAAGCTTTAAGCAAAGGCTATTGCGAGATTGAAAGGGTTGTCCTGACTCATCTGCACAAAAGGCATATAAATTCTTTAAGCCGTCTGGCAAAACAGTTCATGATAAGGGAGGTTCTTATTCCGGAGCCGATAACTGACAGCGAGATCTCTGTTGCTGAATCTGTAAAATTTGAAATGAAGCTTCTCGGTGTAAAGATAGACTCATACGGGACAGGAGAAAAAATCAAGCTGCTTGATGAAATGTCGCTATCCTGCGAGAGAGCGTATCTTAAACGCTCGACTCATCCGGTGCTGATGCTTGATCTCGGAGGCAGTGTTGATATTCTCTATGCGGGCTCTTCATATTTTGAATATGATAATACCCGGAGGATAAGTGAAAATATTATCATAGGTACTCACGGTCCGATATGCAAGCAAAATTTCACGATTTATGCGGAGGGAGAAGCTTCCTTTGTCTCTATAGCAGACGATGAGCTTTTATCATATGCGGAATTTTCAGGCAACGAGGATGTTAAAATAATCAAAAACACTCAAAAAATTTCTTTTGTCGGTGAGTAGCAACGGATCGGCGGTTGTCATAGCCTGTAATAGGCAGAAAGGAGTGACAGCCATTGAAAACACCGAACATATTGTCTGCGCTCGGCGGAGACAGCAGACAGGCGTATATTACAGAATTCTTTGCGAACGAAGGTTTCGATATAAGAAGATACGGTATCGGCGGAGCTGAAGATAACTGTGCAAGCGAGGAAGAGGCTATTTCGGATGCAGATTATTTGCTTTTGCCCGTTCCTGTCACCAGAGACGGATATCGGCTTAATTCCGAAAAGGATATCTTGATGTTTGACATCATCAAAAAAATCCCAAAGGATTGTATGGTTCTTGCAGGAAAGCTTCCGCCGGCAATAAAGGATTATTTTGAATCTAACGATATTAAATATTTTGACTATTTCGGCGATAAAAGATATGTTTGGGAAAACGCCGATATCACCGCCGAGGGGGCGGTATATATGCTTATGCAGGAGCTTGATATAGCTGTACGCGAATCCAAAGTATTGATTTGCGGCTACGGAAGAATCGGCAAAAGCCTTGCAAAAAAGCTGAAAGCGCTCGGTGCGGATGTGACCGTGGCGGCAAGAAAGCAAGAGAACATAGTTGAGGCAGAGCTTTGTATGGAAGTGGATACAGATCTGCTAGATTATTGCAGAGAGGGAATATTTGATCTTGAGAGATCATATGACGCAATTTTCAACACCGTTCCGAGTTGGATATTTGACGAACCTAATTCATCACTCCTGAAAAATTCCATATATTTTGAGCTTGCTTCTTCGCCTTTTGGAGGTGAGAACAGGTTTATGAGAGATAACTGCCGTAAATATATTCAGGCCTCGGGAATTCCCGGAAAATATGCTCCGAAAAGTGCCGCGCGCGCTGTCTTTAACGCTCTTCCCAAGAACAGGGAAAGGGGAACGAAAACATGATTGGATATGCTTTTTGCGGATCGTTTTGCACTTTTTCAAAATCTTTTGAGGAGCTTCAAAAATTGGTTGCGAGAGGTCTCGATATTATTCCGATAATGAGCGAAAACGCATATTCCACCGATACTCGCTTCTGGCAGTCGTCGGAATTTTGCGATAAGGTGGAAAAGCTTTGCGGCAAAAAAATTATTCACACTATATGCGAAGCGGAGCCGCTTGGACCCAAAATTTCACTTGAAGCACTTGTGATATCTCCCTGTACCGGCAACACTCTTGCAAAAATTGCAAACGGTATAACCGACACCGCTGTCACTATGGCGGCAAAGGCTCATCTCCGTTCTGACAGACCCCTTGTTGTATCCCTTGCTTCAAATGATGCTTTGTCGGCAAATCTTCGGAATATAGGGACATTGCTGTCGAGAAAATACGTATATTTTGTTCCGATGATACAGGATGACCCCGAGAAAAAGCCCCATTCTCTTGTGGCTGATTTTAATCTGCTTTGGGAAACTCTTGACAGTGCACTTAAAGGATTGCAAATCAGAAAAATATTCCTCTGATTTATTGTAAAGAAGATATTTCTTCTGTTGTTTTTAACGGAGAAAACAAAAACACAAAAGCCGCAGTGATTCTCTGCGGTTTTTGTGATATAATAGGGATAGCGAAAAAGCCTCCCTTTACACAAGGAAGCCTTTTCTTTAGCCGATTCTTCCGCTATCAATTTTCTTGACAAGCACTGCATTTGTGAACACAAATGCAAAATACGGCATACCTCTTTCGAGATATACCGTATTCTTGCAAAACTGTCCTTTAGAGTACCGATCTATCCGGTTCCCCCTTTTCCTTATAAGCTGTCTGCAAAGGCTGTTGCCAGCTCATCGCATCGTTCGTTATAAGGGTGTCCCGCGTGTCCCTTGACCCAAACAAATTCTACATCATGCTTATCAAGAAGATCAAGAAGCTTTTGCCACAGATCAGGGTTTAGGGCAGGGGACTTATCACTTTTACGCCACCCGTTTTTTCTCCATGAAACAGCCCATCCCTTGGTAATCCCATTTATTAGATATTGCGAATCTGATGTCATTGTAACTCTGCATGGCTCCTTAAGTGCAGAAAGGGCTTCAATTGCCGCTGTCAGCTCCATGCGGTTGTTTGTGGTTTCCTTTTCACCGCCGCTCATTTCTTTTTTCTTGTCTCCGTATATAAGTATCGCCCCCCCGCCCCCCCCGCCGCGATTGCCTCTGCACGCACCGTCGCCATATATTTCAACTTTTTTCATATAATTACTCCTGATCGTTCATTATGAAATATTATACATCTGTTTTTTGAAAAAATCAATATCATAAGACATAAATGTGCAAAAATAGAGGTAAAAATATATATTTTTTGCATATGTAGTTTTGTCAATGATGTGAGACTAAAAAAAGTAAAAATAAAAGTAACGAGTTTTGTTAGATGCTTTTGCAGTCGGAAGGAGGGGCGAAGCCCCGAG
>JAZOAL010000135.1:0-15315 GCA_045595425.1 Eubacteriales bacterium
TACCAGCATCAGAGATAAGAAAGAGAATCATCCGCCAACAAGTCTCGGCCTAAATTATTACCGTGAGGAAAGATAACAACAAAATGAAGCTGCCATTTGGCAGCAGCATTTTGTTGTTTGCTTATTATTTGTTAAACAATAATTTGTCGGTGAGTAGAAAGGTGAACTATGGCAGATGATGACAAGCGTTATCCTTCTCTAGCAGAGAAGGCTTGCGTTCATACATCTAAATTTGTTAATTCGTCACTCTACAAACAGCCCGCTAAATTATTGTTTAGCAGTTAATATATTTTCGGAATCGGCAAAACTCATTCTTCGCCCTCGGCATATGCTTCTATTCCGCCGAGCCTGCCAACGGCTTTAAAACCGTCAATTTCTCCTCTCTGCATTGCTCCGAAGATGCGGTAGCGGAGACCCTTATGCTTGCGATCAAGCTCCAAAAGGAGTTTTTTCATCTCCTCGCGCTCGGTATTGCCGTCTGCAGGGCAGGATGATTTTACAACAGGCAGTTCATTTTTAGAAGCGAAATAGCGTACATCCTTTTCGGGCATATAAACCATTGGGCGTATAAGCCTGAGCCCGATTCTGGAAAGATAGGAAACGGGTGAGAAACAACCTAACCTTCCTTCAAAAAAGAGATTGAGCATAAAGGTCTCAACCGCATCATCGAAATGATGACCCAGCGCGACCGCAGTACAGCCAAGCTCCTTTGAGGCGTTGTGGAGTGCACCGCGCCTCATCTTTGCGCAGAGAGAGCAGGGACTTTTTTCCTTCCTGATATCAAAAATTATCTTTGAGATCTGTGAGGGGATGATATGATATTCAACATTCAGCCTCTCGCAGAGCTTTTCAATCTCTGAAAAGTCCGATCCCTCAAAGCCCATATCGATGGTTATTGCAATCAGCTCAAATTTGATCGGGTAAAAGCGCCTCAGCTCCGCCATTGCGCAGAGCAATGTCAGGGAGTCCTTGCCTGCCGAAACGCCGACTGCAATTTTGTCACCCTCTTCGATCATTTTATAATCATCCACTCCTCGGCGAATATAGCTGAGCAGTCTTTTTGTATCCTTCATTTATGTCACCACTTTTCGAAATGCTCAAAGGAGCATGTTTCATAGATTTTTTTGGCTTTCACCGAGAGCTCTCTGCCGCCGCTTTTATCTTCTGCCGCATTATGCAAAAGCAGCGCAGGCGAGATTTTGAGACCTGTTGATGCACCTTTTTTCGCTTTAAGTAAAAGCATTGAAGGCGGTGCATCCTCATCGGCACAAACAAAGGTCATGCGTTTTGGCTCAAGCTTGTTTTCGCGCAGTGCGGCAAATAAGTCTGTTATCCTGTCGGGGCGGTAAACGCAATAGAAACTTCCGCCGTAACGCAAAAGTCTTGCCGCTGCAAAACAGAAATCATTTATGCCGCCGCAAACCTCATGGCGAGCGATAAATTTTTCATCATGCTCGTTCCTTTTGCCGCAATCCGTGCGCATATAGGGAGGATTTGAGAATACCGCATCAACCTCTCCACCGAAATTCTCGGGTTTTATATTGCGCACATCGGCGCAGACCGATATGATCTTATCATCAAGATCGTTCAGCCGCACATTTCTCTTGCAAAGCTCGGCAAAATCCGACTGAACTTCTACAGCATATATTTTTTTGAACTTGTTTCTCGAAGCGAGCAGCAGTGAAATGATGCCGGTTCCGCTCCCGAGCTCTACCGCCCGTTTATTTTTTGACGTGCGGATAAAAGCAGAAAGAAGATATGAATCCGTACCGAAGGTAAGTCCGTTTTTCTTTTGTATGAGCTGAAGATTTTCATTGACAGAGTCAAGCCGTTCGTCTTCGTAAATTATATTTTCAGTCATTTATGTCTCCTTTAAGCAGAACGGAGCAGGCAAGAGCCTGCTCCTTCTGTATTCCTATGTACCGAATCAAGCTTCCTTGATAGCTTCGGCAGGACATGTGCCGGCACAAGAACCGCAATCGATGCAAGTATCAGCGTCGATTTCAAACTTGCCGTCCTTTTCGGAAATAGCCTCTACGGGGCAGGCGCCTGCGCAAGCACCGCAACCGAGACATTCATCAGCATTGATCTTATAAGCCATATTGTTTACACCTCCGAATCTTAATATTATACTATTATTTTATCACATTTAACGCAAAAAGCAATATTTTTTGCGAAAAAAGTAGATACAAAATGAAAAATATAGGAGAATTTTATCAAAAATTCGTTTTTTTAGGAATTATTCCTCTCTATCGGGCTCTTCATCGCTTTCGGATACCGAGCGTTTTGAGGATTTAATGACCTTAACCATGTCGCGGTGATAGAACTTGGGCGCAACATCATTTTTGTCATCAAGCTTGACCTTTACCAGCCCCGCAATGGGACTTATCTCAATGACTGTGCCGACACCGTCCTCGGTTTTTACTATCGAATCCACAGGAGGCGTAAGCTTGATCTCTGCTTCATAAGTTTCATGCTCATAGCGCAAACAGCACATCAGTCTGCCGCAGGAGCCTGAAATTTTTGTTGAGTTGAGGGAGAGATTCTGCTCTTTCGCCATCTTTATCGATACCTGAACGAAGTCCGAGAGGAAGCTTGCACAGCAGAGGGGTCTGCCGCAAACACCGAGACCTCCCATCAGCTTTGCTTCATCGCGTATACCTATTTGGCGAAGCTCTATTCTCGTGCGGAAAACAGAAGCAAGATCTTTTACGAGCTCTCGGAAGTCAACGCGCCCCGCACTTGTAAAATAGAAGAGCAATTTGCTGTTATCAAAAGTATATTCAACGTCCACCAGCTTCATGTCAAGCCCGTGCTCTTCAATTTTCTTGAGACAGACCGAAAAAGCCTCATTTTCTTTTTTTCTGTTTTCTTTGCCGTGGTTGATATCTTCTTTAGTTGCGATGCGGATAACCGGGCGCAGAGGCTGAACTATATCTTTTTCTCTGACCGTTCTGTTTCCGCAAGCGACATCTCCAAGCTCAGGGCCGCGAGCAGTTTCGACAACTGCCGCATCGCCTGTGCGCAGCTTAAGGTCACCGGGATCAAAATAATATACTTTTCCTGCTTTTTTAAACCTTATACCGATGACTTCAACCTTTGGGGAATCGTCTTCGGCGGGAGCTTCGTCGATTATGAGAGTAGCATCATCGGAAAGGTCAACGGTGACGGAATATTCTGTGCTTGGGGATTCCGGGAAAATGCTTACCTCAATCTCCTCTGCCGGTTCTGAAACAGGCTTGTTGTTTAGCTCTTGGTCATAGCGCTTCACATTGTCTTTTCTGCCTTGATGACCTTTAAAATTGTTTCCGCCTCTGCGGTGATGATGGCGAGTTCCGTTTCCGCCTTGCCTTGGAGGACGGTTATGACGCTGTTCACCCGAATTTTCATTCTTTGGGGTAACGTTTTCGTTGTTGCTCATTATAAAATCTCCATGTAGAGTTATTTTTTTGTTTTATCAAAGGAGTCCGCAATCAATTGCAAGTGCATAAAGGGTCAGACGGACATTTGCATTGCCTGCAAGCCTTGATTTTGCCGTTTCCACCGAATAGAGAAGGGTAAGAAGGGCGGTGGTTTTGAATTTAAAGGATAGCTCTGCGGCTTCGTCTTCGCATGTGAAGAAGCAAAGTGGAGCATTGTCGCATTTTTTGATAACAATGAGGTCTCTTGCGGCATTTTCGATTTCCGAAAGCTGCTCGCATATTTCATCGCGCTTTTGAGAAAACGATCCGATCAGATCAATTGACCTTCTGCCATTTTTTCTCATAGTGAGTGCCGCGAGAAAATCCTTTGCCAAATGTCTTGCGGCAAGTCTCGGCTGCCGCTTCTTTGAATCAAGCAGCTCGAGTGCTTGTCCCATATAACCGGAAGTGAGCTTTAGCACTTCTTCAAATTCATCGGGGGAGTTTCGCTCAAGTGCGGCAGCATCCGGACTTGTGCTGATTAAGCTTTGGCGCAGAAGCTCAAATGGGAGCGGACGCATGCGAAGAATCGGTGCACGGCTTTTTATCGTTTCAAGCATCGGTTGTGCAGTTTCGCAAAGAAGCAGAAATACTACGAATTTCGGCGGCTCTTCAAGAGTCAGCAGAAATGAGTTTTGCGCTTGAATATTCATTGTGTGCGCGTCTTCAATGATGTAAACCTTGATGTCAAGGTCGTTTGGGAGAAGCCTGACATCCTCGCGCAAACGGCGTATAACGTCAACGCCGAGCTGTGCTTTGCCATCCTCGCGACCGATAGTTATTATATCGGGAGATTTTCCACCGAGAATTTTTCGGCAGGAAGGGCAGAGTCCGCATGGCAAGGGCAGAGACACATCCCCGGATTTTTCACAGGCGAGAGCGGCAGAAATTTCTTTTGCAAGAGTATGCTTGCCGCATCCGCGCGCGCCTTCGATGATATAAGCATGAGACAAAGTGCCCTTGCGTACATCCGTAGAAAGGCGGGTGCGAAGCTCTTCATTACCGAGAATGTTAGGAAATATGTTCATTTGCCTCACATCCTTTCTCGATAAATCAAAACCTACGTTAGATTATATCAAAAAAACTTCAATATGTCAATAGAGAATGTTTGGAGATATAATTTTAAGCGTTTTTTGAAAGCTTGGTGATATAAACAAAATTTATCGTGCCGTAGAGAGATAAGCAAACGATCCCCACAAGTCATCCCTCAACTACACTGGGGATGACTTTTCGGTGAATACTGTTTTGCGTCTTTCTATAACGAAAAAAGGATTTTAGAAAGAAAAAAGTTAGTTTTCCCACATGAGATCCTTCACTATGTTCAGGATGACAGATGGTGCTCATTTTTAGCTTTTACTACATAAAAAATCATGAGATTTGCTGAAGAAGGATACACAAACGACTCACAAATGTCATCCTGAACGCAGTGAAGGATCTCATAGGCTGTAAGTTACTTTGCCACGCTAAATTATTGTTTAAATGCAAAAGGATGATGCGAACGCATCAGCCTTTTGTTTTTTTATCCTTAACCGCAGCGGCAGCAGGAGAAGAGAAGAATAGCTATGATGATGAGCCAGATAATGTTATTGTCATCAAAAATGTTGCAAAGGCAGTTGTTATTCATAAAGAGTTCCTCCAAAAATTTTTGAGGGCTTTTTTGCCTCTCTGTTAGCATAATATGTCGCGTCGGGAAATTTGTTACCGTTTTTTGTCGAACACGCTTGAAAAAATTTTTTGCTTATGGTACAATATATAAAACCAATCTTTCAGGAGGAAAAATGAATACGCCAAACAAGATCGAATCATTCAAAGTAGATCATGACTATATAGTTCCCGGAATATATGTTTCAAGACGTGACGGAGACATAACGACATATGATATGCGCACACGCAAGCCAAACTGCGGTGATTATATGAATCATCGAACCATTCATTCTGTTGAGCATATGTTTGCAACCTTTGTTCGCAGCTCGGAGCTTGGTGAGAAGGTCATATATTTCGGCCCTATGGGGTGTCAGACCGGGTTTTATCTGCTGGTTCGCGATGCACAGGATTCAGAGGTTTTAAAGATCGTGAAAAAGGTTCTCGGACAGATAATCGACCATGACGGTGAGATGTTCGGTTCGAGCCGAAAAGAGTGCGGCAACTATCTGAATCTTGATTTGGAAGATGCTAAGGCCGAATGCTTCGCATATCTTGCCGCCCTTGAAAATGCCGGAGACATTGATTTTACATACCCTACCGGAGGTGCAGAATGAAAATCGGAATTATCGGTGCCATGAAATGCGAAACAGAGGCGCTGAAAGGAATGCTTGATGGTGCTGTGAATGAGACTGTCAGTGGCATTGAATATTCAATAGGAAAGCTTTTTGGCAGGGATGTTGTTATCGCGACTTGCGGAATAGGTAAGGTTTTTGCCGCGATCTGCGCGCAGACCATGATACTTCGTTATTCTCCCGATGTTATTATCAATACCGGTGTTGCGGGAACACTGACAAACGAGCTTTCTGTCTGCGATGTGGCAGTTTCGTCGGATGTGGTTCAGCATGATATGGATACATCTGCTATAGGCGATCCCGTTGGTTTGATATCAGGTATAAATATCATAAATATTCCCGCCGATGAAAAGCTTTGCGATAGGGTCGTGAAGGCGGCGAAGTCAATTGGACTTAATGCCACTGCGGGAACTATTGCCTCCGGGGATATTTTTGTTGCCGAGGAGGCAAAAAAAACTTACATCCGCGAAGCCTTCGGCGCTATTGCCTGTGAAATGGAGGGGGCGAGCATCGGTCATGTTTGCTATGTGAATTCTGTGCCGTTTGTTGTGATAAGAGCAATTTCCGATGGCGGAGACGACAGTGCTGCCATGAGCTATGATAAATTCGCCGCTATTGCCGCTGAAAATTCGGTGAGGCTGGTTTGCGAGGTAATAAAAGATCAGAGCCTTTGATGGCTCTGATCTTTTTATTTATTCGCTATCCTCGTTATTGACAATTTCAGCGGATTTTTTATTCTTTTTTTCTTTTACCTTTTCGGGAGATTCTTTTTGGGGATACTTGCGAGAGATCATTTCAAGCGCACTGTTTTTCAGGCAGTCGCATACAGAAACCAGAGACATGAGCATTATAAAAAATTCATCGGTCTTTCGGGGGTCGAGTCCTGTTTTTTTCGTGAGATGCTCTATCATGCTGCCGCATAGCTCGCCTTCTGTTGCTCTGATATCGAGAAAACGGTCATAAGAAGCGATAAGCTCACTTCCTCCAAATTCGGGATCGGAATATACGCCGTCAAAAATGCGTTTTATATCACTGATCGAAAGTATACCCTTCATATAATAAATTATCAGCATTTGAACTATATGTTCTTTTGTGTATTTTTTGCCTTTAACGGGCTTGATAAGACCGTCCTTGCTGTAATTATTTATCATGGTTTTTGTTAGCTCACCGGATGTTGCACTGCTTTCTGTTTTGTCGGAGACGAGTGTGAGTATTTGATCGAGATACAGATCAAGTGAAGGAATATCAGAGGAACGCAACACCTTTTCGGGAAGTGAGGCGGTAATTATTTCATTGAGTTCTTTTGAATCCATGGTTTGGAACACCTCCAATCACAGCTATATATATAATATGATACACTATTTGTTTTGCTCCATCGTATCAGAGCTGGTCAAGGACCTCTTTATTCTGTGGGAAATTTTCACGTTTTTGTTCTATGAGCCAGTCGACAACTGTTGTTTCAAGATATGCGCTGTCCCAACTGTTATGCTCAACGCCGTGGAAGATGGTCAGCTTTGCGTTTCCGCCCTTCGCATTGACCGAATCAACCATTTCGATAGAATTTTTCGGGGGAACTACTCCGTCGGCATCTCCGTGGAATGCCCAAACAGGGGTGTTTTTCAGGTTTTCGCATCTCCAGGAGAGCCCGCCGCCGCAAACGGGGGCTATGGCGCTGAAAAAGCTTGAGAAGGTGAGCCCCATTTCCCATGTTCCGAAGCCGCCCATGCTTATTCCTGTTATACTGACGCGGCTCATGTCGGCATTATATTCTGCCGCGACCTTATCGATAAGTGCTTTAAGCTCGAAGACGATATTGTTCCAGACGATGCGGGAAGGACACTGTGGGCAAAGAAGTATTGCCGGGTATTCCTTGCCCTCGGAGGCATAGTGTGGCAGAGCGTTTTCCTTTATTTTATCAAGCTCGTCTTTTCCGTTTCCGCGCTCACCTGCGCCGTGAAGAAAGACTATCATTGGGTATTTCTTTTCATTCGAATAATCCTTCGGAAGAAATATGTAATACCCTATATCAAATTGTCCGTTCGGTGCGTTAAAAAGCTTCTTTTCCATTTTTTACTCCTTTTTAGGAATTGTTTGTATTTATTATATTATACTACACATTAAAAATAAAAACAAGGGGTTATTAACGGAATTGATATAAAAAAACGCTTCTCTTGTTGACAATGTGGGGAAATAGAGTTATAATAAATGTAAATAGGTCAAATTGAGGTAAAAATTATGAAAAAATTCAGATTACTTTTTATTTTAGGTCTCATTTGTTTTGCTGTGCTTTTGTCTTCATGTCAAAATAATGCGGCAGGGGATCGGGCAGAAAGCGGTGTCAATGATCAGAATGCTTTGGTAAGCTTTAGTGAAGGTGAAAATGTAATAATTGCAGGCAGTGAAGGCTGTGATTTTACTATCATCCGACCCGAAAACTGTGAAAAGACGGTAATCGGAGCGGCTTCCGATCTTTGCAAGGCTATAACGAAGATCACCGGAGAAATGCCCCAGATAAAGACCGACTATGCCACAAAGGGAGATCTTGAGATACTCATAGGTGAGACAGACCGCTCTGCCAGCGGAGAGGCTCTTGCAGGTCTCGGAGATAAGGACTACCGAATTTCCTTTAAAAGCAACAAGCTTGTGATAATCGGCGGCTCGGATGAGGCAACGGCAGAGGCGGTCGAATATTTCATTGCAAATTACATCACAGGCGACGCCCTTTCGATTACATACGGCGAGGAATACCTTTATACATATGTTGCGGCGAAGATCATGGTCGGCGGCATTGATATTACCGAATTTAAGATTTATTCGGAGGGTGCTCCCGAAGCGCTACTTTCCAGAGTGAAGGAGGCGGTATTTGCCGCTGTCGGCAAAGAGCCTGAGATAACAAGCTCGAAGGACGGAAAATATATATCGCTTGTTGCCAATGATTCTCTCGAAACCGGTTACTATATGGCGAAGCTTCAAAACGACGGCAACATCCATCTTGAGTCTGATACTGCAACTGGACTTTATTTCTCCGTTAACCTCTTTGAAGAAGCAAT
The DNA here is from genome assembly GCA_045595425.1 of Eubacteriales bacterium. Classification (GTDB taxonomy): domain Bacteria; phylum Bacillota; class Clostridia; order Oscillospirales; family CAG-272; genus SIG710. The sequence continues at coordinate 8,788 of JAZOAL010000135.1, forward strand.
ACGGGATATGAACCTTCCCGGTGAGACTTATGACCTGAAGCTTTCGGGTTCGGGGGCGTATCCTCCTGCGTTTGAATTGTTCGGTGAGGATGATACCCGCTATTTCCTCGGAGAGACCAATAAAGATGCTCTCAGCTATGAGATCGGTGAGGAGATAGAGTTTACCGTTTCGCTTTTGGCAAACGGTGAGATTGCTTCCTGCGCTCGTTTTGACTGGACAATGGTTGGTGATGACGGACAGTCTTCTTCCGGCAGCGAGCTTGGAGCTAACGGTATGCTCACTCTTAAAACTACTCTTCATAATAACGGTTTTGTTATGGTGACGGTTAAAGCTATCGGTGCTGACGGAAATGAGATAGACTCGGCTGTTCGTTTTTCGGGCGCGGCAGGCGTTCATCCCGAGCTTTTGACGATCACGAAGGAAGAACCCTCAGATTTTGACGAATATTGGGCAGAAGCCATAGCTGAAATGATGGCAGTTGAGCCTGAGATTATCGAAATGGAGGAGGTCGAGGGCAAAGCCGGCTACAAGGTATATAAAATGAAGATAGCCTGTGCAGGCAACGATAAATGGACAGGGGAGACCTATGTTTCGGGCTATCTTACATATCCCGAAGCCGCTTCGCCGAAATCTCTTAAGATCAGGGCAGCATTCCAAGGCTATGGCGTGAATTCAACTATGCCGTATTACAGCGATAATTATATTTCCTTTGCTGTCTGCGGGCACAGTATTGAGATCGGACAGGAAAAATCATATTACAGCGATCTGCAAAACGGTGTTCTTAAAAATTACGGTTGGTCAACTTCAGAGAATGCTGATCCGAAAAATGTTTATTTCCGCTATATGATCCTGCGAGACTTGCAGGCACTTAGATTTATGAAAGAATATTTCGGAGAAAATGGCAAAGGACTTTGGGACGGTGATACCGTAACTCTCTCAGGCTCAAGTCAGGGCGGTTTTCAGGTTATAGCTCTCGCGGCGCTTGATGAAGATATTGATTCGATAAGTGTAGGCGTTCCTTGGCTTTGCGACATTGGAGGCTATACCGATGGCAAGAAGATCAAAAGCTCATTCCGTCCGGGTTTTGCCGATGGGCTTGGATATTTCGATTCAGCAACCTTTGCATCTCGTATTACCTGCAAGGTTTCGATCACAGCAGGTCTGGGAGATCCCCTTTGCCCGCCTGCAGGCGTTGCGGCAATGTACAATGCGCTGAATTGCCCCAAATCGCTTACCTTCGGGCAGAATCAAACTCATTCATACGCACCGCCCTTTGGCGATAAATTTACTTTCTCGGAAAACTGAATAAAAACCACCAAGCGCGAAGGTTACCTTCGCGCTTGGTGGTTTAATTATTCGACCGTAACCGATTTTGCAAGATTTCTTGGCTTATCAACGTCACAGCCTCGTCCGGCGGCAACATGATATGCAAAAAGCTGAACTACTGTTGTAGCTGTGAACGGAGCAAAAAATTCGTCCGATTCGGCAACGGTAATGATCTTGTCTGCGGGTATTGCGTATTTTTCGGCGATTTCCTTCGTTGTTACTGCGAGAACATTGGCACCGCGGCTCTTTACCTCGCGAATGCCCGAAATGACCTTTTCGGCAAGATTCTCAACGGTCATAACGGCAACAACGGGGATACCGTCGGTAATAAGCGAAATAGTGCCGTGCTTAAGCTCTCCTGCGGCATAAGCCTCGCTATGGATGTAGGATATTTCCTTGAGCTTCAGAGATGCCTCGGTGCAAAGAGCACTGTCTATGCCTCTTCCGATGAAGAACAGATGTTCGCTTGAAAGATAATGACGGGCTGCCTTTTCAATATCAGGGCTGAGCTTCAAGGTCTGCTCAACCGATTCGGGAACCTCATCTGTCAGCTTCAGGCAAAGCCCCTTTGCTTCTTCATCAGAGAGCTTACCTACAGCTCTTGCAAGCTGAATGGCGAAGAGGTAAAGAAGAGCGCACTGAACGCTGTATGCTTTTGTGCTGGCAACCGAAATTTCGGGTCCTGCCCATGTATAAAGCACACAGTCAGCTTCTCTTGCAACGCTTGAACCGATAACATTGACTATGGAGAGCGTATAAACTCCCTTTGACTTTGCATGGCGCAGAGCCGCAAGGGTATCCGCCGTCTCGCCCGACTGGGAAAGCAAAATCACGAGATCATCCTTATGAAGAATAGGATCGCGGTAACGGAATTCTGAAGCAACGTCAACATTAACGGGCACTCTCGCCAGCTTTTCAATGATATTTTTGCCGATCAGCCCGGCGTGCATTGCCGTTCCGCAAGCAACGATATGGATATTTTTGAATTTCGATAATCTTTCGATATCGAGCTCCTTGACTCCGAAAGCGGGTAAGCTGTCATCGCCGATACGGGTGGAGACGGTCTTTCGGATAGATTCAGGTTCTTCATGGATCTCTTTGATCATAAAGTGGGGGAATCCGCCCTTCTGCGCCTGTTCAACATTCCAGTCGATGGTAAGACGCTTCTGGGGACATTCATTGCCCTTTCTGTCAAGAAAATTCACCTTGCTTTTGCCAACGACCGCAACGACGCCCTCTTCAAGCTGATAATATGTACTTGTATGGCGCAGGATCGCGGGAATATCAGATGCAATAAATCCGCCTTCCTCTGTGGAAGAGACGATAAGGGGGCTGTCCTTGCGGACTGAGTAAATAACATCGGGAACAGCATCAAAAATAATTCCGAAAGCGAATGAGCCGCGGATAACATCGGTAGCTTCAAAAATCGCCTTAACGGGATCTCCGAGACGCATGTAATAATAATCGATAAGCTTTGCCGCCGCTTCGGTGTCAGTCTCCGAAACGAAGGTATAGCCCTCAAAGCGCAGCATCTCTTCGATCTCCGCATAGTTTTCAATTATCCCGTTATGAACGAGGGCAAGATTTGCCGCTCTGTGGGGATGAGAATTTACATCGGACGGTGCGCCGTGAGTTGCCCAACGCGTATGACCAATGCCGCAATGACCCTCGGTTTTCTCGGAGGAAGAAGTTATCTTTTCCTCAAGATTATCAATTCTGCCCTTGGTCTTAACGGTATTTATGCCGTCCTTATTCTGAACGGCAACTCCTGCTGAGTCATATCCGCGGTATTCAAGAGCGCGGAGACCTTCAAGCAGGAAAGGAACCGAATTATTCGATCCGGTATAACCAATAATTCCACACATATATTAAACCTGTGCGGGCAGATGCCCTAAAAGTCAGGCATCCTGCCCGATCTTTCTGAATAATATTATATTTGCATTTTTGCCTGTCTCTTTGTTTTACAATTTCTTGTATATTTGCTGACAGACTGCGACAGTATGCACTGCCGGAGAAACATCCGCCGAATTTTCGATAATTTCTCTCCTCGTTAACCTTTATTTTTAAAGGTCTGGCGCTTTGATTTTCTTTGCTTTTCTTGTGCCGCCCAGCTTCTTTTCGATAACTGAAGCAACCTTTTCGCAAACAGCCTTGATCTGCTCCATGTCCTTGCCTTCAGCCATTACACGGATAAGAGGCTCTGTGCCCGAAGGTCGAACAACGATCCTTCCTGTTTCGCCAAGCTCTTCCTTTGCATTGTCGATAACTTCCTTAACATCTCTGTCTGTATAAAAGAGCAGCTTGCCTTCAGCGTCGACTGTGAGATTGACCATGGTCTGAGGATAGCGCGTCATAACAGATGCGAGCTCCGAAAGCTTTTTCTGCTTGCGGCGAATGAGGGAAAGAAGCTGGCATGCGGTAAGCTGACCGTCACCGGTTGTTGCAAAATCTCTGAAAATGATATGTCCCGACTGCTCGCCGCCGAAGGAATAATCCTCAAGGAGCATTTCTTCAAGAACGAATCGGTCGCCAACCTTGGTCGCAACGAATTTCAGATCGTTTTCCTCGCAGAATTTGCCGAAACCGAAGTTTGTCATGATAGTTCCGACAACAGCCTTGTGGTTGAGTCTGCCGCGCTCCATAAGGTCAAGCGCACAGATAGCCATTATCATATCACCATCGATAACATTGCCGTTTTCGTCAACAGCAAGGCATCTGTCAGCGTCACCGTCGAAGGCAACTCCGCAGTCAAGTCCGTTTGAGGTAACATATTTTGCAAGATTTTCGATGTGGGTAGAACCGCAATTCTCGTTAATATTTGCGCCGTTTGGCGAATCATTCAGAATATGAGCGTTTGCACCGAGATCTGCGAAAAGCTGTCCTGCGGTAGCACTTGCGCTTCCGTTTGAGCAGTCAACCGCGATATTCATGCCGTCAAGGGAATAAAGAACACTGCTCTTAACATGGTCTATGTAGTCCTTTGTAGCCTTTTCCGCATGTGTTAGCTTGCCAACCCCCGAACCTGTGGGGCTTTGGAGCTTGCTTTCGTGGTCGAGAACGATAGCCTCGATTCTTTCTTCAAGCGCGTCGGGCAGCTTATAGCCGTCTCCGCTGAAGATTTTGATTCCGTTGAATTCCGAGGGATTGTGCGAAGCGGAGATCATGATTCCCGCATCGGCTTTGTACTTTCCGACAAGGTATGCAACCGCAGGTGTGGGTACAACTCCGAGGCTGATAACATCAGCACCCATTGAGCAAATGCCCGCCATAACGGCGCAGGATAGCATGTCGGAAGAGGTTCTTGTGTCCGAGCCTACAACAAAGAGAGGTCTGCGGCGGCATCCGTCTGTAAGGACTTCAGCGGCGGCACGTCCGATCTCCAGGGCTCTTTCACAGGTGAGTTCGGTATTGGCGATACCTCTGACGCCGTCTGTACCGAATAATCTTCCCATTTGAATAACCTTCCTTTCAATTATTTTTTGGTAACAATATTGTCTTGAGCTTTAAAGATACTCTGCGGCGGAACGAAGCCTCTGACGCTTGAAAGCGGATAGACATTCGAATGAGCACCGATAACGGTTCCGGGGTTCATAACGCTGTTGCACCCGACTTCAACGAAGTCACCCAGCATCGCGCCGAACTTTTTAAGTCCAGTTTCGATCTTTTCATCTCCCAGCTTTATCGATACAAGGGTTTTGTCGCTCTTCACATTGGATGTTACCGAGCCTGCGCCCATATGCGACTTATATCCGAGGATGGAATCGCCCACATAATTGAAATGGGGGACTTGACAGCCATCGGAAATAATGCAGTTTTTCAGCTCCACAGAGTTGCCGATAACGCATCCGTCACCAACGAGTGCCTTGCCTCTGATGAAAGCGCACTGACGAACCTCGGTATTCTCACCGATAACGCAGGGAGCACTGATAGTTGCAAGAGGACTGACCTTTGCGCTCTTCGCGATCCAAACGCCATCGCAGGGAGAATCATATTTTTCTTTTGAAAGCGATTCGCCGTATTCGAGAATGAATTTACCTATATGTGGAAGAACTTCCCAAGGGTATTCATAGGAAAAGATAAGTTTTTCCGCCGCACTGTGCCCACGCTCAAAGAGAGCAGAGCAAGTGAGCTCTTTTGCCATAGTTTCACCTCCTTTTTAATATTTAATTATATGCAAAGCGCGGTTAACCGCGCATGGCATCTGTCCTATTCGGGCAATTTCGGAAATGCCGTCCAATACCAGCCGCTTCCCGTGTTCTCAAAAATAAAGTCGAAATAATCAACGTCCTCTGTTTCACTGTATGTAACCTTTGCTGTATATCTGAAGAGCTTGTCACTAAACTTGCTGAGGAAGAACTCCGTGTATCTGACTGTTTTTTCAGGCGGATCTTCCTCCTGTGGAAGCTCATCTGTGTCTTTTGGCAGCTTGCAGAAATGGTCGTTAATCTCAATATATTGCTTTTGAGCTTGGCTGATTAGATCGTCAGCAATGCTCCTTGCAAAAATACTTCTAATGTATTTAGAAAGGGTTTCAAAATCTGTGATCGACGCACCGTCAAGCTCAGGTCTTGCTATTGTGTCTTTTACCACTTCGTAGTATGTAAAACTGCCATCAAAACCGTTTTCAAGGCTGATCTCAAAGTCATCTTCTTCAAGTGCACCGTTTTTTGCGATATCTATAGCTTGAAGGGCCTTTTCATACTGAAATTCAATCATTTCAATGGCTTTTTCATTTTCTATAGGCTCTCTGAGCGATTCGTCAACCTCGGTTTCAACGGGCTTTGTCTCTATGGGAGATGCCTCTGTCTCGGGAGCTTTGGATTCTGTTCCCGAGATATCGGAGGTTTCTGTATATTCATCTGTGCCTGTTTCCACAGATTCATTATTATCGCGGCAGGAGGTCATAAGCGCGGAAAAAAGCACGCAGAAAAGAATAATGGCGGCATATAATCTGATTTTCATTTCATGTTCTCCCCGATAAATATTTAACTAATCCATTTTATCACAAAACCTCTGATTTGTCAAGGAGTTGCCCCCAAACTAACACCCTCAAAATGTTGAAAGTAAATTCTCAAAGTAAATGCAACAGTGCAATTTAGAAGTTGCATTTAGTGTGAGAAGGAAATTGTGGTAGAATTTAGTCTGAGAAATGGAGGCTCAGACTATGAGAAACAACGAAAAGAAAAACAAGCATATGACAC
>JAZOAL010000136.1:0-5247 GCA_045595425.1 Eubacteriales bacterium
AGCAAAACGCTCCCAAGAGGGACACCTTGCGGTTTCCCTCTGGGTACTCCCTTCCCTTGAGAGACCCGCGCACCTGATCGCTCCGCAAGTATGCAGAGCTCAAGGGTGCTAAAAATCACACCGCCATTCCCTTTTTGCCCCCAAAGAGCACGGGGGCAAAAAGGGTTCAGTGAAGGGCGAACTGCTTGCGTTTGTGATAGTCGTTTGTTCGAAGTGATAATCGCAGTTCGCTTTGTCTGTTTTTTGATGTTAGTTTTGAGTTAAAAGCTATTGACAAATGGAAAAAAATGTAGTATAATATAGAAAAAGGCGGGCTATCGTACTGCAATACGAAAGCCCTGCATAAAAGTGAGCAAGCACTCCTATACAATCGGATAACCGACGCCCAGGGAATATTATAACATATTTCTTTGAGTTTTTCAAGGGTTTTCCTAAGATAGGTTTTATTATGATGAAATTTTTATTTCACCGTGCGAGCGCTTTTATGCCTTTGCGCGGGATTTTTATTTTCCTGCAAAAATTTATAAGTTCTCTGATAGGAACAAAAGCCGATGATTTGTTGATGCTGCAACATCGATAAATCAAAAAAGGGTAAAGCAAGTTACCCCACTCTTGGGCAGTGCTACCGCTAAGGCAGACGGCACATGCTCTAAGGCTATGGATTTACATTCGTAAACCGCATGTGGGGTTTTGACGGTTTCATGCTGTTAACCGTCATCCCTCATCATGCGGTTTTTGTTTCAAGGAGGGCTTATTGTCTGCCGCTCCGTGTGTTTTTTCACACGGAGAAGCGGCAATTATTGCCCTCTTTCAGCATATATAAAAACAGCCCATTACCTATTTCGATAATGGACTGTAAAGGCATTATTCTTCGGAATTTTTAAGCTCCTTAAGCTCGTTAAGGAAGGTATCAAGGTCTTTAAACTCGCGATATACAGAAGCAAAGCGAACATAGGCAACATGATCAAGGTTTTTGAGCTTTTTCATTGCAAGCTCACCCAGCTCTATCGAAGATATCTCCTGACGCAAAGAATTCTGAAGCTCACCCTCTATCTCGTCAGCAATATCTCCAGCATTGACAGGACGCTTCTGACATGCTTTGAGAAGCCCGGTAAGCAATTTGTTTTTATCAAAAAGCTCTTTGCTTCCATCCTTCTTGTTTACAACGATCTGAACCGATTCAATAACCTCAAATGTAGTAAATCTTCTCTGACATTTGGGACATTCGCGGCGGCGTCTGATACTGGTTCCATCATTTATTGGTCTTGAGTCTATAACCTTGCTGTCAACAAATGTACAATAGGGGCATTTCATTATTTTAACTCTCCCGTCTCGGCGGATTTATATTATACATAATTATACAATAAATCCACAAAAAAGTAAAGAGGATTTTTAAAATTTGGCAAAATAATCCTCAATAACATCATCAAAAGTACATGGAGTGACATGATTTTTAACTATAATATCATATAGCTTTGCCGCTTCAAATATACTTCCCGACACAGAGCGTTCTGCGATTTCTCCTCTAAAGTTAATTCGTATCCTGTATATCGGTTTGTTTTCAACACCCTTTATGAGCCTATAATCTATCCATTTTCCGCATATTATTCCTCGGCTGTGCGCAACAGTCATGGCTTTTATTCTGTTCAATGTCATATAGACTATCCTCCGCTACAAAACGTATTAGGCACATAACCATTTAATTTTAACACAAGGATACTGAAAAAATTGTCAAAAAAACGACTGTTTTTTGATTCTAATTTGAATAAATTGTAACTTTTTCTATTTTTAGCCAATTTGCGTATTTTTTCTCCAAAAATAAACAGCACATTCTCACATAACAAAGGAAACAGCATAGTTATTCATGTATAATAATTCTCATATTCAACAAGTAACAAAATTTACAGGTGGACTTTAATAGAGAATTCTGCTATAATAATGTTGTCAAATAAACTTTTTCTTTGAGATTTTAATAATTCTAAGCATTTTATACATTTGACGGAGGTGAGAATGAATATAAAAAATAAAAGAAAAAATTTCCGTCTGAAATTACCCGGAAAGGCGGCAATGTGGGTTCTAAGGCTTGGTTTGCCTGTGATTTCCGCCGCGCTGATAGCGCTTACATTAAAATTTCAAACCGATGCAGAAACAACACCGGTCACTGCTTTAATTACATATCCGGAGATGTATTCCCATATTCTCGCGGCGCTGACCCTTCTTATCCTCGGTGCAATGGTTTTTGATATCATCGAAAGATCTTAAATCAAGTGGCTTAAAAAAAAGCAGTAGGCATCCCGTCAAATAGGCGGGATGCCTACTGTTTTTTTACTGTGAAAACGATAAGACAAACAATAATTTATCGAGATGTGAAAGCGAACCCCATTTGTCATTCTGAACGAAACGAAGTGAAGTGAAGAATCTCATAGGCTGTTAGTTACTTTGCCCCGACAAATTATTGTTTATATCGGATAGTTTTTAAAGTTTTTTGTTATCTAAGAAGTCCGCAGACAATTTTCCAGATTCTCTCGAAAGAAGCAAGATCAAGCGCTTCGTCAGGCGAGTGAATATTTCGCATACCGGGTCCTATGGAGATGATATCCATATCAGGTATATTTGATTTGATTATGCCACATTCAAGACCGGCGTGAATGACATTTTCAACGGGAGCTTTACCGACAAGACCTCTGTATACCTCGGAAAACTTATCTCTTATAGGTGAGATCTTGGCATATTCCCAGCCGGGATACCTTCCAAGCGATTCCGTTTCTCCGCCCAGAAGACTTGCAAAGCTTTTCAGCTCAATCTCTGCATAATCAAGCTGACTTTCTATAGCCGAACGAGCCGAAAAGATAAGAGAGACCTGATCTCCTTTTGTAGCGATTATGCCAAGATTCCGAGAAAACTCAACAAGCCCCTTTATATTGGTGCTCATTGCGATAACTCCGTTTTGTATTGAAGAAACAAAGCCTAATATCTTATCTGTGCTTGCCTTGTCAGCCATTTTTTCTGGCGCATCGATCCTTTCCCATTTCATAAAGAATCCCGCATCCTCCGCCGAAAGTTCTCCGCCAAGAGATTCGCTCACCTCTTCAAGAGCCGCTTCAAAGGCTTCAATATCCGAAACGGAAACCACTGCCGAAGCCTCGCGAGGAATGGCATTATCCTTGTTTCCGCCCTCAATGCTGACAAGATTCAATTTGCATGCGGAGCTTATCTGCAAAAGTGCTCTTCCGAGAAGCTTATTGGCATTTGCCCTGCCGGAATTTATCTTATCTCCGCTGTGACCGCCCATCAGTCCGCCCACAAAAAGGCGAATGGCAGTCCCCTCAAAACCCACACGGTCAAGCTCAAATGTAACCTTATGAAAATTTCCTCCCGCACAACCGAGAATAACCTCTCCATCGTTCTCGGAATCGAGATTTATCATTCTGCGAGCGTTTATAAGGCTATAGTCAAAGGCTTTAGCGCCGTCAAGACCTGTCTCCTCCTGAACGGTAAAAAGACATTCAAGAGCAGGATGCTCACAGCACTCACCGTCAAGAAGTGCCAGCATTATCGCAACCGCAACGCCGTCATCAGCTCCAAGAGTAGTCCCTCTTGCTCTCAAAAAGCCGTTTTCATCAACATAGATGTCTATAGGATCCTTCTCAAAATCAAAATCCACATCAGCGTTTTTTTCGCACACCATATCTGTATGACCTTGCAAAAGCACAGGGGGCTCATTCTCATATCCCGGGGTGGCATCGCATTTAATAAAGACGTTGTTTACAGAGTCGCGCACGCAGAAAAGACCCCTCTCTCGGGCGAAATTTTCAAGCCATGCCGCAATCCCCGCTTCATTTCCCGAACCTCTCGGTATCTTTGTTATTTCCTCCAAAAAGGCAAAAAGTCTTGCCGGGGAGTATCCTTTTATAATTTTACCTTCCATATCTTCCTCCGTATTCCATTTTAAACGGCGCAGATGAGCTGCGCCGTATTGAGATCAATATTTTTGCTGTCTGCGAGACAGATTTATCGCTCCATCAGGCAGCACCGCAATGTTATCAAGAGATTTTCCTGTTCCGATAGCAACACACTGGATGGGATTCTCAGCCACACGTGTCGGTATACCGGTTATATGCGCTATCAAACGGTCAAAGCCCCAAAGCATGCTTCCGCCGCCTGTCATAACGATACCGTTATTAAGGATATCTCCCACAAGCTCAGCGGGAGTGCGTTCGATAACCGAACAGATCGAATCGAGAATACTCGAGATCGGATCAGCAAGAGCCTCCAGCATCTCCTGGGAGCTGATAGTTATCATGCCGGGAAGACCTGTTTCAAGGCTTCTGCCCTTCACATTCATAAACTGCGCCTCATTATGCGGATAAACCGCTCCAATGCGGCATTTAATCGCCTCTGCGGTGCGTTCGCCCACAAGCATATTATATTTTCTTCTGACGTATCTTATGATAGCCTCGTCAAATTTGTCGCCTGCGACCTTAATAGACTCGGAAACGACCACATCGTTAAGAGAAATAACCGCAATATCGGTTGTACCGCCTCCGATATCAACCACCATATTGCCGCTTGGAGCGGCAATATCGATGCCTGCTCCTATCGCCGCCGCAACAGGCTCTTCAATAAGATGAGTCTGGCGCGCGCCTGCCGCTGTTGCCGCATCGATAACTGCTCTTTCCTCTACCTCGGTAATTCCGCTGGGAATACAGATCATAACCCTCGGACGGAAAACAAAACCGCCGCATGCCTTTTTTATAAAATATTGAATCATTTTCAGCGTTACATCATACTGACTGATAACACCGTCCCTCAGAGGTCTTATTGCCATAATATTGCTCGGAGTTCTTCCCAGCATAGCCTGTGCCGCTCTGCCGACCTTGATCATCTTGCCTGTATTTGTTTCTATCGCAACGACCGACGGCTCGTTTATCACTATTCCCTTGCCCTTCACATAAACAAGAACCGATGCTGTTCCAAGGTCGATCCCTATATCTCTCGTTATAAACATCTTTACACCTAACCGTTAAAATTCTTTTAAAAATACCTATTCCATTTTATTATACAAGATTAGCAAGAAAAAATCAAGACCTTATATGATTTTTATCTAAAATAAATTGTTGATCTTTTTGTAAACAATAATTTGTCGGGCTGTTTGTAGAGTGACGAGTTAACAAATTTAGATGTACGAACGCAAGCCTTCCCTAGCAGGGAAGGTGGCGCGGAGCGACGGATGAGTAGAATCCAATT
>JAZOAL010000137.1:0-5556 GCA_045595425.1 Eubacteriales bacterium
TTCTCCTGCTCCTTCATATTTCCCTTCAACAATGTATGAAATCGTATCATGTGTTGCTGACAGGTCTGATTTTGAATATTTTGACTTATCAAGAGCTATTGCAGACTTAATAACATTTTCATCTTTAAAAGCAATTTCTCTTAATTGATTATTTAAAGTAACCTCAACATAAGCCACCTCACCCGATGAAGGTATATAATCGTCTATGCCAAAAATATCAAAGCCCAGCATGCAGAAAATCACGAGCATAACTGCCGAATAGATCGCAAACCCCTTAACTCCGCTAAACATTTTTCTCGCGTTTTTCGCAAGTATCGTATTGACCAGGAGAAAGCAAAGGAATGCCCCGATAACAAGACCGATGATGTACCAAATAAAGCTGCCGACCATGAGGTTGAAAAAGAGTCCTCCGAGAAGGGTTACGGGAATTATAACGGAATATCGGAAAAATGCCGCAAAGCCGTCAAATACTATAGGAGAACCGGCTTTTTCAATTTTTCTGAATCTGTAGAGAGCCATCGCCCCCATCAAAAGAAGCAGCGATCCGATTGCATAAAAGCATATATCGGGTATGCTGATTTCATTTATCAGATCTATGTCCATAAAACGAACGAAAGGAAGAAGTCTTGTAATTATATTCTCTCCTAAATAATAGGATGTATATAGATTTTCAAAAAACAGATCAATAGTCGAAAAAAACGAGCCGTAGTAAACAAACAGTATTATGTTAAGATAAATAGTCATAATGAGCTGCATCGGTGTCGAGCCGCACAGCATGCCGGCAAACACTGTTGTCGAATATATCATAGAGAATGCGAGAAACGCAAATCCAAAATTCCTTATTATCTGTTTAAATATCAGCCATCCATATCCATCTGACAACGTTTGGGCTTCGCAAAGTATAAGCACAGCTAAAACCGCAAGAATAAATGTTGCAAGATAAGTTATTATACCAACAAGAAGCCTTGTAAGATACATACTTTCACGGCTCATCGGAATGCTATGGAAAAAATCGGCGCTTACGCGGTTATTCAGCATTTTGGTTACATAGCATCCCGCAAATAATGCAACTACCATAGAGACCGGAGCCCATATTTGAATATATTCGGTTATAAGATCAAGCAAACGTGCAGAATTACGAAGAATATTTTCTTCTTCAGTCATCGTAACCGAGTAATTCATCATTCCCATGTCCTGCATCAGAAGCGGCAGGATCATAGTGAGCGCGAATATAATGAAATATAGAACCATTTTTGGCCAAGAACGTCTCAGCTCACCGATAAAAAATTTTGAATTTATATTTAAATCAAGATTTTTATTATCAGAATATGATGTTTGAGTAGTCATATCCTCTTTCCTCCATTTCACTGATAAATATTTCCTCCAAGGTGAGAGGGATAATCTCAAAATATTTGGGGGACGCAGTGCGGGCTGCACTTTCTATATCTTCTCTGTTCCCCCGTATAACAGCGGTCATTAAGCTGCCGCGTTTGCTCTCGGAAACGATATGAAAATCGGGAAAAATCTCCCTTGCACTCATGTTGTCGGAAAATACTCCCTGAACTGTGTGAATTTCAGCCTTGAGCGCATCGATCTCACTTTCAAAGAGTATCCCGCCTTTATGGAGCAGACCGACGTGATCGCAGATATCCTCGATTTCGCGGAGATTATGAGAGGCAATGACCGGTGTGAGTCCTCTTTCAACGACCTCTTCTGCCAAAAGCTTTTTAACAAATTGACGCATTACAGGATCAAGTCCGTCAAAGGTTTCATCACAAAGAAGATATTTAGGATAAGATGAGAGCCCAAGGAGAATTGCGGCTTGCTTTTTCATTCCCTTTGAAAAAGTAGATATTTTTCTCGATCCATCCAACCCAAACAGCTTGATAAGCTCCAAATACCGGGCTTTTGAAAAACTTGAATAAAGCGAGGAATAAAGCTCTGCCATTTCATCAAGCGTGGAATTGGGCAAAAAATACTGCTCATCGGAAAGATATACCACCCTTTCCTTAACAGAAGTGTTTTCATATACAGAAGCTCCGTCATAGGTGATTTTTCCGCTGTCGGGACGCATAATTCCGCACATGATCCTGAGCAATGTAGATTTGCCGCTTCCGTTTGAACCGATCAAGCCATAAATGCTTCCGCTTCCGATCTCGGCATTGATCGATGAAAGCGATTTGATATCACCGTAACTTTTTGAAATATTCTCGATTCCGATCATTATTTCTTTTCCTCCTCTGCCTCTTTAATTATTTTTTCGATATCTTCCAAAGAAAAACCGGCTTTAAATGCTTCGCACACAACAGCTTTAAGATGCAAGCTTAATTGTTCCCTGTGTTGCTTTTCGATCTCCGCTGTATTCGATGAAACAAAACTGCCTCTTCCAGGAACCGAATAGACTATTCCCTGCCGTTCAAGCTCCGAATAAGCCTTTTGAATGGTATTTGGGTTTATGGCAAGCTCGCCGGCAAGTGAACGAACCGAGGGCAATGCCTCGTCTGCTGTCAAAATACCGGTAATGACGGATTCCTTTACAGAGGCGATTATCTGCTCATAAATCGGCACTCTGCTTTTAACATCGACCATTATGGTGCTCATATAACCTCCCACAACCGTGTTACTTGTATTAGTACACTTGTATTATAGCATAGAATTATCCGCTTGTCAAGGCATTGTAACCGAAATATTTGTATGCAAACTGCACAACAACAAATATATTATTTTAGCTATTTTTACACTAATCGATGTTTTTCTATAAACCCCTTGACAAATCCTATTCAATGTTTTATTATATATAAGCATTTTGAGAATAATTATATGGAGGATTTATGAAGAAATTTGTTTGTGAACTTTGCGGCTATGCTTATGATGTAATGGAAGGCGATCCCGAAAACGGTGTTGATCCTGAAACAGAATTTGTTGAACTTCCATCCGATTGGGTTTGCCCTCTTTGCGGTGCATCTAAAGATGACTTTGAAGAAGTCGAAGTTGACGACGAAAATGATATTTAATCCCTCTTTTAAAAAATTGCCGAAATTTCAAAAAATTTTCTGAAAAACACTTGACAAATCGAATTTTATAGTGTATAATAGGCAATGTTGTGAGCGACATAAGTTGCTGACGACATGCGAGAGTGGCGGAACTGGCAGACGCGCACGTTTGAGGGGCGTGTGGTTCACACCGTACGGGTTCAAGTCCCGTTTCTCGCACCAAAGCATTCAAACCCGAACCTTTTACCAATCGGTGAATCGTTCGGGTTTGTTGTATTTTGTAAGTAAGCTTTATTCGGAGGAAAATATGCAGGATCTGTTTAACTGTGCAATGGATATCGGCGAACAAATGCTTATCTGCGGCGCGGAAGTACATAGAGTTGAAGACAGCGTCGAGCGAATGTGCTCTGCAATGGGTGCGGATCGAACAGATGTATTTATCATAACCAGTTGCATGATCGTAACGATTCATGTGCTTGATCGTGTATATACGCAAACCAGACGCATTACCGGTATTGGCACAAACATTGAGAAGCTCCATATGCTCAATGAGCTTTCACGCAAAATTTGCACCTCAAAAATGTCTGCCCAAGCAATCAGGAAGGATTTTGAAAATATTCAGCATTGCAAGGAATATTCTTTCGCCTTTGAATGTGTCGCTTATATAATCATTTCCGGGTCTTTTACGCTGTTTTTCGGCGGCGGCATTTTTGAAACTCTGATATCGATGCTTATAGGCGGCATTTTGAGATTCCTGGTCAGTTTAACCGACAAAACCGAAATAAACAGAATATTTTCCAAGTTTTTATGTTCTCTTGTGGTCTGCCTTGTATCCTTCGGTGCTCTTAAAATAGGGTTAATTAACGGTATGGATAAAGTTATTATCGGAAATATAATGCTTCTGATTCCCGGAGTCGGTCTTACAAACGCTTTGCGCGATCTCTTGAGTGGCGACAGTATCGCAGGTCTTCTTCGCATGATAGAAGCAACTCTCTCCGCTCTTGCTATCGCGGCGGGTTACATTATATTTGCTTTGGCGATCGGAGGTGGCTCAATATGAATAAAGAAGAAATTATACAGATCTTTATGGGCTTTCTCGGATCTCTGGGCTTTGCTATTATGTATAATATCAGAGGAAAGAAATTAGCAGCTGCCGCTTTTGGCGGATTTATCTCCTGGCTTCTTTTTCTTCTGTTCGGATTCATGCTTGAAAGTGAGCCCTTCAGATATTTCATTGTTTCGGTGCTAATTTCCGCTTATTCGGAGGTTATGGCAAGAATCTTAAAAACACCGACAACAACATTTATCATAACGGCTCTTATCCCTCTGATTCCCGGAGGCTCGCTTTATTACACAATGGCTAATGCCTTTAGCGGAGATTTTAACGATTTTTTGAATAATGCAATGCACACTCTTCATCTTGCTATCGCCCTCGCACTTGGGGTTGTTGCAGTAACAGCCTTTACAAAGTTAATTTATAAATTTCAGTATCAAAAAACAAAACATTAAATTCACACTCCTTATATTCCAAAAGCCAAAATAATTGCTGCGTTATCTTCAGATTAAGCTGATGTAAATTATTTTTAAAAAAAATTGAAAAAAGGCTTGATTTTTGAGTATATGTGTGGTATAATATCTCCCGTTGAGTAAATCAATGGGAAATATGCGGGTGTGGCGGAATTGGCAGACGCGTAAGATTCAGGTTCTTATGGTCGCAAGGCTGTGCAGGTTCAAGTCCTGTTACCCGCACCAAACAGTAGAAATCCGAACCCAAAGCCGGTAGGCGAAGGGTTCGTATTTCTTTTTGTGTTCGGTGATATGTGATGTCAATCTGCTGTTGTTGGCATCACGCCCGAGCACCGCCTAAGTAAATATCCTTGATAGTTGATGCCAAACAAACACATTTTGAAGAAAGGATATTTACAATGAAAAACGAAATCACTTATACCGAACATAACGGGCTTTACTACCCCGATCTTGCACTCACCGAGCAGACCAATTATCCCCTTGGCAAGTACGCCAACCTGCGTCTTGACTTTATGAAGAAGCACCGTCGCGGAACATACACCACCCTGCTCACCGAAGGACGTTTGAATGAATATCTCCACGAAATCGACTTGCAGGCTCACAAATTGCTCAATGACATAATTCCTCTCCTTGCGCGAGAGCGTGGCATAGACGAAGCTATGAAGGCTCACAACGCCCTCCGATGGACTGCCGAGATGAACAATATCAAAGCAAGCGCGGAGGAGATCGTCTTGCAGGAGGTGGTCTATCAATGAGATCTATTCTTGAAGAATTATTTTACGGAAACATCTGCCCCAACACCGATTGCAGAAGTCACGATAAGGAAACCAAGCAGTTGATGGGATACATAGCCGATCATCACGACAACCTCCTCTCCACGCTAAACGATCAGCAAAAGGAGATTCTTGAAAAGTTCGATGATTGTTATAACGAACTAACCGATATTAACGAACGAGAAATCTTCGCATATGCTTTCAAACTTGGCGCGAGACTTATGCTTGCAGTTGTGAGTGAAAAAGAAATTATATAAATCACC
>JAZOAL010000138.1:0-2372 GCA_045595425.1 Eubacteriales bacterium
GCATTCAAAAAGTCCCTGCCCAAAGGCGAGTGGAGCAAGAACGTGGTGCAGATCATGAACGCTGCTATGAGAGATCGGGTAGCCGACATCCCGATGCAATTCACGATCGAAGCTCTGGACGAAAAAATACCCACGAAAATATCGCTCCCCGAGAAGCTGGCGGAGAGATTTTGCGAAAAGTTCGGGTGCAAAAAAGGCAACTTTTCCACTGGTATCAAAATCGAGATCCGCAAGTGCATCCGAAAGAACTTAAAAATCTCGTCCGTAAAAAGATTTTCGTCAGCAGAAATTACGGCGGCATTTGACGAAGCCTTCCATCGTATATCCGAAAAAGGTGAGATGCTGGACGGTCGCCGCGATAAAAATGAACGGGTGCAAAGAGAATACCGCTGGGCATTCAACGCAATGCTCGAAACTTTAACAAACTCAACCAAGAAAGGAAACTAAAAATGAAGCAGAATAAAATTCTTCATATTGAACTCGGCGCAGAGGCAGCCGACGTGATCGGGTGGATGCAGTCGCTGCCGTCACGCACGATCAATCATACTGTGAACGAAATTTTGTCCTCCGAAAGCCGAGGCAAGATCAGAAAGATCCCACACGAATTTTCGTCCGCAAAAGAGGACGAGCATTTAAGCTGTGGGTTAGTTATACGCGACAGGGCGGCTCTAAATTTCGTAGCGAAAATTCCCAAGGGCGAAATCAAATCCACTTTGGTCAAGATCATCCGCAAGCACATACGCAAAAACAAGGAACTGCCGCCTGCACCCATCGGTATTCATGGCGGGATACTGATCGACGTCTTGAGAAATTTCGTCATGAAGATGGAGGCAAAGGAAGTGGAGTATGCCGGCGTACCAAACAAATACAGCAAGCTCTGCGAAGCCAACAACAGAGCGTACCACGCTCTTCGTGACGAAATTCTTGCTTGCTACAAATCCGTGGACGAAAATCAGGGCGATGCGAATCTAAGAAATTTGGACTGCGGCGTGATCATCCAAACTGCATTCGACTCGGTTTTCGGCACCATCGAGGCGCCTATGGCAGCAGTAGCGACTTTTTCTCGTGACGAAAATCATATCCCCGCGCAGCCCGTTCCGGCTGCCAACAAAAACACACCCGTTTTCGTCACCAACGAGGAACCTAACTGGTGGGACGACGATTACAGCGAAGATGACGTGTAAAGAAAGGGAGGAGTAAAAATGTACAACAACAATTTTGATGAAATGTTTTCTGACAAGAGTGACATGCATATGTCACATTTAAGGGATATTGTCAAAAGACTAAGCCCTTTAGAATGGTTTGCTTTTGAGTGTATCGGAGCCAGCGGTGTATCCGAGGAAAAGGATGCTAAGGAAGTGTTTATTAGTGCGCTCATTGAAAAGGATGGGCCGTGTAAGAGCGAGGACACTGTCTGGCGTGCTGTAAAGACTTTGATCAAGATCGGCTTTTACGATGTGGAGAAAATGTATACCGGCTATCGGAATTTCAATATATTGAAGCTTACCCCGTTGGGCAAACAGATTTACAGAGATTGTTTTCGGAAAGAACCTCCAACACAAGAACACGAAATCATTATGCAGGAACACTCAAGCTTGCTGCACGGCTATATGGTTAAGGACGCGGCAACGATCCTGGCGAAAAAGGGTGTCTATAAAGAGGTCTCCACCAATCGAAAGAAAAATCGGATACCCCTTTCCGATGGCAGTGCCATCATCCCCGACGTGATTGGATATTTTGACCGAGGCCGTAACTGCTTTGAAGTGGAGTGTGGCAACCACAACCAGGCGGACTTCAACGCCAAGTGCAACAAATTGGTCGCTTTTCGAAACGTTATTATTATCGGTCAGAACAGAAATA
The DNA here is from genome assembly GCA_045595425.1 of Eubacteriales bacterium. Taxonomy (GTDB): domain Bacteria; phylum Bacillota; class Clostridia; order Oscillospirales; family CAG-272; genus SIG710. The sequence goes on from JAZOAL010000138.1 coordinate 1,861, forward strand.
AAGTAACGAACAAATTGAAGGATCAGGTGGAAAAATGGATCAAAGCCAGAGGCAGGCACGTTCTTGCTGCGTCCGGCGTGAAGGTTTATCTATATAGCTTAACGGATTTTGCAAAGGGGCAGACAACCTACTACTACGATATGGCGTCCGACGAGCCCGTTTGCTGTTTCAAAAAGAAAGGAAAGGAGGAATAAGGTATGTTTATCAATATTGGCAACAAGGCGTTTGTAAACGCCGACAAGATCAAATTCATCGTTGGCGCTGATGCTGAAAAGGTACGCCGCGAGCTTGCCAAGCACGGTATGACGAGAACCGACAAGGAAGTGTGTGACAGTACATCTGCCAAGGAAACCCGTTCTATGCTGATCATGGACGATAATTCTGTCGGCATTTCCAGCGTCAACTCAACCGTACTGGCAAACAGAGCGAATATTGGCTTTAGTGAAAAAGAATCCAAGGATGAAGATTAAGTATGAGAAAAGAGGTGCCGGGCGGCACCTCTTTTCATATAG
>JAZOAL010000139.1:0-7273 GCA_045595425.1 Eubacteriales bacterium
TGAAAGTTGAAATGTATTACGGTGAAAAATTTGAATCCCCGAGGGGATTCATTGTGAAGTTGGAAGAATACATACATTACTACAACAACGAGAGAATCTCCCTAAAATTAAAAGGAATGAGCCCAGTTCAATACCGAGCTCATTCTCAAACAATTTAATATTTAATTTTTGTCTAAACTTTTGGGTTCACTTCAACTTCGGTGCAACCTGTATTTTTTATTTGAACGCATCCGGCAAAAATTCACAGTCGATGGTATTTGCAACATAACCTCTGAGGGTACTCATAGTAAATGACCCGTTGAGCTGTGCACCGTGAGCTGAAACAAGCTCATCGGTATAATTTTCAAGAGTATAGAGCTTCAGGCTGTCTCGCGTCATGCTGTAATGGCACATCATGGGAACGAGGATCGGATTTTCGATCTTTGTTTCGCCCGAATCATCCCGAACGATGTCAAAGGTCAGAATACCTCCAACCATATAATAGCTGTAAAGCATGGTTGAAAGACAATTTCCCAGAGAGTAAGCGCAAAGTGTCTTATGACCGTTCTGCCCCTCTATCCATTCAACAGGCTGGAGCGTATGAGAATGAGTGCCTATTATCACATCAACACCAAGAGAAGCAAGGTGATTTGCATATCTTTTCTGAACCGAATTTGGTTCAAATTCATTTTCCGTGCCCCAGTGCATCGAGACAATGACAATGTCTGCCCCCTGCTCTCTGGCAAGTCCTACCTGCCTTGTCATGTCCTCTTCGTTTGCATATGGAATAAGGAGGTCGCTTGAAGCGCTGAGCGCATTCTTATGCTTATCATTTATCAGCGTTATATAGGAAAGAAGCCCAATTTTAACGCCGCCTTTTTCTATAAACCTAACATTGTCATAATCTTCCTTTGTATATCCGCCAATGATGGTCAAGTCCTTTTCGGCGGCTTTTTCATTCCAATAATCAATAGAATTACGCAGACCTGCTTCCTTCATATCAAGCATATGGTTATTCGCAATATTGATGATGTCAAAACCGATCTCGGAAAGATCGTCACCAACCTCTGCAGGAGCATTGAAATCAGGATATCCACTGATGCCGAAGCTGTCGCCTGCAACGGGCGTCTCATGATTGATATAAGAAATATCTGCAGAGCTTATTATATCGGATATACCTTCAAACATATCGGTGAAACGATATCTCGTCTGCTTTCCTGTACTTGAAGCATAAACCGCGGCACTGTTTTTTGCATCTGTGAATACCGCTTCATGTATGATATTATCACCTGCGGCGGCAAAGCTGATTCGACTTTCACCGAAAACATCCTTTTCATCGGGGATCTCAACATCAAGAACAGTATCGGGAATTATTTTTTCGTTAGTCTCGGCTCTCTTGCTCTCGCCTGAACAGGAGACAAGCAGCATCAGCGACAATAGAAGAACAGGAACTGCCATCTTTTTTAAGCTTATCATTTTTATACCTCACTTTACCAGTACAGTATAACACAAAAAAATATTAAAAGCAATAATTTTATGTAAAAATTCATCCTGCCGCCCTGCTTTGACAAATTTCTCGCATGCAAGGTGATACAATATTCAAAAAAAGGAGTTTTAAAATGGAAAAGGATTTATTCATATCGGATTACGATGAAGAAAAAAGCCGCGTGACCGTAAGGCTTTGCGGCGAAATCGACCACCACAGTGCCGCCTCGGTCAGACATGAGATCGATGAAATGCTGATGCGCCTCCGCCCGAAAATGCTGATAATCGATCTTTCGATCGTGGATTTTATGGACAGCTCCGGACTGGGGCTTATCATGGGCAGATACTCTCTCATGGAAAAGCTTGGCGGTGAGACCGTTCTGCGAAATCCCGGAGAAAGAGTGAAAAAAATACTCTCTCTTGCAGGAATGGAAAGAATAATCAGAATTGAAAAAAGGAAGGCTATAACAAATGAAAACAAATAAAAAAACGTTAAATTCCCTTAAAGCGTGCTTCCCTTCTCTATCTGTTAATGAATCGGCGGCAAGAGCCGTAGTCGCGGCTTTTTCGGCACAAGCGGATCCAACGACAACCGAACTTGCAGATATTAAATGCGCAGTTTCGGAAGCGGTAACAAATTCAATCGTCCACGGTTATCCGGATTCTATCGGAAATATATACATATCGGTACAAATTCTTGAAGATCGCCTTATTCGTATAGAGATCAAAGACAAAGGCAGAGGCATTGAGGACATTGCAAAGGCTCGCACTCCATTGTTCACCACCTCGCCCGAAAGCGAAAGAAGCGGCATGGGCTTCACCGTGATGGAAAGCTTCACCGACAAAATGAAGGTCAGATCAAAGCTTGGAAAAGGAACGACCATCACTCTCTTCAAGCAGCTTGGCGAGAGGAAAAAGGCTGAATGAGTTCCGATATCCTTTTTTCGGAGGTGGGGACTTTGAGTGAAAACGTTTTCGAACGTGAAAGAAACAAAAATTTTGATAAAAATAAAGAGCTGATAGAACGTGCACAATCCGGCGACGAAAAAGCAACAGAAGAGCTTATAATTTCAAATACGGGACTTGTCAGAAGCATTGCCCTGCGTTTCAGAGACAGGGGGCTTGAATATGAAGACCTGATGCAGATTGGCACAATCGGCATGCTGAAGGCAATACGAAGCTTTGATCTTGAAAGAGGGACTGTTTTTTCAACTTATGCAGTGCCTCTTATCATAGGAGAGATCCGCAGATATCTTCGCGATGACGGTATAATCAAAGTAAGCAGAAGCTATAAAAAGCTGGGTGTACAGCTTCTGAAAGCCAAAAACGATATTATGGCAAATGAAGGCAGAGAACCCCATATCGACGAGCTTGCAGGCGTTTGCGGTGTCAGCGTTTCGGAAGCGGCGGTAGCTCTCGATTCGATAACTCCTGTCTCCTCACTTTCAGACTGCGTTTACGGAGAGGACGGAATGACACTTGAAGGAACTATTGCGGATGATGACAGCACCACAGAAATGGAACGTCTCTGCGAAAACATCGCGCTCTCTCAGGCAATATCAAAAATGCAGCCCTTATGGAGAAAAATAGTTCTGCTTCGGTATTATCGCGACTATACCCAGCAGCAAACAGCAGAAGTTCTCGGACTTTCACAGGTGAAAATTTCAAGAGAAGAAAAGAAGATATTTGCATTTTTAAGAGATGAATTGGCATGATAAACAATAATTTAGCAGAGAAGTAAGAAACAGTTCATGAGATCCTTCGCCTTTGGCTCAGGATCTCATAGGGTATTAACTAACTATTCGCTAAATTATTGTTTCTCAATCTATTCCTTGTTCTTTTTCGCGCTTTTTCCAGCTTATGAAGCCATAAAGGTCATTTATAAAGAACATTGTGAAGCAGAGGATCATGGGGAGATATGAAGCATCGGTCAAAGTTGCGAGCACCCAAAGTGTTATGAGCACAATATCGTTTGCGGCATAAGCAAGTGCGTAATAGGAATTCCTGAAAAACATCAGATATGATGCAAGAAAACTGGTGGTTATTGATATGGTACTTATAATAAGATTCGGAGTCTTAAAATATTTCAGGATGAAATAGAACAGCACAGTAACCATAGCCGTCAATAATAGCATTAAGCTTATCTGCTTTAAGGTCATTTTGTGTATCTTAACAACATTCTTCCCTTTTTCATAGGGATGGCGTAGCCATGAGATGACAGACATGGCGGCAATCGGTGCGCTCATGCCCATATATGTTATCATCTCTCCCCAATAGTGAAAACGGCATGAAGTAATCGAATAAAGAACCGCAAAAACCACGGTCAATATCTGTCCCAAAACATCTCCTTTGGCAATAAAAATAAGCGCGGTTACACCTAAAAGTGTTGCCGAAAGATTTATTGGATCGATATCTCCCGTAAGAAAATTTGAGATCGCCACAACCGATACAGACAGAATATAAAGCAGCCATTCTTTTCGCGTAAGATTCTTAAAAGGATTCATTTTAACCTCCAAAATTAAGGGCACTCGATATCCGCATCTTCTAAGACCTAACGATGCTGATGGCGAGTGCCTTTTTTAGCACAACTACCCGGTGGCAGTTAATATTTTTATACTCTATTTGAGAGAACTTCTTTTTCGTATTTATCTATCTCATCGAACCACTTTTCTGTTTCTTCAACAACGTTATCCGCACAGAACTTTGCCCAAACATCCGCAAAGGGGAAGAAATTCAGCTCCTCCTGCATCATCTTAGCAGTGGTCTGAATACCGCCGTCAAAATGACACCCCCGAAATTCTCATCGCATAGAATTGTATCACAAAACAACACAGATGTCAGGCCAAGAATCACGCAATCGCAGATAAAATATTGTTTTATTTTTTTCTCTCGGAAGCAGTTCTGATAAGAAGTTTTGAAAGCGGAGAACTGACAAATCGAGTTGCTCTTGCCGCGATATAAGAAACCAAAATTACAAGAAGAGGCATTACGGGAAAAAGGGGGATGTGCAGATTTGAAATATGGGGGCTGACAACACTATATAAAAATCCGTCGGCAATGTATGAATACAGGTACATTTCAAAGGAGCACACGGATATTTCTGTTACGGCAAAGGAAATCACTTTCGGAAGCTTTTTTATATCGGTAAGCAAAAGCCAGACGAATATCGCAATAGCCATGGTTGAAAGGCAGTCACTGCCATTCATAACATACCATGCGTAGCCTCCGTTTTTCGCAGTATAAAAACAGTTTACGGCTGTTGGAAATAGGATCGAGAGCATAAGTCCGAGGAGAACAAATCTTTTTCTAATCTTCGGCTTATATTCTCCGAGATAAGCACCCAGAAAATAATATGTTATAGGATAGATACCCGACCACCAATCGGGAATTATATCAAGCGAATGAGCCGCCCCCGAAAGGCTCTTAAAAAACAGGGGCAACACAGTGAGAGAAGCAAGCGTTGCGATCAGTATAAGCTTGCCTTTTTTATCAAGAGCACCGTAAAGCAGATTGAAAAAGGGTATGAGCAGATAGAGCCCTATGTACATCTCAATATACCAAGCATATCCGATGGCGGTAAAATTAAATATACCTTTGACCCCTTCAAGGACTCCCGGAAAAACACCGGTTTTAATATAAACTGCGGCAATGGCAACAAGCGAAATGATCACATAGGGAACGATAATTTTAAGTAAGCCTGCATAGTATTTTTCCGACAAGGTCTTTTGCCTCATGAGACTTCCCGAAAGCATCATAAAAAGCGGTACGCATATAAGCGAAAGATAGTGAAGTGCTAAAAAGAAACACCATTTTAAGCTAAGGGAATCCGAATCGAGCATAGGGATATATGCAAATGAATGAAGCACGGGAACAAGAATTATTGCAGTAAAACGCACAAGATCCAAGCCAATATTTCTTTCTGCGGTTTTCATGTGAGCCTCCGTCAACATTGTGTTTTTATAATTATAACAGATATTCCGATAAGAATCAATACTAATCGACATATTGCCCCAATAGAATGTATATAAGATTTTTATTGCAAATTTTTTAATGTTGTGTTATACTAAATGTAATAAAGTTGCTTAGAATCTCAAGTTCGTGTCAATAAACAATAATTTATCCTTGCCTCCGGCGGCTTAGGAGCTTTTGAAAAAGCCCCTAAGAACCCCAAAACTTTAAAAGAAAAAACCTTAATATTTAAAGTTTTTGGGATTCTAAAGACCTTTTTTCAAAAAGATCTTTAGCGGGGCGTGGGGCGGCGCCCCATGCTGCTAAATTATTGTTTGAATTGCACATCACAAATATTTTTGCGGAGGCAGATATGAAAGGTATAAAGACTATTTATATATGCGAAGAATGTGAATACAAAAGTCCCAAATGGATGGGAAAATGCCCCTCCTGCGGAGCTTGGAATTCATTTCACGAGGATGTTGTTGAGGCAGAAACCAAATCATCTGCCCCAAAAAGAATTTCCATGAACGGAACAGGCAGCGCAAATCACACCGTCAAATTTGACGATTTGGAGCTGCCGTCATATATGCGTTCGGAAACAGGTCTTGGAGAGCTTGACAGGGTTCTGGGCGGAGGACTTGTTCACGGCTCGGTAGTTCTGCTTTCGGGTGAGCCCGGAATAGGTAAATCGACCCTTCTCATGCAGATTTCCGATGCGCTCGGCAATACGGATAATCACGGTAAAACACGAAATGTTCTTTATATCTCCGGAGAGGAATCCGGAGGTCAGCTTAAGCTGCGCGCCAAAAGGCTCGGTATCGGCGGAAAAAATCTGCATGTTCTGACAGAAACCAATATTGAAAATATTCTCGATGAGATCTCAAAGCTGAAGCCCGATGTTGTTATCATTGACTCTATACAGACGGTTTACAGCGACAGAATGACAAGTGCTCCCGGAAGCACCACACAGATAAAGGAATCTGCTCTTTCATTTATAAGCCTTGCAAAGTCTGCAGGAATATCGATGCTTTTGGTCGGGCATGTAAATAAAGAGGGCGGTATCGCAGGTCCAAAGGTGCTTGAGCACATGGTCGATGCTGTTCTGTATTTTGAAGGCGAGCGTCATCAATCCTACAGAATAATCAGAGCGATAAAAAACCGTTTTGGTTCAACAAATGAGATCGGCGTTTTTGAAATGACCGACAAAGGACTTGATGAGGTAGAAAACCCCTCCGAGATGCTTCTTGCGGGCAGACCGAAAAATGTTCCCGGCAACTGTGCGGTTTGCACCATGGAGGGTACCCGCCCGATCATTGCCGAGATACAAGCACTTGTGGCACAGACGACCTTCCCCGCTCCGAGGCGTGCCGCAAACGGTATAGATTATAACAGAATGTGTCTTATTCTTGCAGTTCTTGAGAAGCGGTTGGGGCTGAAATTCTATCAGAGCGATGTATATATGAATGTTATCGGAGGACTGAGGCTTGATGAACCCGCCTCGGATGTTGCCGCCGCTCTCTCGATGATATCCAGCCTGACTGACAGGATCATCCCGGATGATGTTATCGCCATAGGCGAGCTTGGTCTCTCCGGCGAATGCCGTGCGGTTTCCAATATCGAAATGAGAATCCACGAAGCAGCACGTCTCGGCTTCACCAAAGCGATTATTCCCTACAGAAATATCGAAAAACGAAAAATCGAGGTGGACGGAATCGATCTTATACCGATAAAAAGCGTTTATGAAGCGCTCTCGGTTATGAAAAAGAAAGAGGAATAACTAAAAAAACAAAGCCGGGCTTGATTGATGAATTTAAACAAAAGGATCGGCAGCATACCTGCTATATCGCAGGTATGCTGC
>JAZOAL010000140.1:0-15586 GCA_045595425.1 Eubacteriales bacterium
CCAAGTTCATTTCATGGAAGGGTCTCCAGAGCACCGGTATATCATTGTTTGCAAGCTCGCGCAGAAAAGCCGCGTCAGTATTCAGCTCGCGCTTGAAAACACGGTTGAGGGCAGTACCTTCTTTCAGCAGCTCCTCCCACATATCTTCCTCAAGATAACCGCGGCAGTTGGCAGCGGTGTTCATTGGATTTGGATTGTAAAAATGTGAGCTTGCGGTAATGACTCCGCCGTCTCTGCAATAATCAATGAGCTCCTTGAGATATTTGGTTCTGTGTTCCTCTGTTGTCGTCATAAGATCTATACCGTAACAGGAGAGATCCATGCCTATGATAGAAGGCACCTCACCTGTTGCTTCAACAAAAGGAGCTATAACATTCTGTGGGGTGGAAGAATTCATGTTTATCTGTTCACCCACAAGAAGCTTTCCGTTGTCATTATATATTTCGGTAAGCAGCTCCATGAGAGTTTCCTTATCATAGCGCGCATCCTCGCCCTTACCACGGGTAAGGTTTACCGTTTCAAAGACAAAATTCTTTTCCTCTTGATTCAGTTGTTCTGCGATGCTGCTTTCGAGATATTCCTTGCTCACAAATGCAAGAGTTGATCCTATTGCATCGGTATAATATGTATATTCCTCGCCTGTCCGCTTATCGAGAATGAGGACAAATCCGCGGAAAACGATATTCTGCAGAGCTCTTTCGGTAAATTCCTCTTCGCTTCCCTCAAAGCCGACCGCCGAGATTGCGAATTTCACCCTTCCGTTTTCGGGAGCGGAAAGGGTTGCGCCAACCTTATTCCCGTTTTCATATACAACGAGCATTTCCGTGCCCTCTGTCCCGAGGGTAAAATCATTGAGCGCATATTCATTTTTTCCCGCAATTGCGCCAACCTTTATAATTTCAAATTTCTCATTATCGCCGAAATTGACCGTATCATATTCAAATACTGCTCTCAGACCCTTATAGTCTCTAATTCTGACGCTCCAACCGTCAAAGCTCAATATTTCCTTTGCATAAAGGGTTTGGGATTCGGTTATATGCTGAGTGTTATCATAAACTTTTGTATATTCCTTGTCCTCAAAAAGGCAGATTACACTTCCGTTTTCGCCCGCAGAATGATCCTTCAGCTTCATGCCAAAGGGCACGGAAAAGGTATTATAAATTTTGCCGTCTGAAAGTATGTCAACATCAATATACCAATCCCTGACAGAGTATTTGATGCCTTTCTCACTTGCGTATGTCTCGAATACCGAGCCTGCAGCTCCATAGATTTCTGTAAGACCGTCGGGGAGAGCGTCCACGGCGATCGAGGCTGACGCATCGGCACTTGAAAAGAGGGTTTTGATCTGCGTTCCCATTAATATTTTCGTCTCTATTGTGGGAACATTTCTCAGATCCGCCATTCCTTCAATTCTGATATATTCGTCAACCCAGATAGTGTGCAGAGAGGTACAGCCCCTGAATGCGTTATAATTCACCTGTTCGATATCTGCGGTTATGACCACTTCCTCAAGACTCGTGTAGTCTGTAAAAGCGCCATAGGTGATTTTTTTAAAAACTCCGTCAAGAACGACCTTTTTTACCGCACTTTTATATTTTACCCAACCGCCGTTTGCAGATGTTGCTCGACCGCATTCGTTATATTCATCATAATCATTGCTAATGCTCTTGATCGTCAAAAGACCGGTGTCTGTGTCAAACGTCCAGTCATTATTGACTGTGATTTGTTCGTTGTAGGTATCTTCAATATGCCCTGTAACTATTTCCGCCGAAGCTGCCATGGTGAAAAAAATAGCGGAAAAGACTGCCATTAAAATAAAAGACAAAAATCTTTGGTGTTTTTTCATATTGTTCTCCTATCTGATTACTGTATCTATTTTACCATATTCGGATATACATGTCAATATTTTCCGAGAACATCCAATAAAAATTATTTGTCAAATTATTATCAGATGATTTTGACCTTTTCGATGAGAACGGGAGTTACGGGGCAATCGCTGAAATTTGTTGGAACGGAGGCGATCTTGTCAACAACCTCAATGCCGCTCGTCACCCTGCCGAATGCCGCATACTGACCGTCAAGATGCGGTGCATCTCGGTGCATTATGAAGAACTGGGAGGAGGCGGAATTGGGAATCATGGTTCTCGCCATGCTTATAACGCCGCGAGTGTGCTTTATATCGTTTTGCGGAAAGCCGTTTGAGGCAAATTCGCCCTTGATGGATGCCGCGTTTGTATCGTTCATGAGATAGTCATATCCGCCGCCCTGGATCATGAAGCCCTCGATAACGCGGTGGAAGATCAGATTCTCATAAAAATTTGACTTCACAAGCTTAACAAAATTTTCAACCGTTATAGGTGCTTTGTCGGGATAAAGCTCAAGCTCTATCTCTCCGTAGTTTTGAACCGTTATTTTAACATTGATGTTTTCCATGTTTATTCTCCTTTATGGTTAGTTAAAATTTATAAAGCGGCTTGTTTTTCACGCAGAGCCGCGATCTTATCGGCATAGGCGATCGAAAAAAGCTCTTTTATGCGATCCTGCCTGCCCTCAATATGAAGGTAACCGAAGAGGGCTTCAAGCCCTGTTGCCTGTCTGTACTGAGAAACGGAGCAGTTTTTGGGCGTATTTGTATGCCCGATGTTTCGTCCGCGGCGATATGCGGCGTTCTCTTCCTCGGTCAGAATATCAATGATCTTATGAATAGCCTCTGCCTGCTCGGGCGCGCGGACAAAATTAAGAGCCTGGGCGTTAAGATGACGGGAGCTTGAGAGCCCCTCTTCCACAAGAAGGGTGCGGACGCACATTTCCACAACGCAGTCGCCGAGATAAGCGAGAGCCGCGGTGGTAATGGTTTTTGAATCGATCCTTTCGGGCATTTTAATCTTCGCCTGATCCTTTCCGCTCCGATCCCATGAGCTCTAAATATTCATCATAGGAAATGAGCAATTTCAGTGCCGCAAGGAGCGCGTTTGCCGTCATGGAGCAGGGCAAGCCCAGCTTTTTAGCCAAAGCGTCTCTTGCCGCCGCGCTGTCCTCTCTGCCTGAGAGTCCGTCGCGGTAGAAATCCGCTTTTGAAAGGGGATTTTCAAGAGAACGGGCATAGGCGTCCGCATCTTGCGGATTTTTTCCGTTCTCTGCGGCATAGGGCTCAAAAAGGGATCGCAGAAGCTGCTTTTCCATACCCTCAACGCCAAGCGTACCCGCCTTTGAAGGCTCGGCTTTTCTCTTTTCCTTACCCTTTATCTGCGGGATATAGAGCTGGATAAGCCTGTCCTTTGGCAGAGCGGATGTAATATGCGAGCGGATAAGCGAGCCTGCGCCGTCGCTGTCGGTAAGAACGATAACGGGAGTCTTTGCGGCAAGCGTGCGCAAAATCGTCAGCTTTTCGCTTTTTGAAAAAACTCCGAATCCGTCGGTTGTATATATTTGAGCATTTATAACGCTGATAAGCCTGAGCCTGTCGTATTTTCCTTCAACAATGACAGGATAAGGAATATTAAGTTTTTCCATCTCTGCCATAGGGAGCTCCTTAATTAAAAGTTAACTTTTTCAGATATCAGCCGGTATATAGACCTGCTCCGCATTTTCAACAGCCTCATTTACAAGGGCTTTAAAGTCAAGCTTTCCCTCCTGCTCAATGACCTTGGCAAGCTCGGGCTTTGTTTTGGGATGACGGGGAGTAAAGACAGTACAGCAGTCCTCATATGGCTGAATGGAGGTCTCAAAGGTATCGATCTTTCGCGCTATCTGAACGATCTCCTCCTTATCCATGCCGATGCAGGGACGGAAAACGGGCATTGAAACCGTGGCATTTGTCACGGCGATAGCCTGCATGGTCTGGGAAGCGACCTGACCGACGCTTTCGCCCGTGATAAGGGCAAGGCAATCGTTTTTAAGGGCAAGCTTTTCTGCGATCGCCATCATATAACGGCGGAGAAGGAGGGTGAAATACTCCTCATCGCAATTTTTGGCAAGCTCCTCCTGCACGCGGGTGAGGGACACTACATGAACGAGCATACTGCCCGAATAACGGGTAACTAACCTTGCAAGCTCAAGAACCTTTTCCTTGGCGCGTTCGCTGGTATAGGGGAAGCTCTCAAAATGAACCGCCTCGATCTTAACGCCGCGCTTTGCCATCATATAGCCGGCAACGGGGGAGTCGATTCCGCCCGAGAGCAGAAGCATCCCCTTGCCGTTTGTGCCAACCGGCATACCGCCTGCCCCTTTGAAGGAGCCGGCGCTGATATAGGCGGCGTTTTCACGCACCTCAACGCGAACCACAACATCGGGCTTTTTGACATTTACGCGCAGATGATTGCAAGCCGCAAGGACTGCGCCTCCGCTTTGAGCGGCGATATCGGGAGACTTCAGCGGAAAGCGTTTATCGGCGCGCTTCGCTTCGACCTTAAAGGTCTTTTTGTCGGAAAGAAAACGGGGTATATATTCGCGAATGGTCTCTTTTATTTTATCCATGTCCTTTTCGGCAACCGCGGCACGCTCTATGGTCACGATACCGAAAACGCGTGTGAGCGCGTCAAAAACCGCATCGAGATCCACATCGTCATTTGTGCCTTCAACATAAACCGTGCTTTGAGAGTGGCTTATCTTAAAGCTGCCATAGGTACGCAGGCGGAATTTAAGCTCTTTGATAAGGGCGTTTTCAAAATAGCTGTGATTTGCGCCCTTGAGCACGATCTCACCGCATTTGCAAAGAAAAATTTCCTTCATTTGTTTGTCCTTCTGTTTTCAGACTTCTTCCGAACCGCTCTCGGGGAGCTCGTCCGGTATTTCTTCGGGAGATATCAGGGAAAGGGCTTCTTCATAGCGGTTTTCATCAACATAGATATCGCATCCGAGAGCGGCACCGGAGCCCATAACTATGCGCACGACCTCTCCTGCACCTCTTTCGCGGGCAAGATAGGGGATGCTTTCACTGCGAAGTATACTTTCAATAACGGCTTTTTCCTCGGGGGAGAAGACCGTTAAAAGAAGCTTGACATTTTCTGTTTGAGGCGGCGCGGGTCTGTCCGTGCCGAAAAGCTTGTCGAAAAACATATTTTATTTACTCCTCGCTTTTATAATAATTGGGGAACAGTCTGTCCCAAACAGCGGCGCAGGCATATGTATCTGCCAGAGAGCTGTGAGGCACGCCCTGCCATTCGATTTCGAAGCATTCCATCGCGTCTATGAGGCTGGCGTGCACGATATCCGGGCGGTTTTCGTGCGCGTAGCGGACAAATTCGTTTGCACAGCAGCGCACCTTTTCGTGCAGAGCCTCCTGCTCCTCCTCGGTATCATAGATATACTTGATATGACTGTAATCGGTTGAAACGCCGTAAGCGATAAGGCGGTCACAGCCTTCGAAAAGCTCCTTGATGGTTGGTATCAGATCCGCAAGCAGAGGCGCATCCTCAACCATTTCGGGGGTTATTCCGTGGATCTTCTCGGTCTTCTTCCACTTCCTGGTGTGGTCGGGCTTTACAAGAGTGTTCATCACCAGATCTCCGGCGCCGTTAACGATACTGATAGAGATTATCTCATCTCTTGCATAAAATCCCGTCAGCTCAAGGTCAAAAAAGAGGATTTTTTTAGGATCCATGCCATAGAAAGCGTTTCTGTGGATCTCGCCTTCAGCGCGGCGGATCGCCATTTCTTCCTCATAGCAATCTTCGCAGAGCTTATGCTTATACCGAATGTTTTTGCCGCATTTAACGCACATCATCGGCAGGCGCAGTGCTGTTTTTTTGTCATAAAACCAAACGGTCTCTCCGCTTGCCTTAACGGTATATGCAACAGGCTCTTCTATCGGCTTATAATACATCTGCTCAAGTCGGTCGCGGGAGTAAAAACCGTTTTCGGCGGCTCTTCTTGTGCCCATTCTTTCAATGACATTGCCGCTGGGAAGCGTCATGGTCTCTCCCGAGTTATGACCGTACCAAGCCTCCGCCGGAGCTTCCTTTACAAAAAGGGGGTCGAAATAAAAGACAACGTCCCGGCTGTCGGGTGAATAGCTGAATGCAACAGGGTCGCCTCCCGGCAGCAGATGGAGCTGGGATAGCGTGGTGCGGGTCAGATATTTGCGGAAATCCGGGTCGCTTTTTTTGAGGAGCGGTATGGTAGCGCCCGATCTCAGCTTTAGTGTTTCTTCCAAAATATATTCCTCCGTAAACCGTTTTTAAACGGGTTAAATTTTCAAACGCATACAGATACTTTTATTATAACACAACAGCACAAAAAGTTCAATACAATTTATAAATTTTTTAATGAATAACGGCAGAAGTTGATGGAAAAAATTAAAACAGCACCGCGAGAGCGGCAAGACAAATGTTAAGGAGAAGTTTATGAACACACTTACCACAAAAGAAAACGGACTTTTAAAGGATCTTAAGGGTCAGGAGCAGCTCTGCATTGACAAATACACCCGTTATTCCTCAGAGGCAAAAAGCACAGAGCTGGCACAGCTTTTCAGCGACATGGCACAGACCGAGAGAGAGCATCTGAGAACGATCAATGAAATGATGGAGGGAAAGACTCCCGTGATGCCTCAGACAATCGGAAATTCCAATAATCAGAACACCTCTTCCTATGCCTATGAAAATGAGGAGGACAGAAAGCATGACGCATTTCTCTGCACCGATATGCTTGCAACTGAGAAGCACGCATCGAGCATTTATGATGTGAGCGTTTTTGAATTTTCCTCTCCCGAAAACAGACGAACTCTGAACCATATTCAAGCTGAAGAGCAGCAGCACGGAGAGCAGCTTTATAAATATATGTCCCAAAACAATATGTATAGCTGATCTGAAGAACAGACACAGGCGCGGTTTGCCCGTGTCTGTTTTTTTGTTGGTTTTGCGGCAGGCAAAGCCCAGGTCATCGTTTATAATGTGCACTTGTTTTTCCAAAAGTGTTGACAAATGGAGCTTTATATGCTACAATATGAGAACCGTTCTCATTTTGGAGGTGTGTTATGGCACTCGTAAGATACAATACTGCGGCAAGAGAAGCCATTATGGGCTTTTTCCGCGCCAATCCCGACAGACAGTTCACGACCGAACAGGTCTTTGAAAATATTGTTGAGCTATCAGGGGGAAAGACTCCGGGAAAAAGTACGGTATACCGCCTTATTTCAAGGCTGTATGAGGAGGGAGCTTTGCGCCGGTTCCGCGATGGCTCGGATTCCAATTATCTTTATCAGTGTGCCCGCGGAGACGGCGGCTGCGAGCACCATTTTCATATGAAGTGTACCGAATGCGGAAGAGTTTACCATCTCGAATGTGAAAAAAGCGATGATCTGCTATGTCACATACTCTTCGAGCATGGCTTCAAGATAAACAGCGGCATTTCAATGCTTTACGGCGAATGTGAAAATTGCAGAATCAAAAATTAGAGGAAGAAAAATGTTAAAAAGATTTATAGTTATATTGTTTTCGATTTTCCTGCTTTTCTGCCTTCTGTCTGCTTGCGGGAAAGAATCGAAAGGCGAAGGGGCTGATGGATTGACCATTGTTGCCACGGTGTTTCCGCAATATGATTTTGCCTGCAGAATAACCGAAGGCACCGATGCAAAGGTAAGCATGCTTCTCGGTGTCGGCAGTGAGCCTCATTCATATGAGCCAACGCCATCTGACATTCTTTCGATAAATGAAAGCGATCTTTTCATATGGGTTGGCGGTGAATCCGAGGCATGGGCCCAAAAGCTTCTTGCGAGCACCGGCAAAGAGGGAGAAAAGATTATGGCTCTGATGGACATGGTTCCATTGCTTGAGACCGAGAGCGGTCACGGCAATGAAGACAACGATCACACTGACGGTGAAGAGCATGACCATGAGCATGACGAGCATGTCTGGACATCGCCGAGAAACGCCATAGCTATAGTAAACGCTCTTGTAGAAAAGATCTGTGAGCTTGACCCTTCAAATTCGGAGATATATCTGGCAAACGCGAAGGCTTATATCGCTGAGCTGACAGCTCTTGACAATGACCTCACATCTCTCGGAGAAAAAGCGGACAAGCCTCTCATATTCGGCGACCGCTTTCCGTTTCTATATCTGGCGCATGATTACGGATTTGAATATATCTCACCCTTCCGCGGATGTTCTTCAAGCACAGAGGCTTCAATGGCGGAGATAGCGGAGGTGATCACGACCGCGAGAAATACACAGGCAAGCATCGTTTTTTCGGTTGATTTTTCAAACGAAAAGCTCGCCGCAACCATTGCGGACGAGGTGGGCGCAGAGGTTCTTCGGCTCTATTCCTGCCACATGGCAGGCGCGGATGATATAAAAAACGGCGTCGGCTATATCGCTCTGATGCGAAAAAATCTCGAAAGCCTTGAGGAGGCAATCGGAAATTGAAAAACAATATTTTAAGTAAACATCAAATAGAATGTAGGAATGTGAGCCTTTCCTATGACGGGCGCACGGTTTTGGAAAACGCAAGCTTCACGCTTGACGCAGGCGATTATCTGTGCATTATCGGAGAAAACGGTTCGGGAAAAAGCACCCTTGCAAAAGCGCTTCTTTCTCTGAAAAAACCTTCCGGCGGTGAGATAATCTTCGGAGCAGGGCTTGGACGCGGAGAGATCGGATATCTGCCGCAGCAGACAAATGTTCAGCGCGATTTTCCCGCAACGGTGCGCGAGGTGGTTCTCTCGGGCTGTCTGGGCAGAGGCTCTTTTGCGCCGTTTTACAGTGCCGCTGACAGGAAAAAAGCGGAGAAAAACATGAAGAAAATGGGCATTTCTGGTATTGCCAAAAGCTGTTACCGCGATCTCTCGGGAGGACAGCAGCAGCGCGTTCTCCTGGCAAGAGCCCTTTGCGCGGCAGAAAAAATGATCCTTCTCGATGAGCCTGTTGCAGGTCTTGATCCTCTGGTTACAAAGGAAATGTATCAAATGATAGAAAAGCTGAACCGTGAGGAAAAAATGACAGTTATCATGGTCTCTCACGATCTTTCGGCGGCAATGCGATATGCCACGAAGATATTGCACCTTGACCGCTCGGTAAAATTTTTCGGCACGAAGGAGGACTACCAAAAGTCCCCCGATTTCGGCAGATTTGCAGGGGGTGGAGAAAATGCTTGAGCTCTTTTCAACACTCGCATCATATTTTTCCTATAAATTTGTGATCTGCGCCTTCATTGTGGGAGGACTTGTGTCTCTTTGCGCATCCCTTCTCGGGGTGTCGCTGGTACTTCGCCGATGCAGTATGATAGGTGACGGACTTTCTCATGTTGCCTTCGGCTCGCTTGCGCTGGCAACAGTTCTCGGAGCGTCTCCGCTGGCTTTTTCGGTGCCGATAGTTATAATTGCGGCAATACTTCTCCTCAGAGTCAGCGAAAACAGCCGCATGGGGGGCGATGCCGCCATTGCAATGATCTCAACCGTTTCTATGGCGGTGGGGGTTATCGCAATCTCTCTTACGACCGGCATGAATACCGATGTTACCGGTTATATGTTTGGTTCGCTGAGCGCAATGGAGAAAGGGGACGTTATCCTTTCGGTGATCCTGTCGGCGGCGGTGCTGGTATTTTATCTTCTTTTCTTCAATCGGATTTTTGCCGTTACCTTCGATGAAAATTTTGCAAAGGCATCGGGGCTGCGCGGCGAGCTCTACAAAACCGCTACGGCTATAGTTACCGCTGTTACGATAGCGGTTGGCATGCGAGTTATCGGAGCAATGCTCATCTCCGCGCTGATAATCTTTCCCGCGCTTACGGCAATGCGTCTCTTCGGCTCATTTAAGGGAGTCGCCGTTTGCTCTGCGCTCCTGTCCGTTTTCTGTGCCTTTGTCGGTATTTCGGCATCCTGCCTTTTCTCTCTGCCCACAGGTGCCGCGATAGTTGCTGCCAATGCCGCCGTTTTTTGCATTTTTTCACTGATCGGATATATAAAAAGATTTTGCCGCAAGGGCTGATATCAACCGGAGGTTCCTCTATGAACAGATATGAAGATCACCCGTCCTTTTGGGCAGAGGGTGAACTGAGAAAACAAATAAACCGCGTGGCGGCGGTGCACGATATTTCCTGTCTCGGCCGCTGTGCGCTGACCGTCATAATTCCCGTCCTTTCCGCAATGGGCATACAGACCGTTCCCCTTCCCACAGCTCTACTCTCTACCCACACGGGAGGCTTTGAAAATATGTTTTTTGAAGACCTTACCCATCATATGGGGCAGATCTCCGCTCACTGGAAGTCCATCGGCACTGATTTTGACGCCATTTACAGCGGTTTTCTCGGAAGCGCGGATCAGATCGATATGCTTATCGGTTTTCTGAAGGACTTTTCGGTCAAAAACGACGGCAAAAAGGCTTTCATTGCCGTTGATCCCGTTATGGGTGACGACGGAGAGCCTTATTCTACATATGATAATGAGCTCATGAAGGGTATGAACCGTCTTTGCCTTGGCGCGGATCTGATCACGCCGAATCTCACAGAGGCTTGTTTTCTCACACTCGAAAAATATCCCGCCCACCCCATGAGCGAAAAAGAAGCCAAGGAGAGGGCAGGATATCTCTCAGAAAAGCTGATCTCAAATTTCGGCTGCGGCAAGGCTGTGATAACGGGAATTTCCGCCTATTCGGAAAATAACGCCCCCATCATAATAAGCGCCGCCGCGGAAAAGGATAAAAAGGAGCTCTTTTTCCACAGCGTTCCCCTTATGCCGAGAGCCTATCCCGGCACGGGAGACGTTTTCGCCTCGGTTTTGCTTGGCAGGATGCTTTCCGGTGAGGATTTCGGAGAGTCGGTCGGATTTGCATCGGATTTTGTTTGCAAGGTCACCGAATTTTCCCAGAATTTCGCAACTCCCATTAGGGACGGACTCGTTATCGAGCCTTGCCTTGGTATTCTCACAGGCAAATGATCATCCGCAGATCATACATATGAGCTTCTGCAGGGCGGATATCATCCGCTTGTGCGATTCAACGATATCTCTGGCATAGGGAACAAGCGCATTGCAAATACCATAGCCAAGGGCGTTTTCCGCCATTCTCACTCCCCCCTCAAGAAGGGGGATCATATGCCTGATATAATCACAGTTTATCCTTTCACCGATCTCGGCATGGCGCATCTCCTCGGTCATTCTGCCGCATATGCGCTCTGTGTGCGCCATGTATTCTTCCCATTCGTCCCTTGGGCTGTTTCCTCCTTTGCAGCGGCGCAGAGCCATGCGCATCCTTTTAATGCGGTCGTTATGTGTTGTCACAATTATTCTTGCAATATCCCTTATGGGCTCAAAGGTGGAATATTCAAGCAGATTTTCCGAAAGGGCGATAGCCGCACGGTGATGACCTGCCATAAGGGCAACAAAATTTTCCGAAACACATTCGTTTGTTTTTACCCGTGCCTCGGCATATATGAGATCTTCAATAATGCAATAAGCTGCGCGGAGATAATCTTTTGATGCACAGCATGGATTATAATTCATAAAAACACCTCCTCGGTAGAGTATATGCGAAAGAGACGGTTTTCGACATTTAAGCAGGAGTAAAATGGAAAATAATCGCGCACAGCAACTTAAAAACTTTTTGAAAAAATCTTTAAGAATCTAAAAAACTTTATAAAGAAGGCTTTGTCTATGTCTGAAAATAACAGCTTTAGAATGGGACTGCATAACGGAATCCCGATATTTCTCGGATATCTTTCGGTCTCCTTCGCCTTCGGCATCTTTGCCGTCGGCTCCGGGCTCTCTATAATAGAGGCGCTCCTCATTTCCATGACTAATCTGACCTCGGCAGGTCAGCTTGCAGGCGTTCCCATAATCTGCTCGGGGGGCTCATTTATTGAGCTTGCCACATCACAGCTTATCATCAATCTGCGCTATTCTCTGATGTCTGTCTCCCTCTCGCAAAAGCTCGGAGAGAGCGTTAAGCTGCGGCACCGTTTTCTCATCGCCTTCGGCAATACCGATGAGATATTTGCCGTTTCGGCTTCAAAGCCCACAACCCTCGGGAAAAAATATTTTTACGGGCTCATTTTGATGCCTTATATCGGCTGGAGCGGCGGCACTCTTCTCGGTGCCATTGCGGGCAATATACTCCCCGAGATGGTGATCTCCGCTCTCGGTATCGCGATCTACGGTATGTTCATAGCGATACTCGTTCCCGCGGCAAAAAAGCAAAGGGCAACCGCTTTATGTATTCTCGCGGCGGCAGCTCTTGGCTGTGCGTTTAAATATATTCCCGCCCTTGGAAGCATCTCCGCAGGCTTTGTTATCATTATCTGCGCCGTGCCGATAAGCCTTGTCTTTGCGGCAGCCGCACCGATCCCCACCGAAAACAGCAGCGAAGAGGAGGTAAAGGAAAATGCTTAAATTTAGTGAGTTTCTTCCTTATCTCATCGTTATGGCAGGAGTCACATATCTTGTGCGCATGCTCCCCCTTGTTTTGGTTCGCAAAAAATTCGAGAATCGGTTTGTTCGCTCATTTCTTTATTACATACCCTATGCCGTGCTCGGAGTCATGACCGTGCCTGCCGTTTTCTACTCCACAGACAGCGTCCCCTCTGCCGTGATCGGCTTTGCGGCAGCTTTGGCGGTAGCTTATTTTGAAAAAAGTCTTATCACTGTTGCATCCTCTGCCTGCATGGCGGTTCTGATCGCAGAGATAGTCATGAAATTTCTGTGAGCGCACCTGTCTTGATTTTTTTCATATAATATGATATACTCTATAAAACGGAGATGATGATATGAAAAACGATACATATAAATTATATTCAAGTCTGCCCATATACAGCCGCCACAAAACATGGGCGGAGATAGATCTTGGGGCACTGCGGCATAATTACAGATTGATCAAAAGCCGCGTTTCAAACAAGGGGACGCCACGCCTTATCTGCGTTTTAAAGGCGGATGCTTACGGTCACGGTGCTGATAGCTGCGCAGGAGCTCTCCTTGAAGAGGGCTGTGATTTTTTCGCAGTTTCCTGCATTGAAGAGGCTGTGGCACTTCGAAATATCTGCATCAAGCTCGGAAAAAGAGCCGACATTATCATTCTCGGCTACACTCTGCCATATTCTGCCGGGGTTCTCGCGGCAAACGATATCATTCAAACGGTCTTTTCACCCGAATATGCCGCCGCTCTTAATGATGAAGCCGCAAAACAGGGCTGCAAGGTCCGCGCCCATATAAAGCTTGATACCGGTATGAACCGACTGGGCTTTGTAGCGCAGGATGATCGGTCGATCGCACAGGCATCAGAGGATATTTACGAAATTTCGGCACTCGGTAATCTTGTCCTTGAAGGTATGTTTACCCATTTTGCAAAGGCGGATGAATGTGTGCAGGCTGATCAGGACATGACTCTGAAGCAATATGAGCGTTTCGCAAAAGTAAACTCAAGCCTTGGGGCAAAAGGCTTGAAGATTCCGTTTTTGCATGTTTCAAACAGCGCGGCTTCTGTCAGATATCCCGATCTTCATCTTGACGGGGTGCGCGAAGGCATCCTTCTTTACGGTGCACGCCCCTCTGCCTACGCGGATCTCGAAGGGCTGCGCCCGGTCATGAGCCTGAAAACCGTGATCTCCCATATCCACACTCTGCAGCCGCATGAAAGTGTAAGCTACGGCGGAAGCTTTTCTTCGGAAGAGGAAAGAACTCTCGCAACCATACCCATAGGATATGCCGACGGATTTGTTCGTGATTTCAGCGGAGCAAAGGTCAGCATCGATGCCGAAAACGGCAGGGAGGAAGCGAACATCATCGGCAGAATCTGCATGGATCAGTGCATGATAGATATAACAGGAAAATCCGCAACGGTAGGTGATACAGTCACCCTTTTCGGAGAAGTGCCCTCACAGCTGTATGATCTTGCCGACCGTGCCGGAACGATAGATTATGAATGTCTCTGCCTTATTTCAGGCAGAGTTCCAAGGGTCTATAAATAAGGAGGCAAGCCGCCTATGAATTTAAAAACCAGACAGTTTATTATAAAAAAGGCAGTTTTACCTTTCATAATGTTGCTTTCGGTTTTGATGTCGGTCATTCTTTCCTCCTGCAGCTCTTCGGGTGATAGTCAGATCGATAGCGAAAGTGAAATTTCCTTTTCCTCTCTGGAAGTAATACCCCCTGCCGACTCTGCACCGCAGCTTGGGGATATCTCCGAATTGCCTTCGGAATTCAAAATCTTGCGTGAAAGCAATGTAAGTGATGTATTTTTTTCAAATGCCGATGCTCCGGATATCATGAGCAAAACGGTTTATGAGCGAAATTCGCTTCTTTCCCAGCAATACGGCATAACTCTGACGGAAGAGGAAGAACCCGATATCGTCACGCGATCAACCGTTTCGATGCTGTCGGGGGAATCAGATCACGATATGCTTGTTTTGAGTGCGCCATCATCGGCTTCTCTGATTACAGCGGGAGCTCTTTGTGACCTTGAATCCCTTGCAGGCTTTGATTCATCGGCAAAGGGCTATTACACCGAGGTGATTTCAGAGCTCTCGCTTGGCGGCAGAAGCTTTCTCGCCGCAGGCGATGCAACCCCTTCACTTCTTCGCAGTACAAGCGCGGTAATGGTCAACCGAGATCTTCTGTCAAAGGTCACGGGCAGCGATTCGGATATCTTTGAAATAGCTAAAAACGGAAAATTTACATATGATCTGATGCTTAAATATGCGGCAGGTCTTGCAAGCCTTAATGCCTCCGAGGTTATACTGCCCCAATCATCCTTCATTCGGGCGGATGCCGAGGACGCGCTCGCGCTTTTCTTTGGAGGAGACGGACATTTCTTTGATCGCGATGAAGTGACAGACGAGCCCCTTGCGGCTGATTTCGGAGGCACAAACAGCGATATTTTTGCTTCGGTTATGTCCCTTTACGGCATTTCTGTGAACGGCGAAGATGAATCGCATGAAGAAATAAGCTCTGCTTCAGCTTCTCCAATCTTCACGGTCGTCAGCATTGCCGAGCTTGAAGCTCTTGCTGATGCCACCTCTCCTTATGCGGCTCTGCCAATGCCGAAAATGCAGGAAACGCAGGTGTCATATATTTCAAATGTGGACATGACAAAAGCGGCGTTTACTGCGCTGCCTTCAAACGGTGACAGCGAAGCCTCTGTTCGGGTTATGAATTTGATATACAGTCTTTCGGAAGGGATACCTAAGCTGATAAAGGATAAATGTGAACCCGAAGGCTTGGATCACGGAACATTTGATCTTATTAAAGAGAGCATTTCCTGCGATCTTTTGACCTTTTTTGGCTTCGGCGACCTCTCTTCGATGATGACTTCGTTTGTAAATGAGCAGAGCTCTTTAAAGGTGTTTGAGATTCGCGCCGCCGAGCGCAGTACCGCCGCCGTAACAGCGCTCTCAATCGTTATAAGCAAATTAAATCAATAAGAACAAAACGGCTCGGTGAGCCGTTTTTGTTTTTATTCGAAACTAACTTTTGAAAAACAACTAAAGTGCATGTTAAACAATAATTTGTCGCGCTGTTTGTAGAGTGACGAGTTAACAAATTTAGATGTACGAACGCAAGCCTTCCCTAGCA
Source organism: Eubacteriales bacterium (assembly GCA_045595425.1). Taxonomy (GTDB): domain Bacteria; phylum Bacillota; class Clostridia; order Oscillospirales; family CAG-272; genus SIG710. The sequence goes on from JAZOAL010000140.1 coordinate 15,491, forward strand.
GGGAAGGTGGCGCGGAGCGACGGATGAGTAGAAGCCCCGTCTATGATTACGATATCTGAGCAATACCGACAAAGGTGTTTAAGCATAAACTAACTT